>NZ_MUEY01000007.1:0-321850 GCF_001995695.1 Salinivibrio sp. ML290 | reverse complement strand
CGAGAACGCATTGCTCAAGTTGCTGTATGCAGGTATGTTGAAGGCGTCAGAGAAGTGGACGCATCCGGTGCAGAATTGGAACCTGACATTGTCCCAACTGAGCATCCACTTCGAAGGGCGGCTCGACGACTACGTAGATCTTTAAACGTTGGGTGACACAGAACTATGAACACCCTCAATAAGCGTGTTTATAGGTCCCTTTTATAGCTTGGTCGCCGCGTGTTTATTTACGATCAGCTGGTGGATACCTAACGTCCTCCTTACCTTGCTTTTCTCATGGTGTGCGGCAGCATTTTTCGCCGTTAGTATCGCTTATTGGCGCAATCAGCCTCGCCTTTTTCGCAAACGCCAGTCCGGGCAGTTGCCTCGCATCAGCCAGTGGGTGTTTGCGCCATTTTTCACCTTTACCCACCTGTACAATCGTTGGGCAAGAAAACGCGATGTTGCACCGCCCGTCCAGCAAGTCGCCCCTGGGCTCTATGTCGGTGCCCGCCTGACCTACAAAGACATCCCCGATCTGCAAGCGCAAGGTATTGATGGGATATTAGATGTTACCGCTGAATTCGAGAGCGTCGACCGTTTCACACAATCACAGGCTGTCGCCTATCTCTCGGTGCCCGTATTGGATCATGCCTATCCCTCCCGTAGCCAACTGATGCGCGCGTTACAATGGCTACATCAACAGCGACAAGCCGAACACAAGGTGGTGGTGCATTGTGCACTAGGACGCGGACGGTCCGTGATGGTTGTTGCCGCCTATCTTTGGGCACTTTCTCCCCACCATTCGCTCGAGGATGTGCTTGGTGACATCAAAATGGTACGCCCCAAAGCACACTTGAACCAACGCCAGCGCCGCGCTTTAGTGCGTTTTCAGCAAAGCGGTGCGTTGCGGTTGGCGCGTCCCATTGCCTGGATCATTGCTAACCCTGCTGCAGGTGGAAAGAAATGGCGTAAGCACCGCGACTATATTCAGGCCTATTTAGGTGACGGGTATCGGTTAGTCGTCCATCAGACACGCCATAATCGTCGTAGTTATCAACTCGCTTGCCGCGCTGTGTCACAACAGGCTGATGTGGTGATCGCCGCCGGTGGAGACGGCACCGTGAACGCCGTTGCGCGAGCACTGATTAACACCGCAATCCCTTTAGGCGTATTACCACTTGGCACCGCAAACGCTTTATGCCATGCATTGTGGGGGATAAAGACCAAATTTTTAAATATTGATGCCGCTTGCGATGTAATTTTAGATGGGACGCCACGAACCATCGACACCGCACGCTGTAACGGCAAAGTGGCGTTGTTAGTCGTGGGCGTTGGCTTTGAACAACAAATGATTCGCCACGCCGCTCGGGAGCAGAAAAATCAATTAGGCCAGTGGGCGTATTTGCAGGGTCTACTCGGGGCTGCCAGTCAAAATCAAGCCATCGATCTCACCGTTCAATTCGATCACCAAGCGCCTCAGTTGATCCGCACAACCAGTATGGTGGTCGCCAATGCCGCACCAATAACAACCTTATTAGCCCAAGGGCAAGGCCAACCAAATTATGCCGACGGCAAACTCGATGTCACTTGGCTCACCGCGAGTTCTACCAAAACAGATACCGCGTTGTCCCTCATGGAATTAGCATTCGCGAGTCTGTTTGAAACACGATTAGGCCGCTTTACTCACTATCAACAAGTCACACGCGTCTCGATACGTGCTACATCAGTCATTGACTATGTCATTGACGGCGAGCTTTATCGCGACCGAAAACTGACGATTGACGCGCAGCCTCAATCACTCGCGATCCTATCTCCGCCTCTTCCTGATGCCGCTCAATCAGACGATAATGCATGATATTGCTGGAGTTTGTTGTATAAGGTTTTAGGGCTGATCCCAAGCGCCTTAGCCGTACGCTGACGATTTCCTTGACAGCGTGCGAGTGTTTGTAAAATCGCTGCTTTTTCAAGTTCATCAAGCCTGATTCCCTCTGGCAGCGAAAGCGCCTCAACCGCTGTTGACGGATCATCACCCATCACGTTAGCGGGTAGATCCGTGACTTCAATGCACCCATTACTCAATAGAAAGCCATGCTCAATAGCATGTTTGAGTTCACGTACATTCCCTGGCCAGTGGTAGTGCTGGACGTGCTCGAGCGCGTTATCGCTAATGCTCACGGTTGTCTGATGATTAAAATTCAATTCAGCGAGGAAATGCGTGGTCAGTGCATGAATGTCATCTCCTCGCGCCCTTAATGGCGGAACCGTCACCACAAATTGTGCCAAGCGATAATAAATATCCTCACGCAGCTTGCCTTGCTGAATCGCCTCTTGCGCGTCGCGATTGGTGGCGGCCAAAAGACGCACATTTGCTTTTTGATTGCGTGTCGAACCAACTGGGCGGTATTCCCCTGACTCCAGCACCCTCAATAATTTCACTTGCAGCGACTGGGGCATTTCCGTTATTTCATCGAGAAACACCGTTCCCCCTTCGGCTTGGTAAAAAATCCCTTGGTGATCTTGATGCGCGCCAGTGAACGCCCCTTTGACATGACCAAACAACTCACTTTCGATCAGTTCTGGGCTCAGCGCCCCACAGTTGACCGCCATAAAAGGGGCATCCCCCCCTTGGCTTCGCCTCTCCATCCCGCCTATGTCAGTCGGTCGACCCAAGCCATGGAGTGTTTTTGCGACATGCTCCTTGCCCACCCCACTCTCACCGATGATAAACACATTCGCTTTCGTTGGACCTAGTCGTTGAAGCTGGCGGTACAGGGCCAGCATCGGGCTTGATGAGCCCAATAAATAGCCGTATTGATCTGCCTGGCTAGTAATAACGGGGGTACCCTGTGATTGCCCACGATCCTCACCGCGCATCTGATCAATAACGAGATGCTGGAAGGCCTGCTTATCGATAGGACGACGAAATACCGTCGCAGCCATGTCTTGGGCGTGGTGATTCCAAGCAGGAAAGGGCGCGCCATCAGTCAATAACACCCATTGCGTGTGGGTGATACGCATCATGATGGCGAGCAGCTCATCGATATCGCCATCCTTGGTGTCAACATCTATTACGACCCAGTCAGGGTCATCAACCTGACACGCTTCTAACAGTGCGGCTAACGTATCAAACCACACCACGTTCGTCGCTCGCGCGTTAAGCGCCACCTTTAGCATATGACGCAAAGAGGCATCTGACGACTGAGGTAAATAAGCGAACAAGCAAGACATATACATCGCATTCCTTCCAAGCGTTTTCTTGTTCTAGACTGCCATATCCAACCCCAGTTATTAAGTAATAATTACCAGAACTTAGGAAAAAATTACCTAAAAAGCAAAACCATCAAATCATCAACCACTATATAAGCTGTTGATATTTAAACTATTTTAAAACTGGCATAGATTTCGCTTTTGGGAGCCTAGCAGCGCCACAACGTTGCTCACACTCATTGAAAAAGGAGGATTTAATGAAGACGACTCCGCAAGGTCGATTTCATCCTTTATTTGTATCATTAGGGTTAGCGCTTGCGCTTGGCGCTTCTTCTGTCTCTGCGGCGAGCAGCGCCAATGACTGGCAAGATGAAGCCAAAGACGCTTGGATTGATGGCAAAGCCGAGTCCATGCTGATGGTGAACACTAACCTCAATAACTTTGATATCAACACAGATGTTGAGCAAGGCGTGGTCATTCTAACCGGGAAAGTCGATACCGAGCTTGATAAAAGCTTGGCCAGTGGCTTAGTTCGTCAGATTGATGGCGTGAGTGAGATAAAAAACGAGCTCACTGTGTCGCAACCTGCGAGCCAGTCAGCCGACCTAGGCCAAGCCGTCGTTGACACCAAAGTCAGCGCGGCGCTTAAAACAAGCTTGTTGCTGAATCCCGATATTAGTGGAACCAATATTGATGTATCCGTTAACGATGGCGTCGCAACCCTATCAGGCGAAGTGAAAAGTGATGCCGCGCGCGATCTTGCCGTATTAATGGCAGAGAACGCGCAGGACGTTGAACGAGTCATTGATGAACTCGACGTCGAAGGCAATGCCTAAATAATAAGGCGTTTCGCCACTGCGTTTCGCCACTGATTAATCGCCTGTACGTAGACTTAGGCCCTTTTAACAGGAGGTATTATGCAACGCCAAGAGATGATAGATAAGTTACATAATCGCTTGCAAGACTGGAATCAAGAAATTGATAAACTCGAAGAAAAAGCGAATGTTGCTTCGGCAAATGCAAAAGCAGAGTACCGAGAGTCAATTGAGCATTTGCGCGCAAGAAAAGAGCAAGCGAAAACACGCATTAATGAGCTGCAGCATGCCAGTGACGATGCGTGGGACGACATTAAACAAGGCGCCGAACAGGCACTGACGTCTCTCAAAGATGCCTACGACTCAGCTAAACAAAAATTCTAGCGAATACGATAGGATTGAGACAATTCGCTCCAAAATCTTTGCCGCTCTCATCGGAGCGGCTTTTTTTTGCCTCTATGTTAAGGTAATAGCTCTATTTTACTGAAAAGGAGGGATTATGCAGGCTCGTGCGCTTTTTGTTGCGATATTGAGTGTTTTTGGTGCCATGTGCGCCATTCAATTTGGCGCATCCTTTGCCAAACAGCTTTTCCCTCTGGTGGGCCCTATTGGGACCACTGCCCTGCGTGTCGGCTTTTCTGCCCTCATTTTGTGGCTCGTCTTTCGCCCTTGGCGTCAGTGGCCACGCGCGCGACATTGGCGAGCGATAACGGTATATGGTGGCTGTCTTGGTGGCATGATGATGCTGCTTTATTTGTCTATCGAGACTATTCCGTTAGGGATTGCCGTCGCACTTGAGTTTACCGGTCCTTTATTGGTGGCTTTAATCTCTATTCGTCGCGCCAGAGACAGTCTTTGGATCGTGCTCGCCGTTGGCGGTGTTATTACTCTCCTCCCCGATTTGTCAGGCGTGGATGCCTTGGATCCAAAAGGAGTGGCTTACGCATTAGCGGCGGGCGGCTGCTGGGCTGGCTATATTCTATTTGGACAAAAGGCTGGAAATTTAGCGCCAGGCGGCGGGACGGTTGCTCTGGGGATGAGCGTTGCTGCCCTTTATCTCGTACCAGCGGGCTACATTGCGACTGATGGTGCGATTTTTCAATGGCAATTGATACCCTTGGGGATCGCTGTCGCCCTTGTCTCCAGTGCTATTCCTTATTCTCTGGAGATGATAGCGTTACGCAACATGCCCAAACAAACCTTCAGTGTGATGATGAGTTTAGAGCCTGCTGTTGCCGCCATGGCTGGGCTACTCGTGCTCGATGAACAACTGGCCCTGCGTCAATGGCTCGCGATTGGCATGGTGATCAGCGCATCACTAGGCAGCACGTTATCGGCCAAAAGGCGTTAGAAAACAGTCGATCGAAAAGAGCGCCGACCATCGGCGCTCTTTTTTGTCATCCCATCGTGTTAGCGACACGGGCTCACTTTACCGAGTGCTAGCTTGCCTCGCTTAATGGCAGTGCGTTTACTTTAACGCGCTGCTGCTCGATGTATTGGCTAATCGCATCAGCCTGTTCTTCAGTCAGATACAAGCCTAATTTGGTGCGACGCCATAAGGCATCTTCCACATGCTGAACAAACTCATATTGCACCAGATAGTTAATTTCCACCTGGTAAACCCCATCAGCAAACCGATGACCCATATCCGCTTCACTGTGACAACCTCTCATTAGTTGATGTGTGCGGGTACCGTAGGTATCGACAAATCGCTGCGCCGTATGATGGCTTAACCACGGATAACGTTGTTTAATCGACAGGGCGAGCTCATCCCGTGTGCAGCTGAAATCACCACCGGGAAGTGCACCGCTAGCCGTCCAAGGCTGACCCATCTTGTCAAAGAATGGCTCGAGTTTGCGCATCGCAGACTCCGCCAGTTTACGATAAGTCGTGAGCTTACCGCCAAAGATGGAAACCAACGGCGCTTGATTGCCTTGGTGCTCCAACTCTATGGTGTAGTCGCGTGTCATCGCCTGTGGCGAGTCCGATTCATCATCACACAATGGTCGCACGCCACTGTAGCTCCAAACGACATCCTGAGGCTGAATTTGGTGAGTAAAGTGCTGATTGACGACATCAACTAAGTAATCAATCTCAGCCTCGTCAATTTTTGCTTCTCGGGGATCGGCTTTATGCTCCACATCCGTGGTACCAATCAATGAGAACTTGTCGAGATATGGGATCACGAAGACGATACGGCCATCATTATTCTGCAGAATATACGCTTGTGGGTCTTGATGAATACGTGGCACAACAATATGAGAGCCTTTGATCATTTTGATCCCACGCGGCGATTTTTCGTGGAGACTGTCATCGTAGAATTGCTTCACCCAAGGGCCAGTCGCGTTCACCAATGCCTTGGCTTTGCGCTCAAAGCGCTCACCGGTATGTGCGTCCTCTAGCGTCACTCGCCAAATCGTGTTTTCACGCTCTGCCGCGACCACTTGGCAGTAATTGCGCACCTCTCCCCCTTTTTCACGCGTATATTGCGCATTGAGTAAGGTTAAGCGCGCATCATCCACCCAAGCATCTGAGTACTCAAATCCGACTTTCATGTCCTTGTTCATGTAGCCAGTTTTACGCAAATCAACCTTGTGGCTGCTCGGTAATGTTGAGCGCTTACCGAGGTGGTCATATAAAAATAGGCCACAACGGATCATCCAGGCTGGGCGCAGATACGAGCGATGCGGCAAACGGAAACGCATCGGAAACGCAATATGGGGCGCCTTGTTGATCAGTACCTCACGTTCGGCCAGTGCTTCCGAGACCAAACGGAACTCATAATGCTCGAGATAGCGCAATCCACCATGAATAAGCTTCGAGCTCGCGGATGAAGTGGCCGATGCGAAATCTTTGGCATCGTACAGACCCACATTGAGTCCACGACCCGCCGCATCAGCAGCGATACCGGCACCATTAATCCCGCCCCCAACCACGAGGATGTCGAGAAGTGCGTCTTGATGAGAATTATGCGTAGTCATTTTTAGCCGACCTTGTTCAAATATGAGCGAACGAACATTAACTGATGGATATAACTGTATATCAACTTTCGTTTTCGGTCACTATATATGTTCGAAAAATTATTATTGACTGTGACAAGTGTAGAAGAAGTGTTAAGAAAAAGGCGTTCATGTGAACTAAAAAACCGTCTAGCGAGTAGTCCTGTGCCTTTATAGGCGGAGAAAAAACGCAGTAAAAGAGAGGAACACGATCAATCGGCCGGCGACAGGGCAATATGAAAAAAGGCGCGAAAACGCGCCTTTCATTATAAAAGAGTGATATCAGGCTTACACATCTTCTTCTTCATTATGCAGCTCAGCCCACGCTTGTGCGCATTTTACTGCTCGCTTCCAACCACGATAGCGGCGATTGCGTTTTTCTTCGTCTCGATGTGGTTCAAAGCTTCGGTCCAGTTTGGCTTTATCTTTTAGCTCATCCAGGCCATCCCAGAAACCGACCGCCATACCCGCAAGGTACGCCGCGCCTAACGCGGTGACTTCTGTCACTTCCGGACGATGCACGTCGGTGTCGAGCACATCGGCTTGGAACTGCATCAAGAAGTTATTGGCAACGGCGCCGCCATCAACACGTAACGCTTCAAGCTTAATACCTGAATCCGCCTGCATGGCATCCAATACATCACGCGTTTGATAGGCAATGCTTTCTAGGGTCGCGCGAATGATATGGTTAGAGTTCACACCACGGGTCAGCCCCACAATGGTACCGCGAGCGTAGGCATCCCAATAGGGTGCTCCCAAACCGGTAAACGCCGGGACAACATACACGCCATTCGATGTATCAACTTTGGTGGCAAAGTATTCAGAGTCATGGGCGTCTTCCACCACTTTTAGCTCGTCACGGAGCCATTGAATTGAGGCACCACCCATAAAGACCGCGCCCTCAAGCGCATAGGATGGTTCGCCCTGCGGGCCACAACCAATGGTAGTCAACAGGCCATGGCTCGATGTCACCTTCTCCTGCCCGGTGTTCATTAGCAAAAAGCAGCCCGTTCCATAGGTGTTTTTCGCTTGGCCGGCTTCAACACACATTTGTCCGAATAGGGCTGCTTGTTGGTCACCCGCAATCCCCGCGATAGGAATACGCGTACCGCCTTTACCACCGATGTTCGTTTGTCCATAGACTTCGGAAGAGCGACGTACTTCAGGGAGCATTGAAGCAGGGATCCCAAGCTCATCGAGCATTTTTTGATCCCAGCACATATCATTGATATTAAACAGCATGGTGCGTGATGCGTTAGTATAATCAGTCACATGCACACGCCCTTGAGTCATCTTCCATACCAACCAGGTATCCACAGTACCGAATAGCAGTTTACCGGCTTCTGCGTCTTCGCGCGCACCTTCTACGTTATCCAAGATCCATTTCACCTTGGTGCCAGAGAAGTAAGGGTCAAGGACTAACCCAGTATTATCACGCACATAAGACGCCAATCCACGCTCGCGCAAGTCATGACAGATGTCAGCAGTACGGCGGCATTGCCACACGATGGCATTGTAAACCGGTTTACCGGTTTCTTTGTTCCACACAACCGTGGTTTCACGTTGGTTAGTAATCCCGATCCCAGCAATCTCATCGCTACGAATGCCGGTTTTGCCCAGCACTTCCACCAGCGTTGAGCTTTGGGTGGCATAAATTTCCATTGGATCGTGCTCAACCCAACCTGCTTGCGGATAAATTTGCGTAAACTCGCGCTGAGATACACCGACGATATTGGCATCGTGATCCATAACCACTGCTCGTGAGCTGGTGGTGCCTTGGTCGAGAGCAACAATATACTTGTTCGCTGACATAATAGGGTTTCCTTCTATCTCTCTTATTTTAGTCTGTATCGCGACATTTCGCGCCATGTGTCATTGCACATTGCTCAATGTCGCGCATTGCTTTATTTCATGCTGAGCGCCATTGGACACAGTGCTAGGTTAGGCGTTGACTTCTCGCGTCTCCGTTTCAGCCAGCTCATCGTCGTCACATTGGTTAGGGATCGTACAGCCATGTCCTGCTTGGGGGAGATATGGGGCAATCGCTTTCGGATACAGCCAACCGCCAAAGCAGGCACCCAAAATAGGGGCAACAATAGGGACAATGAAGTACGGGATATCACGCGCGCCCGTCAGGGCATAGTCCCATCCAGCGAGGTAAGCAAACAGCTTCGGACCAAAGTCACGCGCTGGATTCATCGCAAACCCGGTCAATGGACCCAAAGAGCCACCAATGACGGCAATAAGAATACCGATTAGCAGCGGATTCATTGGACCACGAGCCGCACCATTGTTTTCATCACCCAGTGCGAGAATACCGAACATCAGTACCGCAGTGATCACAAACTCTACCGCCATGGCGCCCGTAAACGACAAGGCAGGATGCGCATAGGTCGAGAAGATCCCCGCCGTCGACAAGGCCTCAGGGCTACTGCGCACCATGTTGTTTGCCAGCTCAAACTCGACAAAAAGGTTACTATAAAGGCTATAGACGAGCGCAGCCGAGGCAAACGCGCCAAGCATTTGTGAAATGATGTATGGAACAACTTTACTCTTATCAAAGCCGTGGAACGCGGCGAGTGCAATGGTGACCGCGGGGTTAATGTGCGCGCCGGACACCCCTGCGGTACAGTAAATGGCGATGGCGACACCAAAGCCCCATACAATACTGATTTCCCACTGACCAAAGTCAGCGCCGGTGAGCACTAAAGCGGCCACGCAGCCCACACCAAAAAAAATGAGTAAGCCCGTGCCGATAAACTCGGACACGCACTCTCCTAATAGAGTCGACGATGCCTTTTTCATATGATTATCCTTGTCACTGTTAGTAGGGTTACACGTTCAAAACCACACTATCATTTTGCATAATCACAGCATCTCGAAAACAAACTCACAACAAAAATGAGCGTTCGAGCATAATTTTATGTCTTAATACTGACATTTTTGTTAACCACATCATCATTTGAGCAAGTTCGCGCACAAAGTGAACAAGTGGAGCTTGGGCAGCTTGGAAGGCAGGCGGCGCGTCGCTCGCCCCGCCTGTTGCGGCATTAGCCGGATGGAGAGAATGTTTGCTATTTGTTAATTCATGGTTGCTTAGCGACACCGATGGTATCTAGATCAATCCCCTGCTCTTTCGCAAGCGATTCGAGTACGGGAAGTAAAGGACTCAATTGCTCATTGAGCGTCTCGCGCACCGTGTCGACCATGACTTGCGTCTGGCGCTCGATTTCAATATTCACTTGATCCCCTTCTGCCTTTCGCTCGAACGTTGTCATTCGACGTGTTTCAGGAATAAGCCAAACATCAAACCAGCCTTGGTCTTTGTTCACCTCTGCGATGGTCAAACTCGCACCATTGATGGCAATATAGCCTTTGGAAAAAACATAGCGCATCCATTCAGGCTGTACCGAAAAGCGCAAACGATAATTTTCTTCTTGTACCAGCACATCGGATAAGGTCGCACGGCAATCGACGTGTCCCGATAACGGATGTCCGCCAATTTCAGCGCCATCTTTCGCGGCACGTTCAGCATTCACCGCATCCCCAGCTTTGATGCTTTTTAGTGTCGTAATCGCGAGACTTTGTACCATCACATCGAAGCGAACCAGCGTTTGTTCAAGCTGCTCAGTCACTGTCAAGCACACACCATCGATGGCGACACTGGCTCCTACCGCTAACCCCTCACAAAAACCATCCGGGAAACGAATATCGAATGTTCGAATACCTTGATGATCGCGGCAAACTTCAATATGTGCCACCGCTTGAATAATTCCGGTAAACATGGGCATATCCTATTGAGCATTTCCCAGTATCATACTGCTTGGCAACAAAAATGACCAATGCATAACTGATAATCAATCTCATTAACATTGCTAGTTACCCAGAGCTGGCGTATAGTGCGCGCTTTTATACGTCAGTGAAGTAGTATCAATATGCCATATCGCTCTCTACGTTTTTCCATTTTGGCAGCCTTTGCCGTTAGTGCCCAAACCGCCAGTGCGACCACAAACTCCTCTTCTAGCCGCATTGAAACTATAGAGATACAAGGTGAGCAATTAAACCACCCTATCACCCTCACCTCACCCGGAAAGTCGACGTTAGAGCTAGACGATATCCAACGTGAACAGGCGCATAATATCGGAGAATTGGTAATGAAGATGCCTGGCGTCTCACTCGACGCTGGCGCACGTCCAGGCAGTGAACGTATCAATGTGTGGGGCTTTTCGCATCCCTCGGCACTGTCTGTTCGGGTCGATGGTGCCCCCGTCGGCTTTCAACAGTATCGCTATGGTAGCTTTTTCATCGATCCTCAGTTACTACGATCCGTGCGCGTGGTAAGAGGCGATCATAATGTGCGTGCCAGTGTGGGGGCTTTTGGTGGCAGCTTTATCATGGAAACCAAAGAAGCGGCTGACTTTCTTGACCCTGATTCGTCGATTGGCGCGATGGCTCAAGCCGGCTTCAACAGTGTGAACCAACAATGGAAGCGCAGTGTGACCACTTATGGTGCTTCTGACGCTGGTTGGTCAGTGCTGTTGCACGGCTCTCGACGTGATGCCGATGATATCGAACTGGGCAACGGTGATGTCTTTACGTTCTCTGGCTACCGTCAACACAGTTTGCTGGGTAAGATTCGCTACCAGTCAAACGCGCACAATATGATGCTCAGCCACACCCGCTATGACGACCAAGGGAGAAAGCCGTGGGCGAATCGTCGCGGCACCATGCCTTCAATTAGTGATTACAAAATCAATAAATATGGTAGCTACGAAGCCGCATTATTCGCCACCTCAGTAGATAATCACTATCGCGAATATACCAGTACGTTGAATTATCACTATCAACCGTTTAACGACAATATCGACACCCGTGTCGTGATCGCGCATTCACAAAACCATCGCTATTGGGAGCGCCCAGATAGTACCTATCAGTCTTACATCACATCAGGCCAATACGGCCACCAAGTCTGGTTGTCCTATGAGCGTTGGTTTGCCGAGATCACCAATACCAGTTACCTCGGTGATCACGAAGTCATGATCGGGGCCCAGTATCAAGATCAAGACCGAGACTCACACGTCTACAACCACACGTATCGTAAAAAGCCATCGAAAAACAACGGCTACTACACACCCAACTTTGAACCATCGGGCGCGCAACAAACAGCCAGTGTGTTTGTACAAGATAAGTACTTTATTACCCCAGATCTCGAACTCACCGCCTCACTTCGCTATAGCCATATTCGATCACAAGGTGTGCCAAACCCAGCGCCTGATTACAACGATCCATCAGTCGGCCATGATTACAGCGCTATCAGCCACCAAGGCTGGGAGCCCCGTGTTGCATTGACTTATGATGTCAGTGCATCAACACAGCTTAAAGCGGCTTATGCCTATGGAGTGAAAGCGCCAACCATTGACGAGTTATATACGGTGCAATATGCCAAGGCCTCAAAACGGGCATCTTCAAGTCGCGACCTTTCCGTCACTCGTATCAATGCGTATCTGTTGGGCTTGTCTGATAAACGTCAAAATGTGTTAACTGCGGGCGATCATCTCGCCTCCGAAGTCACATTATTCTGGAATGATATTATTCATGATGTTGCCCAGCGCCGAGGTGTCAATGCGACCAAGCAAAAAGAGGGCTATTACACCAACTTGGACGGGCGCTATACCTACGGTTTCGACGCACAACTGCAATATCGTCTCGGCAAGTGGTCTGCCGATGCGTCTGTCTCTATGGTGCGAGGTAAACACAAAGGTTCGTTGCGCGATAGCACTGGCGACGACGAATACTGGTATGAAAACCCACCACTCAATGCCAAGTTAGGGATTGGACACCAATTGACGGATACCGTCCAACTCGGATGGCAAGGCCAATACTGGGATGAGCAAGACCGTCTTCCAGAGAACTCCTTTTTGTATACGGCAAATGTGGAGAGCGACGCTTACTTCTTCCAAAACCTGTATGGAGAATGGAAACCCAGCGATGATTTCGTGCTTCACGCAACCATCGTCAATCTTACCGATCAGTATTACACGCCTTATCTGTCTGCCGGTGTGCCAGCCGCTGGCCGAGATATCCGCATTAATGCCACGATGCGTTTTTAACCAATCGGGAGAAGCCCAACTCGCAAAGCCGGACACACGTTCGGCTTTGTCCGTTCATGCTGGCACAATTACCCTTAAATATTTAAGGGTTTATTTTTGATGGAAATCACGTTATTGATACACATCACATTTCCTCCTCGACAGCTTCGGAGGCTAGTTAATGACGACCATTGCCGTATTTAGCGCCAAATCTTATGACAAGGCCGCCTTCTCCCATGTGAATGCTGCGTTTGATTATACGTTTGAGTTCCATGATTTCTTACTCACTGAAAAAACCGCCAAAATGGCGCAAGGTGCGCAAGCCATTTGTGCTTTCGTGAACGACGACCTTTCTCGACCTGTTTTAGA
This sequence comes from Salinivibrio sp. ML290, assembly GCF_001995695.1. Taxonomy (NCBI): domain Bacteria; kingdom Pseudomonadati; phylum Pseudomonadota; class Gammaproteobacteria; order Vibrionales; family Vibrionaceae; genus Salinivibrio; species Salinivibrio sp. ML290. The sequence goes on along the minus strand of NZ_MUEY01000007.1, from coordinate 308,389 downwards.
AATTCTGGCAGATTCAGGGGTTTATTTAGTTGCATTACGTTGCGCGGGGTACGATCGTGTCGATCTGGATGCTGCCAAGTCGTTGGGCATCACCGTGGTCCGTGTCCCCGCTTACTCGCCTGAGTCGGTCGCCGAGCATACGGTTGGCATGATGATGTGCCTCAACCGCCGTTTTCATAAAGCATACCAACGCACCCGAGACGCTAACTTTGAGCTGGATGGTTTAGTTGGGTTTAATTTCCATGGTAAGACAGCTGGGATCATCGGCACGGGCAAAATCGGTATTGCTACCATGCGCATTCTTAATGGGCTAGGCATGCGTATTCTCTGCCACGACCCCTATGAAAACCCCGAAGCCATTGCGCTTGGTGCTGAGTATGTCTCGAAAGAAACGCTGTATGCCCAAAGCGACATTGTTTCCCTGCATTGCCCAATGTCTCAAGATAACTATCACTTGCTTAGCGCCGACGCCTTTGCGCAAATGAAAGATGGCGTGATGATAATCAATACCAGCCGAGGCGAGCTACTCGACTCGGTTGCCGCCATTGAGGCACTTAAACAGGGGCGCATCGGATCGTTGGGACTCGATGTTTACGATAATGAGCGTGAACTGTTTTTCCAAGATAAATCGAATGATGTGATTGTCGATGATGTGTTCCGTCGCCTTTCAGCCTGTCACAACGTGCTGATCACCGGCCACCAAGCGTTCTTGACCAAAGAAGCACTGCACAATATCGCCGAGACGACTTTAACCAATATTCAAACCGTTCTGGGCGGGCAAACCTGTCAAAACCAGATCGCTGAAGTCGAAGATCGCAGCGATTAACCTCGCGTGTTTCACGGATTCACCCATATAACAGGCCTGGATATTCAGGCCTGTTTCCGCTCAATGATCACGGGATAACGTCAGTGCTACATGGCTTCCATAAAAATCTTGGCGATTTCGTCGTGTGTTGCTTGTTTCGGGTTAGTGAAGCCACACGCATCTTTCAACGCATTTTCAGTCAGCACATCAATATCTTCTTGTTTGGCACCTAATTCATTCAAGCCAGCTGGAATTCCTACGTCCGTTGAAAGCGACTGAATGGCTTGGATGGCGGCTTTCGCCCCCTCATCGGCCGTCATATTCTCCGTATCCACGCCCATTGCGGTGGCAACATCACGCAAACGCGCGGCGCAAACCTGCGCGTTATAGCGCTGAACATGAGGCAACAATACGGCATTGCACACGCCATGCGGCAAGTCATAAAAGCCACCAAGCTGGTGAGCCATCGCGTGAACATAACCCAGTGACGCATTATTAAATGCCATGCCCGCCATAAACTGGGCGTAGGCCATTTGCTCGCGCGCGTCGATGTTTTGTCCATCCGCCACAGCGGTGCGAAGATTCTCTTGGATTAACGTCATCGCTTTTAACGCCACTGCATCGGTAATGGGTGTCGCGGCGGTAGACACATAGGCTTCAATCGCGTGAGTGAGCGCATCCATACCTGTGGCCGCCGTTAATGAGGCGGGTTTAGCCAACATTAACTCAGGGTCGTTGACCGAAATGATAGGGGTGGTGTGCTTATCCACAATCGCCATTTTGATATGACGCGCTTCATCGGTGATGATACAAAAACGTGTCATTTCCGATGCCGTTCCTGCCGTTGTATTAATCGCGATAAGCGGCAACTGCGGTTTGGCAGATTGATCAACCCCCTCATAGTCGCCTATTTGCCCGCCATTAGTCGCCACCAGGGCAATCCCTTTAGCGCAATCGTGTGGTGAGCCACCACCGAGTGAAATCACGCAATCACACTGGCTTTCCTGCAACAGGGCCAGACCTTGCGCCACGTTATCAGTCGTCGGGTTCGGCTGTGTGCCATCATAGACCACACAATCGACCTGCCGGCTATCAAGCAGCGCGGCTATTTGTTTTACCACACCAATTTGACTCAATACCTTATCTGTCACGATCAGGGCTTTTTTGAAACCGTGTGATTGAATCGCGTCTGCCGCCTCTGCAAGGCACCCTGCCCCCATAAGGTTAACGGCTGGGATAAAGAAAGTGCTCGACATGATCGTTGGCTCCTTTTGTAGGGATAACAGGGTTGTCACAGAGACTGTGCTCCCCTTTTGATTTGATGCCTTTTTGTAACACGTAGTTTGTTCGTCACATTTTGATCCAGCGCAATTTGCTTGACAGGATGCAGAGCTAAAAAGGCAGAATTGAGAGTTGTGTCATCGGCGTGCTCAATATCGTTTAAAACGGCAGCAACAATTCATTTTTTTGACACTTTCTTGAAGAACACTGTCTAACGTGCGATAGGTTATGGTAGCTAACGCGTAAATAGAGAGAAGACAATGGGAAAAAAATACAAACTCACCGCTGTGGCAGTATTGACGGCATCTTTGGCGCTCACCGGCTGTGAATCGATGTCTAACACCCAAAAGGGCGCAGCCATTGGTGCCATCACCGGGGCTATCGCGGGTAAATCGACATCCAATCATAAGGATAAGCGCGCATTTATTGGGGCCGCGATTGGTGCCATCGGAGGGGCTGCAGTCGGCAACTACATGGATAAACAAGAGCAAGCTTTCCGTGAGGAACTGGCTGGTTCTGGCATCCAGGTGGTCCGTGAAGGGGATAATATTCGCTTGATTATGCCGTCAAACATCACGTTTGGGCTTGACCAAGACGCCATTGCTGCCGACTTTTATCCTACCCTCAATGCCGTCGCTAAAGTGATGCGTAAATACGATAAAACCTTTTTAAGCATTGAAGGGCACACGGATAACACCGGTGCCGCCTCTTACAACCAACGCTTGTCAGAGCGCCGTGCAATGAGTGTTAAGGGCTACCTTGCCAGCCAATCGATTGACAGCGCACGCCTGTATACCTCGGGATTTGGTGAAACCCGTCCTCTGGTCGCGAACAACAGCGCCTCAAACCGCGCCTTGAACCGTCGCGTCGAGATCCAAGTCGTTCCTAATACCCAGTAATCATGAGTCCGGCGCGTTCATCGTACGTGAGCGCGCCGAATAAACAGACTACAAAGCATCTAAGTTATCGAGCAACGCTTCTGCCTGACGTAAGATGCCATCACGCTGGGTCGGCGCCATTTTGTCCCAATTTCTATAAGGCATTGCTGTACGCGGGTTATGCGCAAATCGCTCGCGATGCCGATGCATAAAATGCCAATAAAGTGCGTTGAGCGGGCACGCTTTCTCGCCGGTTTTGTCCTTCACCGAATAATGACAATCACCGCAATAATCACTCATGCGATGAATATAGGCCCCACTGGCGGCATAAGGCTTAGTCGCCACAAGCCCGTTATCGGCAAACTGGGTCATCCCTCGGGTGTTAGGCATCTCAACCCACTCAATCGCGTCGATATAAATCGACAAATACCAATCATCTACCTCATCCGGCGCGACGCCCGCCAATAGGCAAAAGTTGCCCGTCACCATTAAGCGTTGGATATGATGCGCGTATGCGGTCTGCAAGGATTGCGTGACCGCCTGTGAGACACAACGCATTTTGGTATCGCCCGTCCAAAAAAAACGAGGAAGCGGCCGCTGCGCGGATAATGCGTTCTTGTTAGCGTAGGCAGGCATGTTTGTCCAATATACCCCGCGTATATACTCTCGCCAGCCTAGAATTTGACGCACAAACCCTTCAATTTGAGCAAGGTTAATCGCCTCCTCCGCTCGAAAGTGGCTAATCGCCGTTTCAATCACCTGCATTGGATGCAATAGCTTGGCATTTAACGCAAAGGATAGACGGCTGTGATAGAGGCTCCATTGGTGTTCGCTTTGCCCTGTCATAGCGTCTTGGAATTGACCAAACAGGGGCAGACAGTGACGACAAAAATGATCCAACAACGTTTTAGCCTGTGAACGGGTCACAGGCCAGAGCAAGTCTGGCGCAGGCTCTCCGATCGTCGCCACGTGATGCCGTTCAATACGCGCCAAAATATCGCGTACATCATTGCTAAATATTAAGGGGGTTGGAATAGCCGCTAAATCACTTTTCTTGAGTTTATTACGATTGTCTTGATCGAAGTTCCACCGCCCTCCCTCTGGAGATTCTCCCTCCATCAAAATGCCAAACTGCCGTCGCATATCGCGATAGAAATACTCCATTTTGCGATGTTTATTGGCAGTGAACTGCTTGGATATTTGATCGAACGGCAGTAAAAAGTGCTCGGTATCCACGCATGTCACTGTGACAGGCTGGGGTAAAGCCATCTCTTTTAATTGCTCGTCTAGCCGGTATTCGTCCGGGCGTTGATATTCAAACGTTTTGATCTGATAGTGCTCGCACAGATCAGCCACTAACGCCGGTAAGTTTTCGTAATTTTGCGTGTCATCCAAGGTTAGGTAGCAAACATGATGCCCCGCTTGACTCAGGGCATGGGAAAACGCTTCCATGGCAGCGAAGAAAGCGCACACCTTTTGGCTATGATGTTTGACATAGGTTGCTTCTTGCTTGAGCTCGGCAACAAGATACAGCACATTTTCATCGGTCTTTTTGTACCATGAGTGGCTGGCGTTGAGTTGATCACCTAACACAAGACGCAACGTTGAGTACTGGCTATTGGTCACTGGCACCTCGGTATTTATCAAATAAACTTTAAGCGATACGCAGCAAACCACATTTTCGATGATTAACCCTGGCGGGTGCTTGAATCTTAGGGAAAACCCTCTACATTAGAGCCAGTATTGATCACCCATGCGGCGGCGAGGCGATGAGGGCATTCTTTGTCGGGCTTTTTTTACTCCCAATTGCAATGATAGTGGCTGAGCCAGCGCGTGCCATGAATGAACCGGCAAGCCAATTTGTTCAAGATCTTCGCTTTCATGGCTATATCGACAATTATGGCAATGTGAAACTTCGCTTTGCCCCGATTACCGCTCTACCGGCAGGCTTTAAGACCAAAGGTTACTTGGATATTGAAGCCAGTGATATCGTACGTCTCCCGCGTGGGCTTGATATTGGTGGTTACTTTAATGCCGCCAATACAGCGATTAGACAACTCCCAAGAATGAAAGTGGGGGGATATATCAACCTCACCAATACCGCCATTAACCGCCTTCCTCCTAATTTAGTCGTGCGGGGTGATTTAAGCCTCGTCAACACACCGCTTACGCAATTACCGCGCCGTTTGTTTGTGGAAGGAAATCTATACCTGACAAATTCACCCATTGAGCGCATTCCTGACGATATCTACGTAGGCGGAAATCTCTATATCCGCGGTACCAATATCCAGTCAGTCAGCCCCGATCTTCGTATTGAAGGCCAGGTGCTTCCTTCTTTAAATCAATGATCTCGCGCTCGGCGTTGATCGAATTAGTTGTCAATCCGTACGTTAATCCCGAGCCTAGTTTTTAAATTACAGTCAAAAAAACGGTCCACTATGATTATCTTACATCATCTAGAGCAATCGCGATCGCAGCGGATTGTCTGGTTATTAGAGTCGCTGGCGATTCCGTATCAGCTGGTACGTCACCAACGTGATCCAAAAACCAAACTTGCGCCTCGCGAACTGAAGAAGATACACAGTTTAGGGAAAGCACCCATCATCGAAGACGGCGATGTGGTGATTGCCGAGTCAGGGGCGATCATTGAATATCTTATCGACAAGTACGGCGATGGCACGCTAACCCCCAACACGGATAAAGAAAAGGGCCTGTACCGCTATTGGATGCATTATGCGGAAGGCTCCCTGATGCCGCCGTTGGTGATGTCTTTGATCTTTAGCAAGATCCCAGAATCACCGATGCCATTCTTTATTCGTCCCGTGGCAAAAAAGCTGATGAAAGGCGTCACTGAACAGTTTCTCGCCCCTCAGCTTCGCGATCATTTTGCGATGATTGATTCACATCTCGCCAAACACACCTGGCTGTGTGGAGATACGCTAACAGCGGCCGACATTCAGATGAGCTTTCCGTTACTAGCGGCGCGCAAGCAATTGGATGCTCAAAAGCACGCCAATATTCTTCGCTACCTTGAACACGTTGAGCAACAGCCTGGGTATCAAAATGCCTTGTGTGTTGTCGGCCCTCTACAAGCGTTATAAAACCACCCAACGCTTATGTGGGCAGCGTTGATGCTGCCTGCATCACCCAGCGTTGATAACCGGGTCGGTCACTCAATTGTTGATACCAACGAGAAACATTGGGTGGTAGCACCCAGTCGCTTTGCTGGCTAAGGCAATGGATTAAACTTCCCACGGCAATATCTGCCAACGTCATGCGATCTGAGGTGAGATATTGCTGGTCGTCGAGTGCATCATTGACTCTCTCTAACTCATAGCGGCATTGTTCCATCGCCCGTTGCTTCGCTTGCCCCTCATCGGAACCGTCAGGGGTAGAGGCAAACAAAGCGGCTTTGATGACTGGCTGGAAAGAAGACAAACACCAATCCATCCAGCGCTCATAACAGGAACGTTGAAAGGCACAATCGGGATACCACATTTTATTGCCGTAACACGCGACGAGATAACGCAATATAGTGTGTGACTCCCAAACACTATTGGGACCATCTTCGAGCACGGGCACCTGGCGCATCGGACACCGCTGTGCGACCGCTTGCGCATCGTGCCGATTGTGGTGAATATCGACTTCTTCTAGCGCGATACTTAAATCTAACTCATCGATTAGCCACATCACTTTCTGAACATTAATCGATAGCGGATGCCCATAAACTTTCATTTTGCTCTCCTTGTCACGCGATAAAGCAGTTCCTTGCTCGGCTGCACCTTCGAGGCTCGCACAATCCTTTTTCCATAGCAAGTAATCGGGTAGATCAGCCAAAAACCTCAAGACTTGACCAATAATGCACCACAACAGCAACAGGTTGCACCTCGTTATAAGCTTTTTGTGATGTTTCCTTCTGAAACGGATACGCCAAATTACGGTGGGCTTATCCAGCTATGTCACATTTCTTTCATCACGTATTGGCCTACCCGGGTATCAGCGTTAATCTATTGATTGTTAAGACTTATTAACAAAACACTCAACCAAGGAAGGATTATGAAAACAACGGTATTAGCCAGTGCGCTAGCACTCGCATTGAGCAGCTCGGCGTTTGCCGCGCAAGTCCCTGATGACGTCACCCTTGCCGAAAACCAAACGCTAATCTGGGGGGTGTCGGGGGAAGTACCCACGTTAGACCCTACCAAGTCCAGTGATACCGCCAGCAATAAAATCATCTCAGATTTGTTTGAAGGATTGATGGTACGCAATCCAAATGGCGACGTCGTGCCTGGCCTCGCCAAAGACTGGGAGGTAAGCGAAGACGGGCTCACCTATACATTCCACCTTCGCAAAGCAAAATGGTCTGACGGTGAGCCTATTACCGCAGACGATGTGGTGTATACGCTACAGCGTGTGGTTGACCCGGTCACTGGCGCGCCTTATGCCTGGTACCTAGGGACTGCCAATATCCAAAATGCCAAAGCGATCACCGACGGTGAAAAACCCGCTGAGCAGCTTGGCGTCAAAGCCATCAACGATCACACGGTAGAATTTACCCTTGAGCGCCGCACGCCCTACTTCCCGAATATGCTCACCCACTCGTCCACCTATCCGGTTCCGCAGCATGCGTTGGAAGCTTTTGGTGATAGCTGGACCCGCCCAGATAACATGGTCAACTCAGGCGCTTACAACCTCACCAACTGGGTCATTAACGAACGGATTGATTTAGCACGCAACCCACTTTACTGGAATAACGACGAAACGGTGATTGATAAAACCTCGTATGTCGCTTCCAGTGATGTCAACGCTGAATATAATCGCTACCGTACCGGTGAAATTGATATCACTTCGAGCTTTCCACTCGAGGCCTTTGATCAGATTAAAAAGGAACGCCCTAATGAACTGATCACTATGCCGTCTCTGGCAACTTACTATTATTTGTTTAACACAGAGAAAGCGCCCTTTGACGATGTGCGAGTCCGTAAGGCGTTGTCGTATGCGATTGATAGAAACATCATTACCAACATTATCCTCGGTCAGGGCCAGCTTCCGGCATATAGCGCCACACCGCCAGCCATCAACCATTTTGAGCCACCTAAGCTCGAGTGGGCGGAAATGAGCCAAGATGAGCGCTATCAAAAAGCCAAAGCCTTGCTGGCAGAAGCCGGCTATACCCAAGATAACCCACTGGAATTTGAGCTGGTCTATAACACCATGGAGTCACACAAAAAACTGGCGTTAGCCGTGACGTCTATGTGGAAGCGTCATCTCCCTGTCAATGTCAATTTGGCCAATCAAGAGTGGAAAACCTTCTTACAAAAAGTCTTACAAAAAGACTTTGATGTCGCCCGCGACGGTTGGATAGGTGATTACAACGAAGCGTCCACGTTCCTGAGCTATTTCAGTAGTGATGGTATGAACAAAACCAGTTGGGGCAATGAAGATTATGACAAGGCACTTGATCAGGCTCTAACGGTCGCGGAGCCCGAGAAACGAAAAGCGTACTACCAAGAGGCAGAGCGTATTTTCGCCCGCGATATGCCGGCGATCCCATTGTATTTCTATACCCGTAGCGTGATTAAGAGTCCGAAAGTGGGCGGGTATAACACCGATAACCCCAACAAGCTAAGGTATACACGTAACCTGTATATCACCAAAAATTGATCGCCTCTGAATAAAGGCAACCTATCAATGAGGCCAACGCCACGCTCTGACGCGTGGCTTTTTTATTCATACGCACAAACAAAAAAGCGCCAGCCTTTCGGCTAGCGCTTCTTTTCAATTTGGCTCCCCCAACTGGACTCGAACCAGTGACATACGGATTAACAGTCCGCCGTTCTACCAACTGAACTATGGGGGAATCGTCTTTTGCGACAACGAGCGAGATGATAGGCAATCCATTATCTCGGTGCAACCCTTTTTTCAATAAATCCCCACACACTCGGCTCGAATGGCTAAAAAGGCAACAAATCAGACGATTAAACTATCGTCTTTGCACTGACGTAGGTAAAAGTGCAAATATACAACCCAGTAGCTGACTTCGAGGACCCAGAGACATTGGATAAAGACGCACTCCCACTGTTTATTGCCGGCCCCATGCTAAGACGTACCACACAGCATGAAGTGACCTTATGGTCAGTGCTAACACAAAAGCCCGATGATGGTACCGTGTCCGTTTATCAGCACCACCAGATATTAGCATCCATGCCATTGTCAGCCGGGCATTGGTTTCGTATTGGCGAGCGCGCGTGGGTCGTGCTTCATCATCTCCGGTCAGCCCATGGGTTTCCCGTCGATAGCCCATTGTCATACGACATACAGATCAACGACAGTGGAATGGCAGACATCCAACCGGAGCTCTTGTATGACAACGAGCAAGCTCCCTCTTTTTGTATTCCCTCAAAAGCCACCCACATCGCGCATGGCTCATGCCGACACCCACACCACCACTGCGATGATGCCCTCGTCACTCTCGACCAACACTTGGCCACGACCCCCATGACACACTGGCCTAATATGTTGATTATGAGTGGGGATCAAATCTACGCAGATGACGTCGCCACGCCGATGCTGCAGCGTATTCGCCGGTTAATTGCCGTATTAGGTCTTAAAAATGAGTTTTTCGAGGCCGCGCCCATTGTCGACTGCCGTGCCTTGGATACACACCCTGACAGCTATGTTCAACGCGGCAAGCTCCTCCCTAGCCAGCGCGCGGAAAAGGGCGGCCATTTAGAGAGACTGTTTGGTCAACCACTGCCTATTTTTACATCCAAAACCGTCTCCAATCACTTGATAAGCTTCGCAGAACACGTCGCCATGTATTTGCTGGTTTGGGCGCCCGTTTCTTGGGCGCTAACAGACGGACCTCATCTTCACGCCCCCAGCCAACTGACCGACAGTCAACGCGAGCGCTATCAACAAGAAACACTCGCACTCAATGCGTTTCGTTCCGGTTTAACCGGCGTGCAGCGACTATTCGCACACCTATCAACCTATATGATCTTTGATGACCATGACATCACAGATGATTGGAATATCACCGTCGGTTGGGAGCACGCCGCGTATCTCAATCCCTTTTCTCGTCGTATTATCGGCAATGGTCTGATGGCTTACTGGTTGTGCCAAGGTTGGGGCAATGCGCCCGATAACTTTAGCCAAGACTTTCTCACTACCGCCCGCCAAAGCGCCTATCAGCCCATGAGTGTTTGCGATCTGGAAACACAGACAGAGACGCATCAAGCCATGGTGGAGCAATGTCTACGCTTTGAACACTGGCATTACACGGTGCCAACGACGCCACATCTCGTTGTGTTAGATACACGCACTCGTCGCTGGCGATCCGAGTCACGAATGAATAAACCGTCGGGCCTGATGGACTGGGAAGCGCTGATGGATTTTCAACATGATCTGTTAAGGCATGATAGCGCGGTGATCGTCTCTGCCGCCCCCATGTTCGGTGTTAAGTTTATTGAAGTATTGCAACGAGTCGCGACCTGGCTAGGCGCGCCGACTGTCGTCGATGCGGAAAACTGGATGTCACACCCAGGGAGTGCCAATACGCTACTCAGTATTTTTCGCCATCAACGGACACCCACCAATTATGTGATTTTATCTGGGGATGTGCATTACTCGTTTGCTTATGATATCCGAATCCGATTTCGCACCCATAGTCCGCGTTTGTGGCAAATAACTGCCAGTGGTTTCAAAAACCACTTCCCCGAGCCACTGCTCAGCTTTTGCGAGTGGTGCGATCGCGTTTTATTTAGCCCACTGTCTCCACTGAATTGGCTCACGAAACGTAAGCGTATGCGCATTGACCGGCGCGATCCTGATACGCCAGGCCCGAAGCGTCTCGTCAATGCCAGCGCCGTGGGATTGGTCACCCTGAATGAAGATGGCTCTCCACGCACCATTAGCCTTCTGAAGACCGATGGTCAACGCGTCTCTTTTCCGGAAAAGACAAACACATAGACAGCTCGCCTGCTACATCACCGTGATTATCATCGATGAAATTTGGATAATCGCGGTAAGCAGGCCTAACCTTATTAAAGGTAGGCCGATAACAGGAGGTTTTATGCAAGGAGAAAACCACGCACTCGTTTTTGATTTCCCAGAGCACCGCGATCGTATCCATCACCTGAAACAATATGACCCAGCGTTTCAGCTCGATGCACAACGCTACCATCAACTCGATCATCATATTCGTGGTTTAGAGATGAACCAAATCCCTACCAGCGACGATGTTTTTACCGCCATGAAACGACAGCGCGCGCACCTCAAAGACCGTCTATACCAAAAATTACGCACGCACTAACAGGAGCTGACAATGCATATGTTGCATCGACTCTGCCTGTTGGTTCTTTGCCTAGGCATTGTAGGGGCGACCCACGCGAAAACCATCAACACGGAGGCGGTGAACCTTCGTGTTGAAACACTGAAGTCCGGTTTTTCTCACCCATGGGGGATCACTGAACTTCCGGATGGCGATCTGCTCATCACTGAGCGAAACGGTAACCTGAAGCGCTTAACCCCCAATGGCCTGGTCGTCTCCATTTTAGGTACCCCGAAAAACGTGTTTCAAGAGGGGCAAGGGGGGCTATTAGATATTGCTTTGGCACCTGATTTTGCGACCAATCAGCGTTTATACCTCTCTTATGCCGCCGTCGACGAGCAAGGGCAGGCAGGCACTGAGGTAATGGTGGCTACACTGTCTAAGGATGTACTGATTGACAGTCGCGTTATCTTTAAAGCCCTTCCCAAGCGCGGTGGCGGGCGCCATTTTGGCAGTCGTTTATTAGTCACGCCTGAGTATTTGTATGTTACCCTCGGTGACCGAGGACACCGTGATCGCGCTCAATTCGCTGATGATCATCTTGGCACTCTTGTGCGCCTTCATCATGACGGCACCGTGCCCGAGTCAAATCCTTTTGTCCAAACACCGAGTAAGCAATCGGAGGTCTTTAGCTTCGGGCACCGGAATATTCAAGGTATCGCGTTAGATAACAACGGCACCCGTATTTGGGCACATGAGCACGGCCCCCAAGGTGGCGATGAACTCAACGTAATCCTCGCCGGTGAAAACTATGGCTGGCCAACCATTACACATGGCGTTAACTATGGGCTGGGCACACAGATCGGAGAAGGCACATCCAAACCTGGCATGCGCCAACCTGTCTATTACTGGGATCCCTCTATCGCACCATCAGGCATGACGATGGTGAACAGCCAGCAGTTTCCGATGTGGCAGGGGGATTTACTGCTCGGGTCGTTAAAGTTTGGCTTGCTAGTAAGGCTAGAGCTGGAGAACGGCCAAGTCAGGCATGAAGAGCGAATGTTAGAGGGTCAGTTTGGCCGCATTCGCGATGTGATCCAAGCACGTGATGGCAGTTTACTCATCCTCACTGATAGAAGAAATGGCAGTGTACTGCGGCTCACACCATTGTCCGAGTAATCGGTAAGCACTAGGAAAGGCTGGAGGTAAGCTCGCCGTCATTGTGAGGTATTGACAGACGATAAAGCTCACCATCGTAGTCTAAATTGGTGACTAACCACGCGCTTCGTGACTTAGAACGGTCGTCGAATTTAAGCCCACAATGATAACGCTCACCTTTAAGGCGGTGACTCAATATCACGCCGCTCATTGTCAACGCTTGGCTGGCAGGGATACCTGTCAGGCTAAGCGCTGCATTTTGCTCCTCATCAATCTGCAAGCCAATCGCACGGTAAGAAAACAAGCACCCGCCCACAGAGAGATCGTGTATCGTCACGGGCACGCTGGCTTTACCGTCTATATTTAACGCTGCAGAGAGCTCGACATTAAAACGCTTGTCTTGGCGCAAAGGCGTGGCGCTCGCACCGTCACGCACAAGCTCGACACATAAAAGGGTATGGTGAGCTTCCATCAAGCCTTGTACTTTTCCACCAAATCGAATCAGCGATCCATCGGCAGAAACACCATGAAGACGTAAACTATAACCCGCCCCAAAGTACTGCTTTTTCTGTTGGCTCGACAGTTTAGGCAGTTGCAGATAACAAAAACGTTGTCCATCACTGCCAATCAACAACCCATTAAATCGGAACAAAGCTTTAGTAGGCGTCTGAATGTGAACACGCACCAAGGTTGCCACCCCCAACTTAAGTACCGCGTGAGTGACAGCTAAAGCGATGGCTTCTTGGTTTTTTTCTATAGCATTAAGTTGCTCTTTTCTTGGCATAATGGCGTTCGTTATCGTCCGCTAATAGGGATTTCAGTGTTTTTATTAAGATCGGTTGCGTTGAGTATAGATCGCCCTATTCGCCCATGTTACTTTTTCGATACATAAAGCACTCATCTATCAAGGACACATCATGAAAGGGACGCTAAAGCGGCTACTGATAGGCTCAATACTGGCCTGCTCCCCCCTTGCCCAAGCCAGCGATGACGCGGCATGTGGCAAGGTCTCTATCGCGGATATGAATTGGAACTCAGCCACACTCATGGCACATGTTGATCAATTTATCTTAGCCCATGGGTATGGGTGTGATGCTTCTCTTGTCCCAGGCGACACCATGCCTACTGGCGTCTCAATGACAGAAAAAGGCGAGCCTGATATTGCCCCAGAGTTTTGGACAAACTCACACAAAGCAATGTTGGATAAAGGCGTGCAAGAGGGACGGTTAAGGTATGCAGGCGATGCATTCTCACAAGGTGGCAACGAAGGCTTTTGGGTACCCAAATACATGGTCGATCAACACCCCGAGTTAGCGACCATTGAAGGTATCAAAGCGCATCCAGAGCTGTTCCCTCACCCTGAAGACCCTGACAAAGCCGCCTTTATGGGCTGCCCGGCGGGGTGGACATGTCAAATCTCAGCCCAGCACATTTTTAACGCCCTTGAATTGGACCAAGCCGGCTTTGAAATTGTCGACCCAGGCTCTGCGGCAGGCTTAGCCGGTACCATCGCACGAGCCAATGAGCGAAAAAACCCTTGGTTTGGTTATTATTGGGCGCCGACCCCTGTGATGGGAAAGTATGAAATGGTTGAAGTCGATTTGGGTGCCGATGTCAATTTAGCGCACTACAAACAATGTATCACCCAAGCGGACTGCCGTTCACCCCAGGTCACCGCATTTCCCACCTCTCCCGTGCACTCACTAACCACAGCATCATTTGCTGAGCAAGCGCCCGCGGCATTTAACTATATCAGCCGCCGTGAATACGATAACCAAGTAATGAGTGACATGCTGGCTTGGATGGATACCTACCAGGCAGACGGTGAAATAGCCGCAGACGAGTTTCTTCGCCGCTACCCTGCCGTTTGGCATCAATGGGTTGATGCACAAACCGCGCAACGTGTCGAAGACGCGCTGCGATAATGGTAGAGCATACACGGTGGGAAACGTAAACAGACATGACTTGCCGAGCGTCAAACATGACCTCGGCAAGCATAAAAGTGTGTTACTCGATCACGCCAAGCTCACGGAGGCGTTCCATCAAATAGCTGTTAGCCGTATGGCGCTCAGACAGTACAACATCTGGCTTAGGGTGCAAAAATAGCGGCAGCGAGATACGCGCTTTGGTTTTATCCGCACCTTCCGGGTTCACGACACGGTGAGTGGTAGAAGGGAAATAACCGCCGGATGCTTCTTGAAGCATATCACCAATATTGACGATTAAATTACCAAAATCACAAGGGACATCTAACCAGCTCCCATCTTTCGCTTTCACTTGCAAGCCAGGCTCATTGGCAGCAGGCAATATTGTCAGCAAATTAATGTCTTCATGAGCAGCCGCTCGAATCGCCCCAAGCTCTTCATCACCCTTTAACGGCGGGTAGTGTAAGACACGCAATAAGGTCTGTTGGCTACCATTAATCATGCTAGAGAGTGGTTGCGAGAAGTGTTGACTTATATCTGATGGTGATTGGCGCTCAACCCACGAGAGCAAGGTTTCCGCTAAATGCGTGGCATGCTCGTAATAAGACTGTAAATTGCCTCTCAAGGCGTCTGGACACTGTCCCCATGGGTAATAATGAAAGAACTCTTTCAGATCACGCTTGGTATGGCCTTTCGCGGTCTCTGCGACTTTTGAGGGAAAAAAGCCGTCTTGCGTGTCGGGCTTATAGGTAAAGCGGTGCTTGTCTTCGGTATTAAAAAAACCTTCCCATTGCTGATAGATATCGGCGACCCATTGTTGCTGTAATGGGTGATTTTTTAATACACCAAAACCTGTTTCACGTAGGGATTTAACAAACGCCTGCTCTGCATCAGGCGCAGTAAAGTCAATGGCTTGCAGTGTCATAATGCTCTCGTAATCGTTTGCTTTTTATCATGAGGTAAGTGAAACAATAGTTTAACAGGCAGGTTAACGGGTACAATGCCATCCTGTTTTTAGAGAGAAACGCTTTGTTTCCATAAGAGCACAATCTAACCTCAAGATAGGCAAACGTGTATCACGTGTTACACTCTATGCCGTTGTCAACGCATGGAGGTTATATGGGCGTTATTCGTTGGATCCTAGGTAAAATCATTCTGGTTGTAGAGTCATTGACCCAACCCAAATCCCCTCAATTAAACGCAGCGCAAAAGCAAGCGATGGACACACTGGCACAGCAGGTCACTCTATATCAATTCGCGGCCTGCCCCTTTTGTGTAAAAGTGCGCCAGGCAAGCCGAAAACTCGGCTTACCGCTTCAGACCAAAGACGCGAAGCGCAACATGGATGCCAGAAAAGAGCTTGAACAAGGGGGAGGGCGAATCAAAGTACCCTGTTTGCGTATCCAACAGGCAAACGGCGAGGCGCGCTGGATGTACGAATCGGATGATATTATTGCCTACTTAAACAAACAGGCGACACCAATTATCGAAAAATAATTAGACACCCGCCAAGCTAGCGTCTATGTTTTTAGTGACAAGACTCCTTCGCTTGCCCCTTGTCGCCCGACCGGCTTATGCCTTTTATCGGGCTTTGCTAAACTGCCCTAGCCCTATGCGTGGGCAGTTTTCTTTTTCAATTCAACAATAAATCTCGTGACTGTGTCTGATCGATTTACACGATCCACCCGCCCTTACTACGGGAGAAATGGACCCTTTCCCATTTTCCTTCGGAGCGTATATCATGGCGGTCACCGCTCTGTCTTGAGTTAGGTTCAATCACAAACTAGCTTTAAAAAGATGGAGATAATAAGGAGTGTGACATGACAACGTACGATCCCAGATATACTATCCGCAAAAGCCGTTATACCGACCAACTCATTTTGCTAGCGCTGTTGTGTCTCATGCTGGTCAGTCATGCTGTCGAAGCAAGACCGATTTTGACCATTTATGGCGATGTCGCCAAGCAATCCTTTACTCGTGAGGAGCTGATGCAGCTGGCTGACCGCACAATTGAAACGGAAACCCCTTGGACGGAAGGTCAGCAGGTTTTTCTCGGTGTGTCAGCACAAAAACTGTTAAAAACGTATGACAAGCAAGGCCATGAATTGAAAGTTCACGCCCTCAATGATTATTGGTCCAAAATGCCGACTGACGAGATTAATAAGTACAACCCTGTTTTCGCCATCAAGAAAAACGGCGAGTGGATGCCTATTCGCGACAAAGGGCCGATTTGGGTTATCTACCCATTATCCGAATTTAATCAGTACGATAATGAGATTTTACACAGCCGTATGGTGTGGCAAGTTAATCATATCGAAATATTAGAAAAAGAATAACAACAGCCCTATTGGCTCAACCACGGTTTTTGCCTACTCCACGAGCTTCCCGACTCAACCACAAGCAGCTAGGCAAAACAAAGCAGTAAAGGAATATATTGGTATGGTAAAGCGCCCTCTTATCGGTTTCATCATTTTTGCATTTACCACGTTAGCCTTCGCGGCCTCAGCGCTTTACCAGTTTCATAATGCCTACGCACGACAGGCACTGCATACCCAATTGTCAGCATGGGCTTTAGCACAAATGGAGCTCGAAACCTTAGAGTTTCGTAATGAGCTCGCCTTGTACCTCGCCACGGCCTCAGACAAACAGTCCCTTGTCCTGTCTTATGACATCCTATGGAGTCGTTATGACACGTTTTTAAGCAGCCAAGAGGCTGCGCCCATGCGTCGTACGTTTGATGCCCAACCCGTGGTACAACGTGCTTTTCGTTTAATTCAGCAACATGAGCAAGCGGTATTGAACGGTGACCGGCAGCGACTTTCTGGCCTTCTTCATGAAATGGATATTGTGCTTCCTCAGGTACGAAATCTGATGGTCAATAATTTTACCGGGCCGGCAGCTATCGAACAGCGTGAATTTTTACAAGACCAAATAAAAACCATGTACGCGGCCATCATTATACTGATGTCGTTATTGATTTTTTTCGCCTTTCGCCTCTATCGCAATAGTAGCAAACAGCAAAAAATGGCATGGCACGATAGTCTCACTGGCCTACCCAATCGCAATTACCTTTTGGAGTATCTCTACAAAGCAGCACATAAAAAACAAATACATACCTTATTGCTGATCGATGTTCGTCGTTTTAAAGACATCAATGACCTGATGGGATACGAACAAGGCGATGTCGCGCTAACACAGTTAGCCAATGAATTAAAAAGCATGTGTTTGCCTTACGGTTATCCTTGCGCGCGGATCAGTAGTAATGAGTTTGCGGTTCTCGCATACACCGACAATCGTCAGCTGAGCTTCTTTACTCAGCCTTTGTGCAACGCGCTGCGAAGCGCGATCGACAGTGTCTACCCAGGTCATCGATTAGCGGTGGCTATTGGCGTCGCAAAGAGCCTCGATTTGGATGACAATGTCATTAGAAATCATCGTCAGTTTGCCAATCAACTGTTAAACAACGCGGACCTTGCACTGATGAAAGCCAAACGAGCGCCTGTGACGCAAGACAGTGTTGATATATTTAAAGCGGAGTACGAACAAGAAGCGAAGCAACGTCGTCAATTACGCGATGAGCTCAAGGCTCACCTTGACGACCCTTACCAAGAGACACTCTATGTATTGTTTCAACCCATGGTGGCAACGACGTCAAGACGCCTTGGCTGTGAGTGTCTGATTCGCTGGGACCATGCTGAGTTTGGTCCCATTGATCCAGAGCTCATCGTCAATGTCGCCGAAGAGTCAGGCCTGGGTCGGAGATTAGGCGCCTGGCTTTTGCGTCAAGTTTATCTGGCATTAAATACCGAATGGCAAACCATTAATGACCGCATTGATATTGCGATTAACCTGTCTGACTCGTTTTTCAACGAGTCCTTGATTGCCGATGTGATCACTGTATTTGCCGATCACCCAGAACAACGTAAACAACTGATTTTTGAGGTCACAGAGACAATGACCATCGACGATATTGGTCGCTTCAATCTGCTGATGAATCAACTGCGCGACGTCGGTATTCGGATAGCGCTGGATGATTTCGGCACGGGTTGGTCATCCATGTCGGTACTCAGCCACCTTAGTTTTGATAAAGTCAAAATTGATCGCTCATTTGTCACCGGCATGGCCAATACACCGCGCCAGCATATGTTAGTCGATACCATTTGTCATATGGCCCATCAGCTCGATATTCGTGTGGTCGCCGAAGGCGTCGAAACACAAGAACAACTCACCAGCCTAAAACAGATGGGCGTTGACGAATTCCAAGGCTACTTCTTCGCCAAACCGCTATCCGCACTGGACTTTTATGCTTTCTGCATCGATCACTTAAATCATAAAGACAAGTTATTGATGAATGATTAATCAAACACTTCTTCTATATCGACCACTTTTGAGCGGTTAACCGTAATTTTCCAACGCTGATACACCGTCGGCTGCCCTTTTAACCGCTGACAACTAATAAGGTTGAATTGATGCCGCTTTTCAACCGAATCTTTGAGTACTTGGCCTTCATTAAGCCGATATAAGCGCTGACTACCACGGTCCATAAGGCGAGAAAAAGAGCGGAAATCAAATTTCCACACGTCACGAGTGGTGTCATAACCCGACAAAAAACGGGTTGTCTCTAACTGTGTTTTCACTTTAAGACGCACTACCGCCTCTTCCCGTTGACGCAGTTTGCCACGACGCAATTTCTTCACTTCATCGGGTAGGGCAGCAAAATCCATATAATCTAGCCACTCTAACTGCCGACCTATTTGTCGATTGGATGTGGGGTCAATAAAACGTTTTCGCCACTTGGGACGTCCTTTACGAATCCAGCGCCACAACGCGTCACGTAAATCATCTTTAAAGATCTCTCGCAATGCATACACACCCGCCATGGCCAACACGAACGATAGGGTGATTTCGCCTAAATATTGACGTGCACGGACAATAACAGTGGTGACAAACAACATCACAAACGCCGTCGCGGACGCTTTAGCCAGTTTGTTAAGGTTTTTACCTAGCGCCTGCGGCACTTGGCGAATCGTCACGGGAAACTCAATCAAGCGGCGCGCCAAGCGCATCTTATTGACCATACGAGTGGGATCGCGCCGTGCTTTATCCGAGTTATAACGGTTAACGAGGCGGTGTGCCTCTTCAGCTTGGCACAATTCAATCAATTGCTGGCGTACCCCCTTGTAGACGTTTCCACGCGGCATATGGGCCAATAACGACAGAAAACGTTGCTCCGTCAACCAAGATAAATAGTTGTCTATATTATGGTAATACTTGAGTAGCTTGGTATTTTGCGGTTTGTAGCGCCGGAGTCGCCGTAAAATCTCCACAGCCATCTCTATCGTATCTTCTAACTGCTCTAACGCTTGTTCATCCTCTAGCCCAGAAACGGATTCAAAAAAATCGTGCGTCGCTTTTTCGAGCGATAAGGCATACTGATACGCATAGAGACTCAAGCTCACTCGATATTGTTCGGTTGGCAGTTTGTCACGACTGGCTAGGCGAGCATGTACCAAGGGCAGATGATAACGAGACGTAAAATACGTTCGACTATTGGCGAGGACACGGTAGTAAAACTCATCTTCAGAAAGCACATGCTTACCAAACTTAAGCTCACCAGGGACGAAGAGATAAAACTCGACCTCTTGGGCACTGACTTCCTCGTTGAGCACAGCCACCCTGACTGATAAGCCCTCATGTTTGTCTACTGTGATCACGACTGCTCTCCTGTGAACGCCAATAAATTTGCTACCAAGCCGATCCCCCATAATACGCGTACGACCAAGGTGTTACGAGTATCGCACATTTACCGCAACACAAGTGAAAAACCGCCATATCGCGTCAATCAAACTGGTCGTTTTTTGCTCAATCGATCGTCTTGGGGTTGCTCTCCACGACTCACGCGTACTGCCGCCATTGCCTACAAAGAAATTAACGGGGTTATCCACAGGTACAGTAGATAACTTTACAATCCAAGCGCTAAATATAGTTCAGAGCGCACCATATCTAGTATGCATATGACAGCATCCTGTTCCATAGACGACGCTAGCCTCGAAGTCGCTTAGGCCAGTCGAGAAAGCAAAGCTGTGCATGCGTATTCGCAACCTCTGTCCAGTGCTCGACGGGATACTGCACCACCGCCACACCTGAGGTCGGCAAGTTATCCTTGGTCATTCCCACTCCATGTAAGTAATTGTTTAGTGAAGGGTTGTGGCCAATAATCATCGCCACATCTTGCTCTAACTCGAGTGCTTGGATGGTATGAATGATTGCCGATGCATGCTCACTGTATAACGTTTCCTCTAAAACAATGGGCGGCTTATCGGTCAGCGTTTGTGCCACCAGCACTGCCGTATCTTTCGCGCGTTGCGCTGTGCTGGTCACAATCGTTTGTGGCTGGTGCAACCAAGCATTCAAGCGCTCCGCCATTTGCGGCGCTTGCCGAAATCCTCTCGGATTGAGCGGACGTTCGTGATCATCGAGGCTCGGATCATCCCAACTCGATTTTGCGTGGCGCATCAAAAATACCGTTTTCATCGTCACCCCCTCAATGTTCAATAAAAAAAGCGAGCCACGGCTCGCTTTTTGTTTTCACCGGTGCCTAGGCGGTTTAACTCGCCACGACTTGGCGCAAACGCTCCTGCACCACATTGACCAAAAGGTCGGGCTGGAATTTAGAGATAAACTGATTACAGCCCACTTTTTCAACCATTGCCTCATTGAAGCTACCGCTTAGTGAGGTGTTCAGTGCAATGTACAAATCACTCATCCGACTATCAGAGCGCACTTCGTGCGTCAGTTTATAACCGTCCATTTCCGGCATTTCCGCATCAGTGATCATAAGCAAAATTTCGTCACTCACGTTTTTGCCTTCATCGCACCAACTCTTGAGCAAATTCAGTGCTTCAGCACCATTTTTCTTGATGATGCACTCAACGCCAAACTGCGACAAGGTTTCACTAACCTGCGCGCGCGCCGTGGATGAATCATCGACAACCAGTACTCGCTGCCCCGTCATATAAGGGGTCAGTTGCGGGTCGAGGACATCTTCAGAAACGCCAACTTCATACGCAACGATCTCAGCCAGCACTTTTTCCACATCCACAATTTCCACTAAACGCGTTTGACCATCAAAGTCTTGGCGAGTAATGGCCGTTAAGTAATTATTGCGTCCAGAGCTGGAAGGCGGCTCCATGATCTCATCCCAGCCCATGTTTTTGATATTGATCACCTGCCCAACGAGGAACGCTTGGATGGTGCGGTTATATTCAGTCACGATAACGTTACATTCATCCGACATGCCTATCGAGCCCATGCCGATAGACTGACGTAGGTCAATCACTGGAATAGATTTGCCGCGAATCATGGCAACGCCACGGATGTTCGGATGGGAGCCAGGCATTTGGTTGAGCTTTGGCACTTTGATGACTTCACGTACTTTAAACACGTTGATGGCAAAAGGTTGGGTAGAGCCAAGATAAAACATTAAAAGCTCGAGGCGGTTTTCACCCACCAATCGTGTCCGCGAATCTACCGAATCTAAAATATTGGTCATAGTCTACTCAACCGTCGTGTTACTGCTCATTCGCATTTATCCGGACACGTAAATCCTTGCTAACGTGCCTCAATGTTGGGGGCTTTTGTGTCGCGTTGCACTGAGACTTTCAAGTACCGAGACAAAAAGCGTGTTCTTTCTTATTTTAGGTAAGATACAGCCACAGGCAACCTCTTTGCAGAAGGTGACGCCTAAATGACTGGCTCACTTAGCCTATATCTTTCGCTATCTTAGCAAAAACCGTGGCCTAAAAGCGTGGTATACACCACGTTTAAATGAGACTATCAATAAGTTTCAAATGTGAGACAATGGCAGGCAAAAGTTTTATCTTTTCACCCGTTAGCCCTATCCTTGGGGTAAGAATAGGTGTTTAGAGACAACACTGTTACCCTAATCAGAAGACTGACGATAACACGCAGAGTGATGCTATGAAGAGCAAAGCGAATCAAGCACAAGGCATGTTGATGTTCCGCCTCACCGCCACCCAATCTTTCGCGATTGGCACGTTGAAGGTACGAGAAATCATTCCTTTTCAGCCGCTCACGGATTTGCCGGGATCTCACCCAACGGTGATCGGAACCACTAGCTTCCGTGGCATCGCGACCCCTGTCATTGATATGGCAAAAGCGATTGGCTACAAACCGGTGGCCAAGTCAGAATGGGAGTCTTGCTACATTATCGTGACCGATTGTCAGCGCCGGGTGATGGGTTTTTTGGTCCGTGGAATCGACAAGATCAGCGAGTGCGATTGGCGTTCTATTTCAGAGCCACCGGAAACCTTAGGAACACGCGCGTTTCTTACCGGCGTGATGAACATCGACGACAAGTTGGTGCAACTGCTTGATGTTGAATACATTATGGAGCACATTTTCCCCTCTGATCCAGACAAGCTGCACCCCATCTTAGCCGACGTCGATCGTGAGAAACTCAAACCCATGAATATCCTCTTGGTCGATGACTCATTGACGGCGAGGCGGCAATTATCAGAGGCGCTTGATAGTATAAATATCCCCTACTTTGTCACCAACAACGGCCTAGAAGCGCTGCAAATGATGAAAAATGCCGCCTCAGCCGGCAAGCCATTTGATATTATTGTCAGCGATATCGAAATGCCTGGGATTGATGGCTATGAGCTAGCCTTTGAAATCCGCAGCGACGATAAACTGGCGGAAGCTTACTTGATATTGCACACCTCGCTATCAAGTGACATCAGTGTCGACCGTGCCAAACAAGTCGGGGCGCACGAAGCACTGACGAAATTCGATGCCACTGAGCTAGTGCAAGCCATGTTGCGCGGCGCGATGATGAAAACATCCGGTTCATCGGTCAAGCTCGAGGGCAGCCCAACCGACTACTGAGCGTGATTACCACGTTATCGGTGAGCCTTGATATGTGTCATGATACTGTCAATGCTCACCTGTTATCGTTGCCACCATCAATCAGCGAAGAAGGTAGGGTGACGGTTTAGCCAGCTAATGAGGTTGTTGATAAACTGGCCTCACAATGTCTTTTCTTCACCCGCCTGTTTCATTCAAGTGTTTAAAAACTCCTCACTTCAAGCGCGAAAAGACTGGGTTTGCGGCAGCGCTTGTGGTTTAATTTTTTCATACTTCAAAAGATAGAAGGCGACTACTATGACCAGCGTATACGAGATCGTTAAGCACTCACGACAAAAGAACAAACTGAAGCGCGAAATCCAGGACAACGACAAGAAAATCCGCGACAACCAAAAGCGGGTGGTGCTGTTAGAAAACTTGCTCGACTACATCCAGCCAGAGATGTCCTATGAAGAGATCGTGGAGATCATCAAAAACATGAAAGGCGATTACGAAGATCGCGTTGATGACCACATCATCAAAAATGCGGAAATTTCTAAGCAGCGCCGTGAAATCAGCCGCACTATCAAAGAACTAACTAAACAAAGCAAGGGCGGCAAATAAGCCCACATTAAGGAATGTCTCGTCCTAAAATAGGTTGACAGTTCTTAGGCCAGCTCCAGTAGCTGGCTTTTTTGATGGATTTCTTCATAGCTTCCAGATGTTACCCCTCTTCAGTCATTCCCTACCGCGTTAGCTTGTGCCAAACGATTTGTCGACGTACGGATATCACTAGACACAGGCTTATTTAGTCACTGCGTTTTTATACTCTTTTTTCAAGAGGCTAGATTAAATGCATCAATCCAACTATCTATGTATTGACAATCAGGTTACATATCAATAATCATAATGATATCCATTATCATTTGATACTGGAAAAAGGTAGTGACGTAGACGTATCTGCAGGGAGGCAGCCTCACTATGCCCTGCAGGGTTGTAACGTATAAGGATAATTATGAACACCAAAAAAGCAGTCAGCTTTTCGCTCTCACCGCTGGCGTTAGTGATCAGTGCCCATCTCGCCCACGCCGCCCCTTCTGCGGCCAATACCGAAACCATCATTGTCACCGGCAGTAAAATTCAAACCACGATCGCCGATTCAGCCAGCACCAACTGGGTGATCACCAATGAAGAATTAACCCGTGAAATTCAAGGCGGTGAGTCATTAAAAGGGGCACTAGGAAAGCTGATCCCAAGCTTTGACTTTGGCAGCACCAACGCACGTACCAACGCCTCACAGAATTTACGTGGCCGCAGCGCGCAAATCATGATTGATGGCGTGGCATTGAATGCCGCTCGCACCATTAGCCGCCAACTGGATAGTATCGACCCCTTTAATGTCGCCCGTGTTGAGGTACTGTCAGGCGCGACCTCCATTTATGGCGCGGGCGCAACCGGCGGTATTATCAATATCATCACCAAACGCGGTGAAGCAGGCGATGCGCAACTCGAGGTGCAGACTGGCGTCACCACTGGGTTTAACAACAGCGAAGACCTGACCAAGCAAGCCGCGGTCGCGGTCTCCGGCGGTAGTGACACCTTGCAAGGGCGCTTATCCGTGGCGTATGAAGGCAAAGGCGCGGCCTACGACAGCAATGGCGATCCTATCTTGCCCGATGTGACCCAAACCGATACCCAATTCAATGACAGCATTGATGTCATGGGCAGCCTCGATTACCGCCCAGATGACGAACAGCACCTTTCCCTGACTGCACAATACTATGACAGCCAGCAAGATACGGATTATGGGATTGATTATGGGCCTATGTTTGCGGGTCTTAAAGATGATTCGCTGATTAAACGCGCCGATGGACTGGAATTGGATGAGCAACCCTTCACTGAACGCATGATGCTCAACGCTCAATACAGTAATGCTAACGTCTTTAACCATTCCTTACTGGCCCAAGCTTATTATCGCAAAGAAACATTTGGGTTCTTTCCGTTCCCCGTTAGTGCACTACAAATGCAATATCTTGGGGCTTCAGAGCAAAGCAACCAAGTTATCGGCGCAAAAGTTTTACTTGAGAAAAGTCTTGACAACATAACGATTAACTATGGAATAGATTTTAGCCAAGAGAAGTTCGATGCATTCCAGCGCCTCTATGATCAAGGCACAAGCCTAACCAGCAATGGACTAGAATTTAAGCACCTTGGTGATGTAGGCCGTTATCCAGATTTTACGACTCAAAACGTAGGCGTATTTTCTCAGCTGGATTGGGCTATCAACGACAACCTTAATGCTTTTGCCGGATTGCGCTATCAGTACACTCAGTATGAAGGCGATAACTTTATCGGTTTTGCAGAGCAAGCCAAAATACTCGTTGGAAAATTAAACAGCGCGGATACCATCCCCGGTGGTACGACGGATAAAGATATTTGGCTCGCAAATGCGGGGCTAAAGTACGACCTGACCGACAACCAACAAGTTTGGGCCAACTTTAGCCAGGGCTTTAATATGCCAGACCCGGGCAAATTCTACGGTAAAGGACAGTATTCAGGCGGCAACCTCACCAATAGCGTGAATGTTCAAAACACGGAACTGGATGGCGTAAAAACCAATTCCTTTGAGCTAGGCTGGCGAACTCAGCAGCAAGACTATAATGCACAAATTGCGGCTTACTACTCTGTGTCGGATAAGTCGTACAAATACAACAGCAACTTGGATGTTACGTTAGATAGTGACAAACAGCGTATTTATGGCCTCGAAGGACAAATCAAATACTACCTCACTGACACTTGGTATAGCCGTGCGCACGGCCACTTAGTGCAAAGCGAAATAAAAAATAATGGCCATTGGGATGAGCTAAGTATCTACAATGCGAGCCCTTCTACCGCGATGGCAGCAGTAGGCTACGATAACTTCGATTGGGGAACAGAGCTTAACTTACAGCATGTCGGTGATTTATCTGACCAAGATAATGATCGTATCGAAGGCTACGAGCTAGTTGGGCTAAACGGTTACTACACCTTGCCGGTGGGTCAGCTTAATTTTGGCGTCCAAAACCTGTTGGATAAAGACTATCAAACCATTTGGAGCCAAAAGGCACAAAAAGTATACAGTGCTTATGGGCTTAGCAACCTGTTCAATTACGCCGGTGAGGGGCGCACCTTTAGTTTAAGCTATAGCGCCACGTTTTAATTATGTTCCTTTTCGCGCCCAGTCCTCGCTGGGCGCCTGGACGTTGCAGCTTCCCGGTTTTCCAACCAATACCCTCACCCACTGACACCCCGTCGTCTGTCATTAAGGACGAACAGCTCGCGTGGGTATCACTGCCGTTTCGTCCCAAATAAGAAAAGCGCGTGGTGTGATTACAATGTGATTTCATTGGCTTAATCACGCCTCATTGCGTGGCAAGGGATGAAGTCAGTAACTACACTGTCTGGTAGTTCATCAATCACATTGCGAGAAAGAATGAATGAAAGTCATTTTGCTGTCTTTTTTACTCAGCATTACCCTCGTTAGCCACGCTCACGCAAGAGACATTACCTTTGGTATCGTGCCACAGCAATCTGCAATTACATTGGCTAACAACTGGGGTCCAATTTTAAAGTACGTCTCTCAACAATCGGGGTACAACCTTGTCTTTCGTACTGCCAAAGACATTCCCGAATTCGAAGGACGTGTGCTCACCGGTGAATATGATGTCGCTTACATGAATCCTTACCACTATACGGTTTTCCATCAAAAACCTGGCTACCAAGCATTTGCGAAGCAAAAAGATAAGCGGATTCACGGTATTTTAGTCGTCAAAAAAGACGCGTCCATTTCCTCACTTGAAGCGCTCGATGGCAAGCGCTTAGCGTTTCCTTCTCCGGCCGCGTTTGCCGCCAGTGTGGTGCCTCGTGCCGCGCTGAAAAATCAAGGCATAAACATTACACCGCAATATGTCTCGTCTCATGACTCCGTTTATTTAAACGTTGCGCGAGATTTCTTTATTGCCGGTGGTGGCATTGAACGGACGTTTAATAATACCGATCCCGAGGTTAGCAAACAGTTACGAGTATTATGGAAAACCCCTGGCTACACACCTCATGCGTTCGCATTTCATCCCGACCTTGACCCTCAAGTCGCCAATGCGATTAAAGCGGCCTTTCTCTCCCTCAATAACAGTAAAAAGGGCCAAACGCTGCTGGGAAATATCAGTTTTAAAGGGATAGAGCCAGCGCAGAACGAGGATTGGGACGATGTAAGAGCGTTAAACATTACGCTGTTGCAACACTTATTGAGTGACTAGCCCATGTCCTTACGATTAAAGACCATCTTAGGTGTCGCCCTGATTGAGGCGATCCTGTTGGCGATTCTGCTGACATTGACTCTCAACTATTTAGAAACCACCAACTACCAAGGGCTCAACCAACGTGCCAGTTCAACAACCCAGTTATTCGCTTCCACGGTAAAAAATGCGGTGTTATCGTTCGATCTCGCCACTGTTGACTCCTTTACTCAAGAGCTACTCCATAACAGCGATATTATGTATGTCGCGGTTGTAGGCGATAACGGAAGCGTCCTATCATCAGCCGGGGACCTTCCTGATTCTTTCAATACAGACATTCTTGAGATGAATGCACAGTCCGTCACGGATGGACTGTATGATGTACGCGCGACCATTTCCGAGTCGAACATTGAGTTTGGATCGGTCTGGATTGGCTTTGACCTAACAGGCCTATTGAGCCAGATACAAGATGCCAAAAACTGGAGCATGCTCATTGTGCTGGGCGAGATGCTGTTAGTGGCCTTATTCTCTTATCTATTGGGGAGCTATCTCACCCAGCGCTTATCAGAGCTTAAAAACGCCGCCGATACTATCGCCAGTGGCAAAAGAAACGTTCACATTTCAACCCACGGCAAAGATGAACTGGCCAGTGTGGCTACCGCGTTTACCAATATGATTCAAGCATTGCGTGATTCCGAAAACAAAACCGAGACCTACCAAAAGCGGTTAGAGGAAGCGAATCAATCGCTGGAAACCAAGGTGGCGCGACGTACCGCTGACCTAGTGCAATCGAATGAACAGCTACGCGAGATAAATCATCAACTCAAGCAAACGCAGGAGAAGCTGGTCGAAAGCGAAAAAATGGCCTCGATTGGGACCATGGCGGCAGGAGTTGCTCATGAGATCAATAACCCCATCGGCGTGGTGAAAAGTAACCTTCAAATGTGTCAAGAGTATCTCGAGACCTATCAAAAGTGGACAGATATTGCCGAGCGAGTTGTTCACCAATCAGAGCCCATTGAGACCCTCACTCGCTGGAAACAACGTCACTTCGTGGATGACATCTACGATGATTTCAGTGATAGCCTTGCCGATGCTAACGACTGTGTGCAACGCGTGATCAATATTGTTTCCGCCTTACAGCAGTACTCCAGTTATAATCAACAAACACGCCAACACTTTCAAAGCGTTGAAATCTTTGCGGTGATTGATGAGGCGCTGAATACCCTGTCTCCACCCAAGAATATCAACATATCTATTGCTGCCAGTATCTATCAACTTCCTCCAGTGATGGGCCGCCATGACGAACTGGTCATGCTGTTCAAAGAAGTGCTCAAAAATGCACTTCAAGCTTGTGAACGCGGTCATGCAACGATGACACATCATATTGACGTAGCCGGTATGGAGAATGACGATTTGTGCACCATCACGGTGAAAGACTCAGGACCAGGGCTACCTCAAGATGACAGCCACCGTGTTTACGATCCCTTCTTCACCACCTTACCCGTTGGACAAGGTATGGGGCTCGGGTTGACCTATGCCTATGATATTGTTCGCCATCATCAAGGGACGATACAGCTTACTTCAACCACGGACGGCACCACAGCGACCATCGCACTCGTGCGTCAGGTCACTCATGCAGCGGCGAATAATGCTTAATCACTGCCGCTATGCTTGAGAGGGTATGTTGTTGTGTTTAAAAGTCGCTAAAAACTCCAGGAGATGATCACGGCTAAGCGGCGCACCAATGCCATAGCCCTGTACTCGCGTGCATCCTTTTTCTCTCAAAAAGTCAATTTGGTTTTGATTTTCGACCCACTCAGCGACCACCTCTACATTCATTAACGCCGCACTCTGGCTAATCGATGACAAGATCACTTCGTCCATTTCACTCTGGCCGATATTACGAACAAAGCGACCATCAATTTTTATCACGTCAAAAGGTAAATCACACATGGATTCAAAGCCAGCAAAGCCGGTACCAAAATCATCTAACGCACAGGAAATACCGAGTGATTTCAAACAATCCATTTGTTGGTGGGCATGCGTAAAGTTATGGATCCTGTCGGTTTCGACCAGTTCAACCTCCAGTTGCGGGACATCATCTGGATAGTCAGGCAAAAGGCGCTGAATCACGCCTACCACAAATCCCGTCTCCAACTGCCGAGCGGTCACATTGACACTGATTGTCTTGAGAATATCTGCCTGGCGTAATAAACGAATCGCTTCCAGCGCTTGTTCAAACATCGCGGTGGTTAACACGTCTTCGAGCTGGTATTGACTTAGCAAAGGCAAAAACGCCGCTGGACTTTGATAACCACCCGATTCGAGTCGACGTCTCACCAGTGCTTCAAAGCCATCAATTTCGTCAGTCACAATATTCAATTGTGGTTGAAAAAATGCCTCGAAGTGTTTGGCTTCAATATCGCGAATCAAAGTACGCAACGTTGCGTCGTCTTGATGCCCATCAGGACAAGGAAGCCAATAGTGCGCATCATAAAGCGGTATTTTTTTCGCTTTACGCGCCTGAATCGTCTCGAAGGATATCTCCTGCCAAGAGCGAAGCGCGCTGACCATCAATCGTGTAGGTAGTGCTTTCTCCTCACTGGCACGGTTCAAGCTCTCAATCAACGTATTTAACAAACAATGACCTGTCGAGGAGTACGCCAACAACCCCACAAACTTATCTGCGATGCGGTACCAGTGAAATTCCGTTATTTGATGAAGATGTTCACTGACATGCTGTAACTGATGATTCCCCGCCATCACCGACTGGGTTTCATTAATCGTGCTGGTTCCTTGACTATCAATAATCACCACCAACCACGGCGTTTTGACATCCACCGCCATAGCTTGAATGCGCTGATTAAGGGCGTCTTGCGAAAGGCATCTCGTCAGCGTGTCGTGCGGCAAAGACGCTTGTTTATTGCTCAAGATCGTTTTAACCGTATCGCACAGCACCTCGCGATCCCAAGGTTTGCTAACGTATTGGCTCAATGCGCCGGCATTGATGGCCCGGGAAACACCCGGCAAATCGGCTTGTCCGGATAACATGATGGTGGCAATATCAGGATAACGTTGATGAATGTTAATCAGTAATTCCGCACCGTCCATTTGCGGCATCCGGTAATCGGAAATCACGAGGCCAATGTGATGTTCAGATAAAATAGCAAGCGCCTGCTGCCCCGACTCTGCGGTATGAATATGCGCCACAAAACGACGCAGTTCTCGCTTTAGCGCACGTAGGATATGCGGCTCATCATCAACCAATAGAATTTCCGTGTACGCCATCATGGGCTGGGCCCTCCTTTCATCACCTCATGGACTGGCGAAGAAATACCCTCAGCCTGATTTCCCGAGCAAGGCAACACAATCGTAAACGTCGTCCCTTTTCCTTGCTCACTGGTTACTGTGATTTGGCCACCGTGAGCGACAACAATATCGCGCGAGACGGACAAGCCAAGCCCCGTCCCCTGCCCGACCGGTTTGGTGGTATAAAATGGCTCGAAAATCGTCGCCAGCGCCTCTTCTGGGATCCCTTGGCCGTTATCTTTGATTTCAATAATCAGATGCTCTTCATCGAGGGGGGCGACAGAAATCTTTATGTTTCCCTCGCCCTCAATCGCGTGTGCCGCATTAATGAGTAGATTGAGAAAAACTTGATTCAACTGCATGGGCTGACAAAGGATATCAGGTGTCTGAGGCGAGTAGTTTCTCTCTATTTCAATCGCATACTTAATCTCGTTATGGATGATTTTCAGTGTCGAGTCGATACCGCGGCGAATATCAGTGGCCGCCCATTCACCATTGTCAACGTGTGAAAATTCTTTGAGATCTTTGACAATCGTCATCACTCGCGTGATCCCTTCTAACGACTCTTCAATCAGATCGCTGGCATCTTCGAGTAAATAACTCAATTGAATATCGTCTTTTAGCACCTGTCGGTCTGCCAGTAAGGCCCTATTGTCGGTGCTCTCTATCTTTTCGTCCAAACAACGGACATAGGCGGTAAATTTATCTAGATAGTCGTATAGCGTGCGAATGTTGGAGGAGATAAAAGCGATAGGGTTATTAATTTCATGGGCAATTCCCGCCGATATTTGCCCAATCGACGCCATTTTCTCTGACTGAAGCAGTTGACTCTGTAACTGCTTGAGTTCTGAAACGACCTCTTGATACGCCTCAGTGCTTCGTTTGAGTCGCTCAGTATCTGGGATAGAGGGAAGAGCCTCTCGCGTAGGGGCCGCCAACGCTGTCGGGCGATAAAAACAAATGGCGACCTGTGTGACCTCGCCATGCACTGACAGAATGGGAAGAAACTCGACGTCTTGCCATATGTATGCCGCATCAACATCCCCGCATATATCTATAATGACAGCGCCGGATGACTGTAATGGCGCTTGCGTCGAGAAAACCGTGTCGATGTTTTGTTGTAAAAATTGATGATGAGCAGGAAGACGCGCTAACAGCGCGTCTCCAACGAGGGCGTCGTTTGCTGCGTTGAGGCTGCGAAGAAAGCAGGTATTGGCGTCAACGATACGATAGTCACGATCGATAAGACATACCGCGATAGAGAGCCCATTTAAAATCGCGGGTGACATCTTGTTATCCTCCACGTTCCCCTTCCATGTTTATGCCACATGCACAGCAAACCACAGCGTCATAGATTGTTATCCGGCACATTCAAATCGTCTCCTTATACGACTGAGTAAAAAAAGCGCCGATATTGGCCGACCAAGACTGTAAAAGCTTGGCTTTATCAATATCGTTCGCATTAATCCACTGCCGGCAGTAATGCAATAGCGCGCCATCCTTGGTTCGCTCACTTTCAGGGGATAACGGAATGGCGCCGCTTGCCAACACAATCTCTGCAAGCTCAAAATCATAGCCCCACAAAATAATGATATAACTCGAGACGACAAGCGCAGTATCAAAACGGGCAGGTAAATCG
Organism: Salinivibrio sp. ML290; assembly: GCF_001995695.1. Taxonomy (NCBI): domain Bacteria; kingdom Pseudomonadati; phylum Pseudomonadota; class Gammaproteobacteria; order Vibrionales; family Vibrionaceae; genus Salinivibrio; species Salinivibrio sp. ML290. Next base: position 275,977 of record NZ_MUEY01000007.1, on the reverse strand, counting down.
CAAATGGGATTGTTGCTACTTTCACGACAGCCAAGCTCTCGCGCCATCAGTTCCCCTAACGAAGACAACACTGATGCGAGATACAAACGCTCAGCATGCGCTTTGTCATACCCAAGGAATAGTCCCAGCGACTTACTCACATTAGCCAGTTCAATATGTTCATCCACCACGGCATAGTGCTCTTTGGTGGACAAGTGCTTAAAGGCATTATGTCCCACCATAGTGGCAGCAATTGACTCGACCGAGTGAATGCCCAGTCGATTAATCGCTGTTTCTATTGACCAAGTCCGGTTTCGAAAGCCCAAATAAGCAGAATTAGCAAGCTGTAAAAGTCGGGCAACTAGGGGAGGCTCTTCGCTGACCACTCGTGCAATTTGTTCCATGTCTGAATGGGGATCATTAATCGTGGCACGTAAACGGCGCACGCAGTCAGGCAAGACGGGAAAATCCTCAATACCAACTAACCGGTTACGCGTTTCAGCATCAATCGGCAACTTATAGAGGCGCTCAACACTATTAAGCACATTATCAAAGTCATCTTCAGAGAAGGGTTTGGGTAGGACGAAGTGCACACTAGGCGTCGCGAGTTCGGTAATTTTTTGGCGCGTATCCCCTGTTATCAGGGCACGTATCGTACCAGGAAAGCGCGCTCGAACCTGCTCTAATAACGCATCCCCCTTTAGCTTGGGCATCAGTAGATCACTGATCACCAGAGAAGGGGACTGATCATCTAACAGGCCTTTCTCCCAATGGGTAGGATTCTTAATCAAGCTGATAGCCCAACTCGGTTTCAAGCGGCGAATCACCCGACCAATCGCCTTTAATGTGAGCGCGTCATCGTCAACGTAGATGACATGGAAACGCGGCCTACTCATGCTTCCCTCGTATTCTCATCGTTGTCCTCAAACGACCTAGCGCTATCGTTAGGCAGTAAGTGAGAGAGTAATCAACGCTGCGGCTTATCTCAGTGGAACCTTATCCAAGGTGAGGTACCCAGCAATCCTTTCAGTAAGCGTAGTCCAAAATCCCAGACTGTCTTGGCATACGCGAAGAAATTAGCGGTGTCTGGATAACGTTAATAGGGGGAGGGAGGGAAAACGGGCTCAACATGGTTGAGCCCTGTACCAATGCACTCTATCAAGCGCTGAAATTACTCAAATTCAAACTGTACCATGACCGGATAGTGGTCAGAGAGTTCATGGTAGTAACCATCATGATAGGTTTGTCCAGCCGCTTGCGGCCACTCGCCTTCAAGGTAGTCCCAATACCAATCATCGTTGGCGGTTAATTGCACCACCTTCATCTCAGGTTGATTGGCAGGCACTGCATGGTCACGGCTCCACAAAATATAATCTAGCGTCGTGTTGTAGTTAAGGTCATATTCAAAGTGATACGCGTTCGCTTTCGTGAACCAATTATGCTTGGCGGAAAAAGACGTTACTTCAGGCTCGGTGAACCGCAATGCGCCATTTAATGCCACTTTCATGTCGTTGATTTCATCTTGGCGACTCCACTCTACGTTCATGTCACCACCAATAATCACAGGCTCGTCAGCGGGAATCGCCGCCTTGTCGATGAAGTCTTTGATTTCGCTAAGCTGACCAAGGCGCACTTGGTGCTCCTCATCAGACATACCATCGTGCGTTGCCTGTAAATGGGTGCCAATTAAGTGAAAGGCTTCACCTTCTTTATCGATCTCGACGTATGCAAAGCCTTTGTTGGCTTGATAGTCCCAGCTACCTTTCAAGCTTTGATGATAAACGTGCGCCTTTTGAGTCAAAATGGGGTATTTAGAAAGGATAGTCACGCCGCCACGCACGACAAATAAAGAATTGGAACAATCTCCAGTCAGCGCATCCCAACCTTCCCCACTGCAGTCTTGACCGACATTGGGTGTTTGATAGGGGTATAAGCTTGCCAGCTGATTCATCGCTTGCTCGGCTTCCGCGTTAAAGGCCTCACTGATCAAAATCACATCAGGCTGCGTGTCCATATCGGCAATCGCTTGCGGCAGACGGGCGGCACGCTCAGCTTGATCCCAGTCTTGTAGGTTACTTAGTTGCATAATGTTATACGCCATGACGTTAAGCTGACCCGCATGCGCACTGAGACTAAGCAGCAACGCAGCTGCCGTTGAGAGCAGTTTATTGATTTTCATGTTTCCTCTTTTCGTTTTGCTTTCTAATTGTTTTAGGTGTTTCGCCCACCAAAAGATTAGAAGCCTAACGAAAATGGCGTGAGCCGCCCCAGGATTTGTTTACTTTTTCTGATATTTTTGTAACTAAGCTCACGTTCCTTGTATTACGTCATTAATGCGTCACTAAGTAAGTTTGCGAGGTAAAGGTATGTTTTCTCAACATGGTCGCAAGCTCATGCTGCCTGACCGGTTTGGCAATATAATCATCCATACCCGCGGCTAAACACGCTTCCTTGTCTTCCGTTGTCGCATTCGCGGTCAGTGCAATAATGGGGGTTCGATTAAAGCGCGACTCTTGTGCCCGAATGTGTTCAGCGGCTTGGTAACCGTCCATCACAGGCATCTGACAATCCATGAAAATCGCGTCAAAAGGTTGGCTTTTCCACAGTGCCAGCGCCTGCTCACCATCGGCAGCCGAGCGAACATGTATCCCTAGTTGGGTCAACATCGCCTCAGTCACTCGTTGATTAACTTTGGAATCTTCCACGACCAAGACATGCAATCCAGCCAGCGATGTGCCTTTTCCGGTAGATCGTACGACCCCCAGTGTCGGTTGGCGCTGTTGTAAGATGCGCACCAAATGCGCTTTTAAGTCATTAAATTGGTAGGGACGGCCTAAGTAACCCTCTATGCCTGAGCGTTCAATCCGCGGCTTATCCAATGCATCGGGCGCCGCCGTTAACATCATGATCGCAGGGCTTTTATCTCCAAACGTGGTAATGATTTGTTCAGCCAAGCGAAAACCGTCCATTTTGGGCATCACTTTATCGAGTAAAATCACTTTAAATGGATAATGGCTATCAAGGCGTTCGCGAATTAAAGGAATCACGTCATCCGGGTGCATGCAGCATGTGACTTGGCAACCAAGGTTGCTCAATTGTGCCGTGGTGATGCGCATGTTTAAACGACTATCGTCTACCAATAACATCGGGGCGCCCGCGAAAAGATACGCCTCAACTGGTGTAGCTAAAGGAATATCCGCACAATCAAAACGCGCGGTGAAGGTAAACACACTGCCCACATTTACTTCACTGTTGAGGGTAATTCGCCCCCCCATTAAATTGACAATTTGCTGTGAGATGGCGAGCCCAAGCCCGGTACCTCGGGCGGTTGCTGTTAAGGAGTCACCTTGTTCAAATTTACCAAAAATACGGCTTTGTTCTTCAACGGGAATGCCAGGCCCGGTATCACTCACTTCAAAACGAAGCACACTGGCCGTATCCTCGTCACTCACCTGCTTGATAGAGACAACCACTTCCCCACGCTCAGTAAACTTGATTGCATTACCCACCAAATTAATCATCACTTGGCGTAATCGTGGTGCATCACCTATCAACAAAGGGGAAATATCAGCATCTATTTCGCAGCGAAAAGCGAGCTGCTTTTCCTTCGCTCGGAGAATGAACAGATTCTCAAGATCTTTCCCCAACTCAAATATATTGAGCTCTAATGGTTCCAGTTCTAACTTACCTGCTTCAATTTTAGAGAAGTCGAGGATGTCGTTAATGATATCTAATAACGACATCGACGATGTTTCCAACATCTCGACAAACTCTTGTTGCTCGTTGTTTAAGCGAGTGCTTTTTAACAGTGAGGCCATCCCAATAATGCCGTTCATTGGAGTACGGATTTCATGGCTCATGTTGGCCAAAAACTCACTTTTCTTTTGGCTAGCCTTTTCAGCGTCGTGCTTAGCGTCCTCCAACTGCGCCAGTTGTTGCCCTAGCGCCGTGATCATAGCGTTATAACGCGTTTCAAAACCTCGCCAATGATGGAATTGGGGGGGAACCTGAATCGGCGTGGGTACGCCATTATCCCACTGGTTGACCTGCTGGTGTAGCGCCACTAACGGCCTTTCTAAGTGGCGACGGACAATCCATATCGAGCTTAAGATCCCCAATCCTGAAACAGCCAACCATCCAAGAAAAACCCACTGGGCACTATCACCAAAGTAGGCATTTAACGCCGTATAATTTGACGCCACCTCAAGTTGCCCAAGGGTATACTCGTTTCCCTCGTCTCTTGCAATTAACGACCAACGCTTTTGCAACGATTGTGCAGCAGGCTCCACGCCACGCTCAATTAACGAGCCATCGGCATCATACACATGGATATAATCAATCTCAGGTTGGGCGATGAGCTGCTCTATCCGTTGCTCAAACGCTTGCGTTTCCACACGCCATAGATGTCCAGTCATTGCACTGAGATCTCTGTTGCCCACCTCTTGCAAGGCGCGATCGACATCTGCTTTATGCGTTTGGTAATCGCCCAGCAGGAGAAGCGCCGCAAATAACGCAGTCAGTACGGTCCAGCTTAAGGCTAGCTTGGTAATGATTCCCGCAGAAAGAGAGGGGCGAGTCAGGGGGCTGCCTACCTTCATAATCACCTTTTATCGAAAAAGCTTCTCTGCTAATCATAGAGTCTAATCTTATTTTGGGCGAGAAATGTCCTAGTTAGTGGGCGAAAAAGAACAAAAAAGGCGCTCACAAAGGAGCGCCTACAACGTAGGTTGTCTACAAATAACGACAGCCTATCGACTTGAGTCAGTTTATCCGGATAACCCGTATCGCAGCCTCAAGCGAGTTTGTTGTGTGCCGTTTCGGTTAGTCCAATACACCACGACGCATTTGATCCAGCTCGATAGACTCGAACAAGGCTTTAAAATTACCTTCGCCAAAGCCTTGGTTACCCTTACGTTGGATGATTTCAAAGAAAACCGGTCCAATAACAGTATTGGTAAAGATTTGCAGTAAGATACCGCTGTCGACGTCACCATCAATCAATACACGGGTATCACGCAACTCATCGATGCTTTCTTCATGGCCATTGACACGCTCGTTGATTTTCTCATAGTAGGTGTCCGGCGTATCCATGAACGCCATGCCTCGTTGGCGTAACGTCCGCACCGTTTGGTAGATGTTGTCGGTGGTCATGGCGATATGCTGGATCCCCTCACCGTTATACTCTTTCAAATATTCTGCAATCTGTGACTTGTCATCACTTGACTCATTGATAGGAATACGGATTTTTCCGCAAGGTGCGGTCAGCGCTCGCGACTTCAGCCCGGTCTTTTTGCCTTCAATGTCAAAAAATCGGATCTCTTTGAAGTTGGCAATACGCTCGTAAAAGTCAGCCCATACATCCATGTTGCCAATATCGACGTTGTGGGTCAGGTGATCGATAACTTTCAATCCTGCATCCGCTTCTTTCAGGCGCGATTGCCAGTCTGGATAAAAGTCAAAATCGACTTCATAAATACTTTGGTCACCATAGCGGTCGACAAAGTAAAGCAATGAATCACCAATGCCGTATACCGCAGGAATGCTGAGCTCCATTGGACCAATGTTTGGCTCAACCACTTTGGCGCCTTGTTTGGCCGCATACGTAATCGCGTGTACCGCATCTTTCACTCGAAACGCCATGGCGTTGACACTCGCACCGTGCTGCTTAGCAAAGCCTTGCGCTTGTGATTCGGGCTCACCGTTTACGATAAAGTTGGTGTCTCCCTGACGATACAGCCAAACATCTTTGTGCTTATGTTTGGCAATTTCCGCAAAACCCATCAACGAGAACAAATTCTTAAGCGCATCGATACCCGCTTGATCGGGCGCTGTGTATTCGACGAACTCAAACCCATCTGTACCCAATGGATTAATCGTTTTGACAGGTGCTTGCATGGTTGACGTCATAATCGCTTCCTCCTTGTGTGTAACATTAGAGATAGCATTAGACGGTGACTAGGACTAGAGAAGACAAGCGGACAGCTGGTTAATCAAATGTTAACCAATAGTGTCACTTATGCTGAACAGTGAGAGGAAAGCGTCGCTAACCGCGTTTTTTTAAGGGTTTAAGCCAATAACAAGTGTAAAGAATAGCAACCAAAACGCCATTAAATTTACATTTTTGCAACGAGAGATGAAAACCATACAGCGAAAACACAAACGCCGCCCAAAGGCGGCGACCAAAAAAGCAGGCGGGTGGTGTATTAAACCTTGAGGCTGTAACTGTTTTGCTGGCCGTTGGGTGTGATGGTTTTTTGCACCTGATCCATCAGCGCTTGTTGCTGTTGGTTGTAGGCATCCGCTCGCGTTTTCTGCGCTTCTTGTTCCGCCACACGATCAATGAGGGCTTGATAATCACGCTTATCCTCACGCTGCTCGCCCGATGCTGCGGCTTCTTTTTGCTCTTCTCGCTCTTTACGGATCAGCTCGGCACGCTCTTTACGGATCAGCTCGGCACGCTCTTGCACGCTCATCGAGTTATTGAGACCGCCATTGACCTGATCATCTTGACGATCGCGCTGACGCTGCATGTATTGCTGCGCTAAAGGTTGCGAATTGATTGACGTCGGCATAGGTCCTCTCTCGAACAAGGTGACAACTTGATTAAATTTTAGCCCATACGCCCACAAATTGATATCTCAATTTACTATAGAGGATGTCACCACTGGCCTAGTTGTTGCACGTTATCTGACGTTGGCCGCGAGATACCAACGTAGAAGCAGGGGCTTAGGTGACCCAACGCCCAAGAAAAGCACGATGAATATAATGAGGAGAAACACCATGCTGACCGGTAAACACTGTGTCATTACAGGTGCCGCACAAGGGATCGGCCGCGCCATCGTTGAAACCTTTGTCGAACAAGGCGCTACCAAGATTTATGCATTAGATAGGAATATTGACAACATGCAAGACTGGCAAGCACATCGGGTTATCGTTCCCGTTGCGCTGGATGTCTGCGATCAAGAGGCTGTCGCGAATTGGGTGCAGAGCTTGCACCAACAACACGCAGTTATCGATGTGCTGGTGAACAATGCTGGCATCACTCGTGACAACCTGCTGACCAAAATGAGCGAAAGTGACTGGGACGCGGTCATTGACGTCAATCTAAAGGGCGTCTTTACCATGACACAAGCCATCGCGCCACTGATGATGGCGCAAGAGAAAGGCGCGATTGTGAGCTTGTCTTCGGTCGTCGGCACCGACGGCAATATTGGTCAAACCAACTATGCCGCCTCAAAAGGTGGCGTGATTGCAATGACAAAGACTTGGTCAAAAGAACTCGCTCGTCACGGTGCACAAATACGCGCCAATTGTGTCGCGCCCGGTTTTATTGAAACGCCCATGACGGAAAATTTACCCGATAAAGTCATTGAGATGATGAAAGGGAAAACACCCTTGGGCCGCATGGGTACCGCGCAGGATATCGCCAACGCGATTAGTTTTCTTGCCAGCGATAACGCGAGCTTTATCACAGGTCAAACGCTTAAAGTCGATGGAGGGTTAGTCATATAATGGAAGGACACTTCCGGCCATTATGAGGCAACAATGACTCCAACACTTCTTATCACAGGCGCGAACCGTGGGATTGGCCTGGCGCTCACTGAGCTGTATCTCGAGCACGGTTGGCAGGTGATTGCCTGCTGCCGCTTCCCCGGCTCTGCGCCTCACTTGATGACACTAAAAAACCGTTACTCAACACTCACCACCTACGGATTAGATGTCACGGATCATACGGCAATACAGCAACTTGCATTACAGCTTATCGACACGCCTATCCATTTACTGATCAACAATGCAGGTCTATATGGCCCCAAAGGGTATCAATTCGGTGACGTGGATACAGCGGCCTGGCGCGAGGTGCTGGAAGTCAATACCATCGCTCCCCTGGTTATCGCTGAACATTTCACCCCGCATCTTGAAAAGGCAAGCCAAAGTGGCCATACACCCATTTTCGCTTTCCTATCCTCAAAAGTCGGGAGCATGAGTGATAACCAATCAGGCGGTGGGTATATTTATCGAAGTTCAAAAGCCGCGCTCAACGCGGTGATCAAAAGTCTATCTATTGACCTGCGAAGTAAAGGCATTCGTTCGATTGCTCTCCACCCCGGTTGGGTACAAACGCAAATGGGTGGACCCAATGCCCTTATCAATACTGCCACATCGGCCCAAGGGTTGAAGCATGTGCTCGATACCCTAACGGACAGTCAAAACGGCAACTTTATTGATTATCAAGGCCAAGAAATTGGTTGGTAAGGAGCGAGGCGGTGATTGCGCCGCCTCGTTAATTAGATAGGGAAGAACGTCATCGACGCCATGCTGTGTACCACCTGATTAATATTACGGTTAGTACTGTCCGCCACCATAATGGCCATCATGTCTTGAATAATAATCATCTGGCCCAACAAGCGCTCGTAACTATAATTGGGTACACCATTTTTGCCCATGCCATTACTCAGCAACAGCAGTTGACCGTGTTCGTCCTTTTGATTGTTTAAAAGCCAGGCAATTTTTTCTAGGTTTCGAGCACTGTTATAGAGTTTTTGTTGGTCAATATCATCGAGCAAAAAAAACTCAAGTTGATGATTATAGCTCGCACTGATCATGCCGGTAACACCCGCCATGAGCGCAAACACGCGGTCGCCCTCAAATTCACTTGAAAAGGCTAAAGGCAGCAGCGCGATGCCATCCATTCCTCCCAGCTCTCGAAAGCCATTGTCGGGGCGTTCTGCCGTCATCAACTGCGCCACGCGTTTTTCAATCGTCATGCCGGGCACTTTTTTGAGCTCGCGCGGGTTACGCTTGTACAGTTTCACGATGAGGGCTTCGCTAAGATCACGAATCTCAGCGATGTGAATATCGGTAATTAAATCCATGTCTGACTTGGCGAGATTTTTAATATCAAATGGCCGACCAAGCTTCTGCGCACACCCTGTGAGGCTAAGCAATAATACGCTCACCCATACCCAGCGCATCATAACAACATCCTTGCATCCTCTAACTCGGCGCTAGCATAACGATTTACGCCCGCTCGGTGCACTCTTAGAAAAAATCTTGTATGGAATATCACACTTTTAGCGTATAACTGGCGCTGCAATCATCAATCCACCTTGAACCTTTTTGAGCCAATATGTCCCCCATTGGCGGCAGGCAACGCCAAGAAACGATCGTCATCACAGCATCGCGACACAATCAGCGGCAATAACACGCTCTTCATCAGTGGGGATAACCCACACGCCAATCTTACTGTCCGGTGCAGATATACACGTTTGATTGGCTTGATTGGCCGAGGCGTCCAAGCGCATACCTAGCCAATCACACTGTGCCACCACACGCTCGCGTACAGGTGCAGCATGCTCGCCAATCCCAGCGGTGAACACCAGATGTTCGACACCGCCCATTGCCGCACAGAGGCTGCCGATTTCTCGCGCAATCCGATAACAATAGTGCGCTATCGCCTGCTTAGCTCTTGGTTTATCGCTGCGTAATAAGGTGCGCATATCACTGCTGATACCCGATAAACCTAACAGCCCAGACTCTTTATATAAGAGCGTGCTGACGTCGTCTGCAGTCATGCCCTCTTCGGTGATCAGATGCAGCACCAATCCCGCATCAATGGCGCCACTTCGCGTTCCCATTGGTAACCCCTCAAGCGCGGTAAAACCCATGGTGGAAGCCACACTTTGTCGTGATTGGATAGCACACAAACTCGCGCCATTACCAAGATGCGCAACAATCACTTTGGCGTCGCAATCAAAATCCGGGATCACCTCGGGTAAGCAACGCGAGATAAAGTCGTAAGACAAGCCATGAAAACCATAACGTTGAAAGCCCCTGTCATACATTGCGTAAGGAAGCGCAAACTGGCGCGCCTCCTTGGACTGCTGGGCATGAAAGGCGGTATCAAAACAGGCAATTTGGCGCATGTTGGGTAATCGGGTTTGTAGTGCTTTAATCGGGGCAAGGCTATACGGCTGATGAAGCGGCGCCAGCGAGGTTAATGCCTCCAACAGCTTGACGCTGCGCGCATCAAGAGGCGTTGCTTGCTGAAAGTACGTACCACCATGAACCACGCGGTGACCGACGGCAATCAGATTATCAAGAAAGCCTCGCGGTTCGAGCCACGCCAATAGCGAGACAACAGCGGCATGGTGATCTGCTGCGTTGGCGGGCGGGATAGAAAGCCCATCCGCGCCGCTATCAACGGACACCGCATAACCTTGGGTCCCCAAACCGGAAAATTGTCCACCCATTAACCGATTAACACCCTGCCAACGCGTCTCCTCAACCGGATCCGTATTGACGTCAAACAGCGCGAATTTCAGACTCGACGAGCCGCTGTTAATGACCAGTATGTTCGCCATTGTCGCCTACTTATACTTATCCAGTGCTTTACGTTGATGCTCCGCAAGCAACAACGCCAGCGCACTCGATGCAATGCGGGTCAATGCATCATCGGCACGGCTGGTCAGCATAATGGGCACACGCGCCCCCACCACCACACCCGCGCCGGTGGCATCTGCGAGGTAGCTCAGCTGTTTCATCAGCATATTGGCAGCCTCAAGATCAGGGGCCACCAGGATATCCGCACACCCTGCAACCGGGGAGTTAATCCCTTTGGTCACGCGAGAGTCTTCGGAGACGGCACTGTCAAACGCCAGCGGTCCATCTAAGATACCGCCCGTTATTTGACCACGCTCCGCCATTTTACACAGTGCCGCGGCATCAAGCGTCGCATTCAATTTAGGGTTAATGGTTTCCACGGCCGACAAAATCGCCACCCGTGGATGACTGTTGCCAATCGCATGAGCCAGTTCGATGGCATTTTGAATAATATCGCGCTTTTGAGCCAACCCTGGATAGATATTAATGGCGGCATCAGTAATAAATAGCGGGCGCGGATAGGTCGGCACATCAAAGGCCATCACATGACTGAGGCAACGCTCAGTTCTCAACCCTCCTTCCCGTTTAACCACTTCATGTAGCAATTCGTCGGTATGCAGTGCGCCTTTCATCAGCGCCTCTATCTCCCCCGCACGTGCCATAGCCACCGCTTTTTCCGCCGCCGCGTGACTATGGGGGACATCAACAATGTCAAAGTCGCGGATATCCAGTTCAGCTTTATCCGCCGCCGCCATTATTTTGTCACGAGGCCCGACGAGGGTAGGAATAATGAGCTGTTGCTTCGCCGACTCCACCGCGCCGCGGATCGAGCTATCGTCAACGGGGTGCACCACCGCGGTATGCATGGGCTCAGGGTGATCGGCCGCGGTTAAAATCGCATGCAACTGCCCGCGCTCAGATAAGCGCACTTCTGGTAATACCGTGCGTTGACGTCGAACTTTTTTAGTGGGCGCCAGTACGCGTGCTTCCCCTTCAATCACAGTATCACCGCGTTGGTTTTCACACCGGCAAGCAAACACAATGTGGTGACGCTTTTCGTCCATTTTATCGACACGAACAGCGACGCGCAGCACATCGCCTAGCATGACGGGGGCTTTGAACGCGAGTGTTTGTCCGAGGTAGACAGTGCCAGGACCGGGTAGCTTTGTCCCCAATACGGTAGAAATCAATGCTCCGCCCCACATACCGTGCGCAATCACTTCCTGAAAGCGACTGCTTTTGGCAAAGTCATCATCCACATGGGCAGGATTGACATCCCCCGACATAATCGCAAAAAGCTTAATGTCCTCCATGGTAAGGCGCTTTTCTAAAAACGCTTCATCGCCTAATGAAATCTCATCGTACGTCTTATTCTCGATGACTTCCTCGTTATTCGTCCCTGACATGGTGGGCTCCTCAATAATCGATCAAGTCAAAAAAGTATGTGTTAGCCTCGTTGCGCTTAAAACCTAAGGTGATGACCGGCATCAACGTAGTGGGTGAGTCCCGTCAATACTTGGCCAGCATCGGCGCTAAGGTAAACCACGGCATGACCAACATCTTGCACTGTGGCCAAACGTCGAAGGGGCGAGCGCGTTTCTCCATCCACGGCCAAGGCTTCAAATTCTTTTAACCCCGACGCAGCACGCGTTCTGATCGGGCCGGGGGAAATAGCATGCACCCGGATCCCTTTTGGTCCTAATTCTGCTGCCAAGTAACGGGTGGTCGACTCAAGCGCTGCTTTAACAGGCCCCATTAGATTATAATTATCGACGGCTTTCTCCGCCCCATAGTAGGACATGTTAAACAGCGTGCCGCCATCAGACATCAGTGGCTCTGCGCGTTTCGCCATGCGGATAAACGAGTGACAAGAGATATCCATCGCCAGCGAGAACCCCTCTCGCGAGCAATCGACCACGCGACCGTGTAAATCTTCCAAAGGCGCGAAGGCAATGGAATGCACAACAAAATCGACCCGTCCCCATTTTTCCTTGGCGCGAGCGAATAGTGCGTCGAGTTGTTGATCGTCCTGTACATCACACAGCATAAGTTCTGGATCGCCCATGGACGCTTTGAGCGGGGTCACAAACCGCTCTGCCTTCGGTGTGCCATAGGTGACCAGCACATCGGCACCCGCTTGGCTTAGCGCTTGAGTACACCCAAACGCAATGCTGTTTTCATTGGCCAGTCCGGCGACAATACCGACTTTACCTGCAAGTGAAAAAGGATGTTCCACAATACTCTCCCTTAAATTGGATAGCGAAAGTGTTAATCGCTCAGAAGGCTGAGTGATTACACTAAAAAAAGACATCATCCACTTTAGAGCAACCGCAAACCCTTAACGTAGACTTAAATCAGCGTTAAGTGCAAAAGTATAGAAGAAAAAAGGCCGAGTGACGTGCTAGATAAAAAGACAATTGTGACAATTTTTGATGACAGCCTCGCCTCGGGCCATCGCGATGAGAGTTTTCACTCTAAACGGTATTCCTTTTCACGAACCAAAAACGCCACCGCTGATCACGGTGGCGTTTTGGGCAGGCGAGAAGCGTGGGATTACGCCAGCTCGGCCATCACACACTTGGCAAGGTCAGCAGGGCGGTAGTAAACCGATTTCATCACCTTGCCTTCACGGATAAGCTTGCCGTCGACACTGACATCGGCGGCACATTTGGCGATGATGCCATCTTCTTTGGGACTGGCGACAACATCAATGCCTTTTTGCGCGTAAAACGCTTGGGTGTCGGCAAACTCTTGTTGATTGCGACAGACTTTACTCATATTGCTGCTATGCACCTCGTCCCAACAGGTCACAAAATCAACACTCAGGCGCGTGGCGATTTGAAGTAAGATATCAATCATGTAACTGACTTCGAGTTTTTCTCGATACCCACGCGCGCCCATTTGAACAGCGCGTCCCATCAGCACATAAACACTATCAACAATAGCGTCCACTTGCTCAACCAGCGAGTCGGCTTCCGCAAGCTCTGTCATTTCCTCGACCGCCAACGCCGTGTGCAGATCATCGGCTTTGTCATCGAGAGAGTCAGGATCATTGCAGGGCAAATCAAAGGTGGTGCGGAAGGCTTCAATATCACGGTAAAGGTGGTCGTAGATCGCTTGATCGAGAACAGCAAATTTCATTTGTAGGGCCCTTTGAGAAACAAACACGCATGCGTTCATGCTGACATACAAGGGGCATTACAATAGCACTGCTCACTCAGACTTAAAATCGATCATGATGATTCTTTGTCACCAGACAGCGTTAAAGCACAAATATCACTCAAGCTTGGTGTACGCCCGCCGCTAACACCTTATACTGAATTTATGACGTCATTTGCACGCTCGGCCAAAAGGATAGTTACTATGACCAAACGTTTATCGCTCGCCACACTGTGTGCTGGTATGTTGCTGGCCACAACCGCACAAGCACAAACCTCTCCGCTCAGTATCGGTGCTAGCGCAAGTGTTACCGACGTAAAATATGGCTCTCAAACTGAGACAGGCCACACTTGGGAAGTCAATGGCACTTTACGTGTCACCGATTACACAAGCCTGTACACCGGGTATGGCGAAACCAGTGCCGATTTCGACAATGAAAATGGCACTGAAACCAAGCTCACTTCATCCTATATTCCAGTTGGATTACAAGTGAATTTCCCTATGACAATGGGGAGTGTCTACCTGCGCGGCGGTGGCAACTACTATCAAACTGAGTTCGGCACAGATAAGGATATTGGCTGGGGTGCAACAGGCACCGTAGGTTTTGAACTACAGCCTACCGTCGGCCCTAAAATGGCGTTTGAGTTGACCTATGCCGATCGAGGCGATGCAGAAACTAGTTCAGTAAGTGTCGGAACCAGTATTGGCTTTTAGTGGCATAGTAGGATCAACCTCGAGGGGTAAGTGGGCCACTAATGGCCTGCTGACCCGACACGGGGCACCATCGTAGTAATACATACTTGCGGTATCCGCGTTCACGTAGATATGTGTCAAACTCACTGTACTGGCGTCTTCTCGGTGCATACACACAGATAAACTCCCCAATACTGGCTCGTGGCTTCGATGATAATCGAGTAGCGCATGGGCGGAAGAAGATGAATCACGCAATTTTGCGGCGAGGAGCGCTGAGCGCGTGCGACGTACGTCATCTGCTACCACCGCAGAGGAGACAACAGGTGGCACACAGTCGATACCTTGCAACGTGCGTCCATTCCACTGCCAAGCCACCGGTGAACACGCCGCGTGTTGGGTCTTATCGGTATTCATCGGGCTAAAGACCAACAAGGTAAAAGGCGCAAAATCCGTCATTTCATGCTCTGTCACCATGGCCGCCACCTGAGACAGATCGCTTGCCCTCGCCACGGATTTCACCAGCTGACCCCGACTACGCTTGGGCACAACAGACGGTTGACCTTGATAATCATTTAACAAACAGACCAATAGCCCATGTTCATTCGCCGCTATCCAAGTGCCCATCCCATCAGGATCAATCGGCATAAGTACGCGTGTCCCCGCTATTTGATAGACTTTCGGCGGTATTGCACGGCTTCTACCTCGTGCCTCATCACGGTTAAAACACAGTTCAAACCCTTGCTCTGAGGTCAACCATGTCAGCGTGCACATGGGTGCTGCTCTCGCTGATAACTTGCCGTCGCTGCAGCGATGCCGATCTCTTTATCCAACACTTCCCCCAGATCGTATGCGGCTGTGCGCATCATAGCAAAGTGGTGAGTGGCGTGACTGGCCACGGCAATCAATTCACGCATTATGGTTGAGGGGGTAGTCACTGTGTTGGAGGCATATAAGGTGACTTGTGTCGACACTTGTATCGACTGCTTGAGTTGTTGACTAGACAGCGTATGTAACCAGCTGGCTATGGCCTGCCACTCAGCTTGGGCAAGAGATTTATCGGTTTCTACGCGATGGCCTCGCCGGCGTCCATCTGCATTCATCACGCCACTACCCTCTCCTTGGTGTAAGGCCCAATACATATCAAGCGCATGACGCATATGTTGGCCAATGGTGCTGGTAAATCCATCGGCCCGCATACGACCATAAGCCGCGCTCGTAACACTCGTCAGTAGCTGCTGTGCCTGATAAGCCACATCCAGGTTACCACTAATAATCGCACTATCTGCTTTGGTTAGACTCGAATGCATACCCTCACCTTAGTACATGTTGCGGCAATTTGGCGCCATCATCTTCATTCAAGCAGATGTCATGCCGCTTTAGTCCGTTTCTGGGTATTGCTTCATCCAGCGCCTTTCTTGGTACCATGCGCGGAGCAAAGCAAACACAGAGGGCGGTTTGTGTCCCTGCAATCGCAAGCGCGCACCAATATGGTACAAATGCCGATATTGATGCAAAAGTGCGCTGATGGCTTGGAAATAACTCCCCTCACTGTCCCAAATATGCGCCGGCTCACTACTCGCGCCGTTGATCTCAACAATACAAAGCGCCTCTCCTTTCTTTAACGACGCCATATCGCGAAACTTGATGTCAAAGCGACCGAAGTAAAAACCATCAATGTCTTTCGCGATCGTATCCATTTTTGCCGTCAACGCTGGCGTCACCCAAGCCGCCCCATCTTTAAAGATGGCACCGCGGCAGTGGCTACCCGAGAAGGCTAACGGAATACGTACGCCCGCTGGTATTACGTCATCAAGCTGGTGGTGGTGGCGCTGATGATAAAGGTGTCCGCGCACAGAGGCGGCATCATGGTGCTGGATAAGCGCGGCTAAGGTATGCTTGCCATCACCGATCACGGCGGGCAAATATTTCAACCCGAGGGAGAATATGTGCCCACTTTCCTCGCCGGGATAGCGAATATAGAAAACCCCCGCTTCCGCGTCGTAAGGTGCCAATGCTTGGAAAATAATGTCTCTGTCGGGAGGAAATGTGCTGATATAAGCAAAGAGCTTTTTTTCCGTATCGATACGCTGAACGCCAGCCCCTCGACAGCCTTTGTCCGGCTTAGCCACCAGCGGCATAGCGATACCTGCCTTCGCAAGTTCGGCAAGTAGCGTTTTTTTAATGCTGGGGGTGATTGCATTGGGCCGCGTCCATCGCCAATAGGCAGCGATGTATCGTTGCGCCGTGTCGCCCGCTTGGGCAAACACCTCTGATTTCGCCTCACCGACCATCCCTGAGAGACGGATCCCCGGGTTAGCAATCAACGGCAACGTCAAACTGCGATAGTAGAGGCCAAGCCCGATTGATTGAACCACGACGGGCGCGTAGAAACACCAAGCAGGCAGAAACTCAAACCAGCCCAACGACCGTGACACAGGGTAGTGGGGCATGCCAGCTTGGCCGACAAGCGTCACCGAAGGCTTTGTCATAGCGATCCTTTTGGTGGTGTTGGCAACGCGCGGCGACGGAGAAAACGATTAATCAGCACCAGCAAGACAATCGAGAGCGCAAACGCCCAACCTGTCAGTTGTTTCTCTGCCAGCCAATCGCTGTGCTCAATCGTGAATGCGCCCCAAAAAATCAATCCTGTCCAGCAGGCGGTGGCAATACCAACGGATAATAAAAAGGTGCTGAGCGGAATCGCGAGAAAACCGCTGAGGCTATAAGTAATTGTTCTTAAACCGGGGATAAAGCGGATAAGGAAAAGATTAAAAAAAGCGTGACGCCGTAAAAGGTGGCGTGCGTCTCGCACTCCTTTCATCAACAATAAACGGGCACGTAAACCGCGATAACGCCGCGCATAACGACCCAGTAAAAAAAGGGCAATATCACCACTTGCGATGCCCAGGAAAATCGCCAACAAGGCCGTGTGCCACGCTAAGACCGACTCAACCGCTACAAAAGCGGCTAGCGCAATCGCACCGTCCTCAAAAACATACGAGGCAAATATAATGACAAAAAATAAACCCAGTGACGGTAAGGTCGCCAAACTGGGTATCATGCTCTCAACCATTGGCTTTCTCCTCCTTATTAATCTAGACAGGAGAAAGCCCAAGTTACTTACAAATTGATGAAAAAATAAAGCTACATGCCGCCCGCCACATCAAATAAGCTTCCTGTCGAGTACGAGGCATTATCAGATAATAACCAAGCAATCATTTCTGCCACTTCTAGGGTAGAGCCACCGCGACCCAGTGGAATGTTATCCGCGACACGGGCGACGCGATCCGGCTCACCGCCTGCGGCATGCATATCCGTATCGATGGGTCCTGGCCGCACTGCATTCACACGAATGCCTTCACGCCCCACTTCTTTTGCCAACCCCATGGTAAGCGTATCAAGCGCTGCTTTGGTGGCTGCGTAGTCAACATATTCATTGGGCGACCCAGTTTTTACCGCTGCGGAAGAAACGTTGACAATCGCGCCACCGTTCCCGCCGCGGGACTGCGCCATGCGGTGTACCGCTTCGCGGCAGCACAAAAAGGCACTAGTGACATTCGCTTGGAACATCGCGTTAATCCGATCGGCACCCATACTGCTCACCGTCGACTGTGGCAACATGATCCCCGCGTTGTTCACCAGTGCAGTGATATTTCCCAGACGGTTGTCTGCTTCGCTGAATAAGCGTTTAACGCCCTCTTCGCTCGACACATCCGCCTGAACCGCAATCGCATTGACACCAATCGCTTGAAGCTCATCAACAAGCGCAAAAGCAGATTCACTGTTGCTAAGATAATTGATGCAAATGGCATAGCCACGCTGTGCCAATAGTTTTGCCGTCTCACGGCCAATGCCGCCACTTGCCCCGGTTACAATCGCAACTGGATTCATTGCTACTCCTTTTCGCTTAATCCGCCGATACCGGTGGATAATACCCCATTCTCACTGCGCCCCAATGTTGACCTGCAACAAAAAGAGGAACAGAAAGATCATGCATTACCTCACCGGTATCGCGCTTGTAGGTCTGCAACAACATGGTATCAGTATGTTGACCGCAACGCCTACCTGTTCGGTCATCAAATAAGCGTTTAGTCCGGTTTCCGGTGATATCTTGCGCATAATCACCGGTGAGAGGCTGGCAAAAGCGCTGATTATGCGTGGGGACGTAGCCATGGTTGTCATTGGCTATCACATAAACAATGTTCTCATCTGTCTCAAGAATGGGCTCTTGAATAGGCGGTAAGATCCGATCACACAAGCTATCAAATCGGGTGGTATATTTTTTAGGATCGGTGTTCGCGATCGGCTGGTAGTGGCGATCAAACAAATCACTTTTACTGATCTCACCCTGCTCAATGGCTTGTGCAAACGCCGCCTCTATACGATCACGACATAAGCTGGCTGCTTTAAAAAAGCGTTGATGTGGGCTCGCCTCTGACAGCTCAGCGAAAACGGCATTGGTTTTTTCGGTGGTTTCCATCAAGCCTTCCGCTTCTTGGCTCAGCGCAATGACCTGGTTATCACTGTCTTCTAGTCCAGTCCGCACTTGGGTCAATGCTGAAGCAATTTGCTCAAGGCTTGCACTGTTTTGTGACGATCCATCCGCCATTTGTCTCACGGCCGCTTCAACCTGATCGGCTCTGGACGAGAGGTCGGTTAAAATCTCTCCCACCCTCTCAACATTCCACGTCCCCGCCTCGACATCCGATGACAGCGTTTGAATATGGGTCATCACATTACTCGACTCTGTCATGATTTGTTTTATGATCGCCGCAACTTCACTGGTGCTTTGTGACGTACGCTGCGCAAGCTGACGCACTTCGTCGGCCACCACCGCAAAGCCACGCCCTTGCTCTCCCGCTCGTGCCGCTTCAATGGCGGCATTCAACGCCAATAGGTTTGTTTGCTCTGCAATCGCATCAATGACCTGTGCGACATCACTCACTTTATTGACGTTGGCGTCTAGCGCTTCAATACGTGCCACTGTTTCAGCCGTTTTTTGGTTAATATCACGCATTTCCGCGATTGAGGCGGTGAGCTTATCGGCCCCCTCCAAGCTCAGATCTCGCATGCGCGTTACTTGCTCAACAGACGCCGCTTGCGCTTGGCAGGTGTCAGACAAAGTCTGTTCGATATGCTGCGCGGTCTCGGTGACCTCGACCACAGAAGAAAACTGTTCGGTTAATCGCGTTTTTAATATATCCGAGCGATGCGAGACTTCCGCCGCATTCATGGCATTCATGGTAGCGCGCGTTGCCAGCCGTCCGACCGTTTTCATCGGCAGCGTTTGCGTTTCTTCCTCGGTATCTTGCCCCGGTACCACCTTGGGTGCCGACGAGTACACCTTCATCGCCAACACGGTCACGAGCGCTTGGCAGGCGAGGAGTCCCGCTACCGTATAAAACTGCTCAGAAAAAAAGCGCCAACTCACTAACACTAAAAGTGTCAACGTGGTGCCTATTACAACCCAAAACCATGATTGTTTGTTCGCTGCGTTCCCTGTCATCGAGCCACCTTTGTTCCTCACTGAACCGATTTTATCCAATGTCATGGCATGCGGTCGTATCACGACACACAGGACTGCCACGTTTTGATTACTAATGCCATGCTTCACACTCAATAGCGGTGAAAGTGATCAAATTTCGACTAAAGCATTAGATCTGAGGCGCTAGTAATCAAACGATTAATAGGATGCAGGTGCCTCTCAACACGGCGGTCAACAAGTCAGTACCGACAAAGGTAGCGGAAAGGCAATAAAGGTCGTTAACTCTAAGACAAAATGCGCTAAGCTACAGCTAGGTCATTGTAATTAATGAGAGAGCCATGCCCCGCCATCAACGAGTGCGCCAGGCGATTCACGCCTTTTTGGTATTGATGACAATTAGTTTCTCGCTGGTGTGCTTTTCGTTGGCCGTCATTCCCGAGAGTGAAGAATTTGCCGTCATTTGGTATGCCTCCGCCGTGGGCGCTTTTTCACTGGCCAACCTTCCTCACCGCGCGCGTGCCCTGGCCACCCTCGGTTTTTTTATCGGGGTATTTGCAGCAGACAGTGTCATGGGGCTCCCATCCCAACTGAGCCTTAAGCTGGCGGCCATCAATACATTAACCGCCTTCACGGGCTGTACGTTATACCTTATGATGCGCCGGCGTTATGGCAACCCTTTGCACGGTGTGTGGCCATTTATCCGCGGACTGATGCCACCAGCCGTTATGAGCCCGCTTGTCGGTGCCCTCCTCGGGGGCTATGTTTTATCCGCCTTCAATGAACACGGGTTTAACTACTATGTAGTACGCTGGTTTTTTAGTGAATTTATCGGATTCGTTGCGCTATTTCCGCTATGCTTAGCGCTCAAAGAGCGGCTATACACAGATACTCTCGACAAGCTCTATCGACCGGCTCCCTCTCCATCGACAATGATCAGCGGCAGTCTCGCGCTGTTTGTCCTGATTAGTTTGCTTTTTTATGCTTTCCCCTATCCGTTCATCGCGCTGACAGGCTTGTTTTTCATTGCTGCCACACTGCAAAGCAGAATAATAGGCCTTGCCACTATCGCCTTGTCAGTGGTCAGTTTTGACCTCCTTTCTGCGATCGGTGTCTTTGCTTTCCATATCGACAGCGAACACCAAGTCTCCTTGTCGCGCTTAGTCACCGCGGCCGCGACCTTGGTGATAGGCGTCGGGATGACACAGCTGGCGTATAGCTATCGACGCCATCAACGGCATCACATTGAGCAGCACTCGCTGCTCACGCAAGCCATGCACAACTCATTGATTGGGATGGCAATACTGGATCCGCGAGGTATTGTCCAAGAAGCAAACGCCAGTTTGGCGCAGTTTTTTGGCTGTGAGCGCCGCGTGCTTATCGGTTCGCATGTCTCTTTGTTCACGCGAGCACAAGACCAATCTTCGCTGAGGGAATATTTTAGCGATCTGATCATGGGTCATTCTGATAATAAGCGATTGGAAAAGCGCTTTGTACGCGCCGATGGCGAGACAGTATGGGGACGGCTCTCGCTCACCGCTGTCCGGGATAAGCACGCTGGTCATGTGACTCACTTGATCAGCCAAATCGAGGATATCAACGCACTCAAAGCGGCACAACGTGAACAAAAACGCTGGCTTGAACGTTGGCGCTTTGCCCTCGATATCAACAAACTTGCCGTCTTTGAACTCAATATTCATACGGGTGCGTTGCTGTTTTCTGGGTGGTCCGCGCCTTTGCTCGGCATCAATGCCAAACAGATACGCACCTACCAAGACTGGGTCAGTCGCATACATCCAGACGATCGCGCCGCATGGGAACAATCTATGCGCCTGCTCGTCGACAAACACACCGATCGGATGGTAGAGGTATTCCGGTTTAATAATGACGCGAACGCCTATCGCTATCTACGCCAATCATCGGCGCGGCAAACGGGGGAAGAAACCGAAACCGTCTTGAGTACCGTGATTGACATCACTGAGCAGTATCTAACTAACCGGCAAACAGACACCTTACGCCGCCGCCTAGAAGCCGCGACAAAAGCGGCCAATATTGGTATTTGGGAGTATCACGTTAACGAAGACAAACTAGAGTGGGACGCACAAATGTACCGCCTCTACGATGTCCCCGAGGCCGAAGGCAGTGAAAAACTCGCCACCTGGCAGCAACGTCTTCATCCAGATGATGCAGAGACCATCAACCAAACACTCCAGGACGCGCTTACGCATCATCAACGACTCGATACCCAGTTTCGGATCATTGATAGTCAAGGGCGTATTCGCTACATCCGTGCTCTCGCCAGCTTACAAATAGACGATAATGGCAACACGGTACGGATGATCGGCGCCAATTGGGACAATACCGAAATCAACGAGCTTAACCACGCACTGGCCCAAGAGCGTGAACAGCTGGATGTGGTGATGAACTCCATCAACGATGCGGTGATCACCATCGACGATCAGGGCAACTTGGCCTACCTCAACAACACCGCGCAGTGGCTTGTTGCCAATGATAGCGTGCTGCCACTCGGCCAACCTGTGGACGCGGTTTTCGAGCTTTACAACAACCAGCAACGGGTGTTGCTTTCCAGTTTTAGCAGTCAACAAACAGAGACCTTTTTTGAAACCCAAATACAAGACGCCTACCAACTGGTTATCGCGGGCGGCAAACGCCTGTATGTATCGGTGGCTATGTCTCCACTGACCAGTAACCAAAACGGTCAACACGGCTATGTGTTTGTGTTGCGAGACGTGTCGGATGAGCATGCGCTGATGGCACAGTTAGACTATAACGCCAATCATGATTCGCTCACACAGCTACCCAATCGTCGCGCCTTTGAAACCCTCATGGAAAATCACCTGTCCAGCGAGAACCAATCGCCCTCCGTGTTAGCGTTTATCGATTTAGACCTTTTCAAAATCATCAATGACTCGGTCGGCCATCACGCTGGTGACGAAGTCCTATGCCAAGTGTCACAAGCCTTAGCCGATAACATACGCAGTGATGATGTGGTGGCGCGTTTGGGCGGTGATGAGTTTGCGTTGCTGCTCACGCACTGCAATATGCGCGACGCGAAACATACGATCGCCGACTTAATCAAACAGCTTGAACACTTGTCTTTCTCCTATGGCGAGCGCATTTTTGCCATCAGTGCCAGTGTGGGTCTGGTGGATGTTAACGATGCGACATTAACCCTCTCGGATTTGATGAGCCGCGCCGATGTAGCGATGTATGAGGCCAAGTCGGCAGGACGCGGCCAGATAGTGGATTACAACGATATCTCAGGCACCGCGCAGGGACGCCACAGTGACATGCAAATGGTGGGGAAAATTACACGAGCACTGACTGAAAACCGCTTTGCGCTCTATGGCCAACAGGTGGCACCCGCACAGGGGCCTGTGGTTGAACACTGGTACGAACTATTAATACGCATGGTAGATACCGACGGTAATATTATGAATCCGGGGGAATTTATTCCCGCTGCCGAGGCCTTTGGCTACATTCGCGATATCGATGGCTGGGTAGTGAACTATGTGCTCAATACGCGCGCCGCGGAGTTGGCAGAGTCAGGACTCAGGTTCAACATCAACCTCTCAGCAAACTCAATCAGTGACCCTAAATTTCAGACACAACTCAAACAGCTATTAAGCGCTTCCGTCCTTCCTGCGGAGCGACTGTGTTTTGAGATCACTGAATCAGCACTCATTAGTCATTTAAACGCAGCCGTCTCTTTTATCGACGAACTACGCCACCATGGCGCGCATGTCGCGCTGGATGATTTTGGTGCCGGTCTCTGCTCGTTTCATTACTTAAAGCTGTTCAATGTGGATGTGGTTAAAGTTGATGGCCAATTTGTGGCTAACCTGACCGACCGAGAAAACAAAATCGATCGCGTCATACTGGAGTCTATTGTCAGCATTTGTGACACCATGGGTTACAAAACGGTCGCGGAATGGGTCTCCGACGAAGAAAAACTTGCCTGCGTACAAGAAATTGGCATTAACTACGTGCAAGGGTTTCTTATCGACTACCCAACACCGCTTGATACACTGCTTGCCACGCATACCCTCACACCGCCGAGTCACTGACGGTGCCCGACGACCACCGACTACTGCTTGACTCATTCACCTAATGCGCAGTGGCGATGGTGGTTGCACACGTCCAATAAAAAAGGCAATTTAGAGGTTTTGCTTGGACGGCTACCTCATGAACCGATATACGCTGGCCGGATGCGGCGCCATCATGCTTTGGAGCAGCAATGTCGCCTTTATCCGTCATGTCACCGAACTGCTTGGGCCACTCGGTGGCGCAGCGGCGATCTATACGCTTGCCTCTCTTTGTTTGATTGTCGTCGTCGGCCTCCCCAAACTCAACACCTTCCCGCGCCAATATTTGCTGATTGGCGGCGTTTTATTTGTCGTGTATGAATTGTGCTTAGCGCTCTCATTGGCTTGGGCGAATACCCGCACCCAAGCGATCGAAATGGGGGTGATCAACTACCTCTGGCCGTGCTTAACTGTCTTGTTTTCGGTTATTTTGACCCGTCAGAAAGTAAGCCTGTGGCTCTATCCTGCGTTAGTCGTCGCCTTTATGGGCGTGGTGTGGACAGTAGGAGGCAAGCAAGGCGTATCTTGGTCTCACCTTGTGGCCAACATTCAGTCGAACCCGGTTAGCTATATATTGGCGTTTAGCGGTGCGATTATTTGGGCGATTTACTGCAACCTCACCAAGATGCGCGCGCAGGGTAAGAACGGGATCACCTGGTTTTTCTGTGCCACCGCGGTCACTTTGTGGGTGGGCTATCTCGCCTCTGACGCACCCGCTATGCATCTTTCATGGCAAACCAGCGGCTATGTGCTGCTCGCTGGACTCGCCATGGGAGGCGGTTATGGGCTGTGGAATATAGGTATTCTCAAGGGCAATTTGATGGTCTTGGCCACCCTATCCTATTTCATCCCTATTTTATCGACCTTATTGTCGGCAGTACTACTTTCTACTTCGTTGACGCTCACCTTTTGGCAAGGTGTGGCCATGGTCACTTTAGGCTCACTGGCAAGTTGGTGGCTGACTCGGGCACCCGTTAAAAAAGCGGCGAACAAACGCACAGAGGCCAAAGCACACTAAGACGACTAGCCGCTAATAGCGGCTAGTCATTCACAACACGCTTAAGACTCTGCAGCGGCCATCGATGGCGTGGCGGCGCCATAATACAGACAAATGCGCTGCCCGTTTATCTCCTCGACTTCAAAATCAATCTCGTAAATCCGCTCCATGATGGGTTTAGTCACCACGTTTTTCACTTGGCCACTGGCAACCACTTCACCCGCTTTCATCGCAATCATGTTATCGGCGTAGCACGCGCTAAAATTGATATCGTGCATCACCACCACCACTGCTTTGTTGTATCGGTGTGCCAACTCTCGTACCGTTTTCATAATAGCCACAGAGTGACGAATATCGAGGTTATTGAGTGGCTCGTCGAGGAAAACATAGTCGGTGTTTTGCGCCACCACCATGGCAATGAATGCCATTTGACGCTGACCGCCACTGAGCTGATCAATAAAGCGCTCTTGCAACTCTGTCAGCCCGAGTTGCGCTAAGGCGTCATCAATCACCGCGTTGTCTTGTTCGGTTAGCCGCCCTTTG
This sequence comes from Salinivibrio sp. ML290, assembly GCF_001995695.1. Classification (NCBI taxonomy): domain Bacteria; kingdom Pseudomonadati; phylum Pseudomonadota; class Gammaproteobacteria; order Vibrionales; family Vibrionaceae; genus Salinivibrio; species Salinivibrio sp. ML290. The sequence continues at coordinate 250,638 of NZ_MUEY01000007.1, read as the reverse complement.
GAATGCGGAAAGCGCCCAAATGCAACCAACTCACGCACCCGAAAACGCATATTGACGTTGTTCGCTTGACGCAACACGGCCAAGCGCTGCGCCAACGCCTGGTTACTCCACTCACTCAGTGGTTTATCACCAATCAACACCTCACCGGCATCACTGTCTGTCAGTCGGCTCGCCATCGATAGCAGCGTACTTTTCCCAGCCCCGTTGGGACCAATGATAGCGGTCACTTTACCGAGTGGAAACAGTGCGCTGGCTTGATTGACCACCTGTGTTTGGCCATAAGCTTTCGATAATCCAATTAATTCAATCATAATATTAAAACTTGTTTTTCGTCAGTAGATACAAAAAGTAACCGCCACCGACAAAGTTAATGATCACACTCACCGTGGTCTCAAACCCAAACCATTGTTCGACAACATACTGGCCACTTAACAGCAAAAAGGCGGCCAACACGCTGGTGGCCACAATTAAAAAACGATGCTGATAACTGACAAACATTTGTCGTGCGAGGCTCACCACAATCAAACCAAAAAAGAGCACCGGTCCAACCAAAGCAGTTGATAAGGCAATCATCACCGCAATCACCATCATCACTTTCAGTGTGAGTCGGCGCGTATCGATGCCAAGGCTGGTTGCGTTATCCTCACCCAACAAGCACACATCAAGCTGATTGCTAAATCGATATAGCACCAGCAAACAGGCGGCTAAGACCGGTACACTGACATAGACCAGCTCACGATTAGCATTGTTGAAGCTGGCGAACATCGCATCTTGCAGGATGGCGAACTCACTCGGATCGACCAACAAGGTAAAAAACTGACTGATACTGCCAAACACGCTACCTAACACAATACCAATTAACAGCAGCGTATAGATGTTGGCGCGATGTCGACGAAAGTAAAGCGTGAACAACACAGTCGCACTTACCGTCATTAACACCACACTGGCGGTAAAGTTCGCGTACGCATTGATCAGCAATACGCTACTTGAGCCAAATACCACCAATAAAACGGTTTGCAAGAGAACGTATAAACTATCAAAGCCCAGAATCGAAGGGGTCAGGATCCGATTGTTGGTGATGGTTTGAAACACCAGCGAAGAGGCAGAGATGGCCACGGCAGCCAGCGTGATTGCCAAAACCTTAGGGGTTCGTCGCGAAAGAAAATACGCGTAATTATCCGCCGTTAATCCATGCCCTAAAAAGTACCCCGCCACGAGCACCACACCCATTGCGACCAGGGAAAGCTTGATACCATCACGCATTCGCTTTGTCCCTCATCACTAGATAGATAAACACCGCACCGCCTAAGATAGAAATGATCATCGCAATCGGGACTTCATAAGGGAAGATAATGACACGGCCCAGAATGTCGCAGCTCAACACCAACACCACGCCCCAAAAGGCCGTCCAAGGCAAGTTGCGTTTAATGTTATCGCCCATAAAAAGCGAGACAACATTGGGCACAATTAAGCCAAGAAAGGGGATGACCCCAACAATCATCACCACCGCGGACGACAGCAATGCGACCACCATGACACCGAATAGCACTACCTTTTGATAATCAAGGCCAATGTTTTTGGCAAAGCTTTCGCCAATACTGGCGGCGCTGAATTGGCTGGCATACGCATAGGCGATACCACATACCGGAATAGCCACAAAGAGTACTTCATAATTTCCCGCGAGCACCGACGAAAAGTTGGCGACCGTCCACGCTTGCAAGGTTTGAATCAGATCGTACTTATAAGCTAAAAACTGGGTTAGCGAAGAAACGACATTGCCGTACATAATGCCAATCAAGGGAACCAGCACGGTATTTTTAAACTTCAGTCGTTGGAGAAAATGGACGAATAGCCAAGTGCCTGCCATCGCGATCCCCACAATAACGGACAAGTCCAGCCATTGGCTGGCGCCCCCAAACGCAACCAATGTCAGCACATAACCCAGCAGCGCACAATCAATGGTGCCGGTGGTGTCGGGCGCGGCAAAGCGGTTTTGACAGATCTGCTGCATGATGAGTCCAGCCACACTTAAACCCGCACCAGCCAAACAGATAGCCAGTAACCGAGGAATACGACTGGTGGTAAAAATTGTCCACGCTTCTGGATCGCCCGCCCACAAGCTCGCGAAGGACACGTGCGCCACACCAATGGATATCGACAGGATCGCCAGCACCACGAGGACAGGAATAGAAAGATACTTCACAGAATCACTACCGTTGAGGTCTATAACCACAAAGACCCAGGGCCAGCCTGGGTCTGTTTGTTTCTCGTATGATGATTAAAGCACGCGGTTTACATCATCGATCATCTTATCCATCGCCGTCATGCCAGCCATGGTAATGTACCACGCGGTTGGGTCGAGATAACTGATACGTTGCTGTTGGTGAGCATGCGTTTTGTTGACCAAAGGATTATCAAAACGCGCTTTTGCCTTGCCTTCACCTTCCCCAATCGCCTGCTCACGATCAAGGACTAATAAGACATCTGGGTTGGCGTCGGCAATATATTCGAACGAAATCAAATTACCGTGTGAGCCTGCCACTTCTACATCATCGCTTTTCGCAGGTTTCAAGCCTAGCTCATCAAACACCATACCAAATCGGCTATTCTCGCCGAACATCGCCACTTTACTGCCGTTGCTCATAACCATCAACGCGTTAAAGTTATCTGCCACCGCTTTATCATGGGTCTGCGCGATTTTGGTATTCATTTGTTCAATGATCGCGTCGACTTTTTCTTGCTTGTTAAACACCTCGCCTAGCATGCGCCAATTAGCTTGCACACTTTGCCAGTAATTCTCGTAGTCCGCTCGAAACATAATTGTCGGAGCGATTTCCTCTAACTCGCCCATGAGCGAGGCCATACGCGCTTCCGCAATGATCAAATCCGGCTTAGCGGTGAAAATGGCCTCATAATCAGGCTCTTTCACCGTCCCGACCGCGACATACTTATCGTCTTGATAGGTTTTGGCAAGATAATCCGGCATTAAAGACTTCACCACGCCAACAGGCTCAACACCGAGGCGATCCAGCACATCTAAACTGCCCTGCCCCAACACAACGACGCGTTGTGGTACGCCGTCGATTTCAACAGTGCCCATCGCATGGGTGATGGTTTTTGCGGCCGCCTGGCTGCTCAACAACAAAGAAACAGTGAGAAAAATAAATGGAAAAAATGAACGAAAAGCTTGCATAGCCCTTTCCTCGCAAAAATCGGTGGGGGAATGCTAACGCAGTTGAATAAACAAGTCACGAATAGAAGTGAGAATTATTCATATTTATAGTGTTATTGATTAAGCGCATGGCATGAGGCAATAGGTTTCGCACGCAAAGGCCTGTCATCATGTCTTTCATCCGGCGATGCCAGTTACGCTTACCAAAACTGTTTTGATCTTGCGCAAAAAAACCGCAATTGAATCGGCTACCTGCTGTTGATTCGTCATCACCACGCATCTGAGAGGCGATAAAACCGCGCCATTTGACCAAAACGCAAGCGATTGCATCGACACTATCAACATATTTAGTAATCATTGTGGCCATTACGCGCTAATATGGGGATAGTTGTGATCAAGATCGCGCGTAAATGCGCATGGGTTACATACACTGGACTCATCTCATGCGGCACCACTTAAAAGACAATAAAGACAGCTATGACTGTCGCAATTTGGGTACCGATTTGAGCTGGACTGCACCTAACTAGATGTTTGAGGGTTATAATGAACGAAATTTTACTTGCGGTCGTCGCTGGCGCCATCGTTGGCTTTTTCTTCAGCGCGATCAAGTTACCACTGCCTGCTCCCCCGGTAATTTCTGGGATCATGGGCATTGTTGGTATCTACCTTGGCGGCATGGCTTACCAAGCTGTGATCGAACGCTTTTTCTCTTAACTAAAGATAATTGGAGCACACTATGGCTACCCCACATATCAATGCTGTAGACGGCGCATTTGCTGAAACTGTCCTCATGCCTGGTGATCCGCTGCGTGCGCAGTACATTGCCGAAAACTTTCTCGAGAACGCGGAGCGCGTCACCGACGTGCGTAACATGTTCGGCTACACCGGCACCTACAAAGGCAAAAAAGTGTCTGTCATGGGTCACGGCATGGGGATCCCATCTTGCTCAATCTATGTGCATGAGCTAATCAAAGATTACGGTGTTAAGAACGTGATCCGCGTCGGCAGCTGTGGTGCGGTTAAAGACGATGTCAAACTGATGGATGTCATCATCGCACAAGGCGCATCCACGGATGCGAAAGTAAACCGTACACGCTTTGCTGGCCATGACTTCGCGGCTATCTCTGACTATCACCTCCTGGAAACGGCCGTGGGCGAAGCACGTAAGCAGAATGTGTCTGTGCGTGTCGGTAACGTCTTCTCTGCCGATCTGTTCTACAGCCCAGAAGGTGATTTGTTCAACAAAATGGATAACTTAGGTATCCTCGCTGTAGATATGGAAGCGGCAGGCATCTACGGTGTTGCGGCTGAACTGGGTGCGCGTGCACTCACCATCCTGACCGTGTCTGACCATATCATCCGTGGCGAAGCACTAAGCTCTGACGAGCGTCAAAAATCATTTAACGAGATGATGACGGTCTCGCTAGAAACCGCGATCAACCTGTAAGTGTTGGTCGGAGGAAACGTGTCAAGCAGTAAGCTGCCTCTTGCAGCCGGTGAATTACAGCTAAACTTTTGTAAAACACTCACCTGCCCCAACTTTGGGTCGAAAGATGAGCAAGATTACTTGGTTCAACACACCAATCCTGCTCGCCCAACCTTGGTGTGTCGAGAGTGTGGCGCGTTTCCTCCACTGTTAAATAACCATGATGTTCAAGCTGAGCTGATTGCTCAGCGTCAACTTCATGCCGATGGTTTGTGTGCCTGTACCAACCCAGAATGTGAGCATTTAGGTAAACCCGTGCTCACGCATCGGCATTGTTATCATGCGTTCGGCTATAGTGGCGATCGTCAGCGTTATCGCTGCAAAAGCTGCCAAAGCACCTTTGTCGACCGCTGGTCTGGGGTCAACAAAAAAAGTGAGTTACAGCAAAAGCTGTTAGCGTTTCTTTTTACTGGCCACACAGTGCGTGACATCTGCCGAAGACTGTCACTGAACCCGAAAACCTTCTACGACCATCTTAACCAAATAGCCGCGCGCTGCCGACAAAAGCTTGCCGCTTACGACAGCCGGTTTTTAGCCGATACCTCAACGGGCCATTTGGCCAGTGTCCACACCGCCTTGCAACCCAAGAGCGACAATGGCGTGCAATGGCTGGCAACAGGAGAAGCGCACAGTGGCTACGTGCTGCAACAAGATGTGAATTATCATACGGATGACCATCACCACTTGCACACACATCATGACCCTTATCAGCCTGACTGTCGCTTTATGTCGACGCACAGTGCGGGTCAGCCGCAAGATACAGTGGCACGCCCAGAGGGATTACTGGGTCGAGTGGATGCCAAATACCGCGACGTCTTTGCTCGCTCGAATGTCGAAGACCCCTATACGCAGCCGCTGCACTTTATTTATCCTAATCGCGGCACGTTGATCCGCCCTCAATACACTACGTATGCGCATTACCTCAACCTCAAGCCGTTAATCGAGCATTGGCAGCAAATTGTGGTTTTTTCGCCGCAAGAGCCCTTATTGCGCTCTGCTTGCCTCTCCGTTTTCGAGGCCGATATTCGAGATAAGCGCGTCAGCCATGTATACGTCGAGCAGGATGCCGGTTGGCAGCCCGGATCAGAGCCAGAAAAAATTGATATCGTTTTGCTAAGCTGGTGGCGTGACCGTTGGGCCTTTACTCGCAGTGGCGACGGTGCCAAAGCAATCTGCGATCATGGCCAAAACAAAGGTCAAGAGGCCTATTGGTTAACCCATGCAAGCTGTGATGCGTTGAAAAAATATCAACAACACTTCCACCAGCAGTTTTCACTATTGGTCAATGAGCCGAGACGCCGGCTGCGCCCTGGTGGGCTATTGCCCCTGCTGGATATCTATCGCGCATGGCATAACTTATGTTGGCAAGACCGCGCGCATCTCACCCCAGCCCAACGGCTTGGCTTGACCGAACGCCCTTTGACACTGGCAGATCTGATGCTCTGATCCACCTCGCGCGCATTCACTTGACGTGCATCGAAGTTTTTTGTCTAAATGCCCGATATCGCCGAGAAGGAAAACACCATTGGACATTCAACTACTGCGTACATTTATTGAAGTGAGCAAGACGCGTCACTTCGGTCGTGCAGCGGAAAACCTTTACCTGACCCAGTCCGCTGTGAGCTTTCGCATTCGCCAACTAGAAACCCAGCTAGATACATCACTGTTTGTTCGTCAGCGCAATAATGTTCGTCTAACCGATGCGGGTGAGCGATTACTTCCTTACGCCGAAACCATGCTGCAAACGTGGCAGCGCGCCCAACAGGACGTCAGTGCGATGCAGCACACGAGCGCACAACTCACGCTTGCCGCCTCCCCGATGCTGTGGGAACTCGATGGCGTCAGCACATGGGTCAACCGCGTGTGTGCGGCGCACCCAGACTGGTTGATCCGTGCCGAGTCGACACCCGCCCAGTTGCTAGCACGCCATTTGATTGAAAAACGTATTGATGCCGGATTGACCTCAGAGCTGCCTAAGCTTGAAGGGTTACAATCACACCACCTAGGCGATTATCAACTTCAGTTAGTTAGCCATTTACCGGGGCTCACACTGGACACGAGCGACACGCTACCGCTGGTTTATCTTGATTGGGGAACTCGCTTTTCACTTGAGCAAAGCCAAATTGCGCCACTACAACGCTCACCCGTGTTACATACCCAGTCATGCCAACTGGCGTTAAACTATTTACTCGTGCACGGCGGCGTCGCGTTTCTACCGTCACTGGCAGTTCACCCTTATCTGAACAACGGACAACTCCATCTTATTGATCACGGCCATATTCTTACCCACCCCCTTTACCTTACCTGGCTAACTAACAGCGATAAAAACCCGCTAATCAATGAGTTAGTATCATCTACCGGTCAGTTATAAGTGCTCAGAAAAAATCGGTAAATTCACGCCTATTTCACTAGTCGACGTTCAATTTTTAGGCTATCTTAAAATCGTTAGGCAAACATTATGTGTCTAACACTCCGGCTACACATAGCACTGACAATCAACAAGCGTTAGGAAAACACCACCATGGCACAGTGGGATCAATGGTTAAAACACGGCTCGCAACATAAAGAGAAGTTTAAATCTCGCCACCACGACGATTTTGATGACGATATGCCACGCGGCAAAAAAGACAAGAAGCGCAACAATAAGCGCGCTTCCCGATCGCAACACGACGACAGTTATTTCGGAGAGGACCGCTAATCGCGAGGCAAGACTCGCGGTGCATTGCACTCGTCATTAATAGGATAAAGGCAACGTGATGACGTTGCCTTTTTTGTTTGTTGTGTCCCGTCCTGAAATACGTTGACGCTAGTGCACTCGCTCAGGCTTGTTGCGCCTGCCACTCTTCTGCATGTCGCTTAATCTCACGCTGTGCCGACTGCCAACGCGGATCTTGCTGTAAGCGTTGCCACTCCACGGATTGGCGCACCCGCAATGTCTCAGCAGCAGGGACCGACTGAATGGGCAAAGCGTCGAGCACCGACACCGCACTGTGGCGGTCATTGCATATCAAGGCCATGTCGCACCCCGCATCAAGCGCCGCTTTGGCACGCGCGGGCGCATCGCCGAACAAATGCGCACCGCCCATACTTAAATCATCCGAGAAAATAATCCCTTTAAACCCAAGTTGCTGGCGCAAAATCTGGGTAAGCCAGTACGGCGAGCCACTGGCTGGCAAGGCATCGTGTTGCGGGTAAACCACATGGGCAGGCATCATCGCATCCACGAGCCCCCGCGCAATAAACGATTGGAAAATCGCAAAGTCGTCTGAGTGCAAAATATCGCGCGTATCCTTAGGTGTCACTAAGTGCGAGTCTTCTTTCACCCCACCGTGTCCAGGAAAATGTTTGCCCGTGGTGGCCATGCCTGCCACGCGCATACCCTTAGCAAAGGCGCCAGCATAGTCAGTGATAGCTTGATGTGTCGCACCGAAGGCACGGTCTTTGATTGCCGCACACCCAAATCCTAAATCCAGCACAGGCGCAAAACTGAGGTCAATCCCATGAGCGATCAGCTCCATTGCCATCACCCAACCCGCTTGCTCCGCGAGCGCTGGACTCGCACTTAACGCACCATAAGACTGCGCTGCGGGTATGGGGGTAAACGTGTCGCGAAACCGTTGAACACGGCCCCCCTCTTGGTCAACGCCGATGAGGATATCGCGCCCCGCCGCTGTGCGTATTGACTGAGTTAATGCACGCAGCTGCGCGGAGTCAAAATAATTGCGAGCAAATAGAATAACGCCTCCCACAGAGGGATGTGCCAAGATTTCTTTCTCTTCGTTATCAAGTTGCTCGGCGTGCACATCTAGCCAAACCGGTCCCATCGTTTCTCCTTCATACTCTTGTCAACCCACTGACAACCACTTTGATTATATTCGTCCAATCAGACCATTCACTATTGCAAGGCGCCAGTACCTCAAAGGGATCATCAAGCACTTTGCCACTTATCGCAATCTGTTTATACTCAGTACCTTGGTTCTTATCGTCATTTTATCGCTGGACTACTGTAAGGAAGCACCCGATGCCACAACCCGCCGCCGATATCTACATAGGTGTTATGTCAGGGACGAGCTTAGATAACATTGATGTCGTCGCTGTCCGGTTCACTCAAGCCGGCCACGTGGAGTCAATTGCTCGTCATAGTGACCCGCTACCGCAGGATATTAAAGCTACCGTGATCACCTTGAGCCGAGGTCATCCGATGTCAGTCAAAGCCTTGGGCGAACTCGATCGCCGCTTAGGGGAGTGTTACGCAAATGCCATCAATACCCTACTTGAACAAGCGGCGTTACTGCCTAAACATGTCGCGGCGGTCGGTTGTCATGGTCAAACCGTCTATCACCAACCGAGCGGCGATTATCCATTCACCATGCAACTTGGCGACGCCAATGTGATTGCGGCGCGAACCGGCATTACCACTGTCGCTGATTTTAGGCGTAAAGACATGGCGTATGGCGGTCAAGGCGCCCCTTTGGTGCCCGCCTTTCACAATGATTACTTTGCCGATAGCGAACAAGCCACCGCAGTAGTGAATATTGGCGGTATTGCCAACGTATCAATGATTTGTCCCGATCGCCCTTTATATGGCTATGATACGGGTCCAGGGAATATGTTGATGGATGCCTGGACGCAGCGTCACCGTCACCAAGCCTATGACAAAGATGGCGAGTGGGCAGCCACCAGCTGCGCGTATCAACCCTTACTCAACCGCCTGTTATCCGACGCGTACTTCTCACGTCCAGCTCCTAAAAGTACCGGGCGGGAATACTTTAATCTCGATTGGCTCGACCGTCACCTGCTCGCGTTTTCACTCTCTCCAGACCAAGTGCAAGCCACCTTGCTGGCATTGACTGCCGAAAGTATCGCGTTAGCGATCCGTCCATTAGAACGTGGCCGAGTGTTCGTGTGTGGCGGTGGCGCGCACAACCAGGCATTGATGCATGCGTTACAACAGGCACTTCCGCAATGGTCCATTGCACAAACTGACGATGCCGGGATCAGTTGCGACGATATGGAAGCCATTGCCTTTGCTTGGCTGGCCAGGCAAACCCTTAATCACCAACCAGGCAATGTGCCCGCCGTGACAGGCGCAACACAAGCCTGTTGTCTTGGTGCCATTTATCTACCTTACTGAGGAACGATTATGTCAGCCCCCAGCGTCGACCAGCTAAAAGGCTTACTCTCAGAAACACGCAACCCACATACACTGACGATCGACCAACAAGACACACTTGGCTTGGTGACAATGATTAACGCAGAGGATAAGGGCGTAGCCTCCGCTGTGCAGACGCAGCTCCCCGCGATTGCAAAAGCGGTCGATGCGATTGCGGCAAGTTTTAACCAAGGCGGTCGTCTTATCTACATCGGTGCGGGGACAAGTGGTCGACTGGGTGTGCTTGACGCGGCCGAATGCCCGCCCACCTTTGGGGTGGATAGCCAGCAAGTCATAGGACTGATTGCCGGTGGCGAGCCTGCTATGTTCGTCGCCCAAGAAGGCGCTGAAGACAACCCAGATGCAGGTAAAGCGGATTTGGTCACACAAGGCCTCACCGCGAAGGATGTGGTGGTCGGTATCGCCGCCAGTGGCCGCACGCCTTATGTCATCGGTGCACTCGATTACGCCAAGCAAGTAGGCGCAGTCACGGTCGCTTTGTCATGTAACCCCAATGCCGCCATTAACGCCTACGCCCAGATTGCCATTACGCCCGAAGTTGGCCCTGAAGCGCTCACAGGCTCAACCCGAATGAAGTCAGGCACTGCGCAAAAACTAGTATTAAATATGCTGAGCACCGCCGCCATGATAAAGACGGGCAAGTGCTATCAAAACCTGATGGTCGATGTAAAAGCCAGCAACGATAAACTGGTTACCCGTTCCACGTTGATCGTGATGGAAGCGACAGGATGTGAAGAACACACCGCAACACACGCCCTGTCACAGTCAGATGGTGAGGTGAAGGTCGCCATTTTTATGATTTTAACGGAGCAAGACCCGGCGACGGCACGGCAGCGGCTTCAGCAAGCCAATGGGCATTTACGTGATGCATTGCAATTAGGTTGATGCAATGTACCCACTCTTATCCACTTGAGGACGAGCGTATATTTTGTTCTCTTAGCACCGTGGTCGGTTGCACGCTGTCCATGCGCTCAACGTAAGCCTGATATTGTTGGAACGGAAGCGGCCGAGAGTAATAATAGCCCTGTGACACATCGACACCATAACGTCGCAGTAATGTCTCCGCTTCCTCGGTTTCCACGCCCTCAGCAACGACCATTACCCCCAGTGATCGCGCCATGTCCGTGGTCGCACGAACAATGCTTTGGTGACGACCACTCTTGTGAAGATCTCGCACAAAACTGCGATCAATTTTAAGCTCAGTGAATGGGAGTTGCGAGAGGAAATATAACGAGGAATAGCCCGTGCCATAGTCATCGATCGATACTTCAATGCCACTGGCTGATAGTGCTGTAATCAGTTGTTTTAGCCAGTTGTAGTCCTCGACCATCACCGACTCTGTCAGTTCCAGCGAAATCAAGTTAGTCGGTATGTCATATTGATGCGCCAGCGCGACCACACGGTTGGCCAGATCCGGAATATAGATATCAGACGCACTGATATTGATTGACAGGCGGCGACAATGGCCGTTAGTGATCAGCTGCGCTTGCTGCTGGAAAGCCCGCTGAATCACCCACAGCGTGAGGTTATTGATGATACCGACATCTTCTGCCATCCGCACAAACACTTCAGGCGATATTTGCCCGTACTCAGGGTGTGTCCAACGCGCTAAGACTTCCGAGCCATGGACAGAGCCAGTGCGTAAATCAATCTGCGGTTGGTGATACAGCTCTAATTGATCATTCTCGATAGCATCCCTCAGGTCGGTCACGAGAGAAACATGCAATTGATGGTGTCGTTGCTCGTAAGAATTAAAATGTGCATAGTGGCTGGCAAGCGATCGATGTTGATCAATGGCGCTCAGGGCGCGGCTGATTAAAAGGCTTGGGTGGTCACCGTCAGTGGGATAGTGGCAAACACCAATACGCGCATTCACTTGCGTCACAAATGAGCCAACACATAAGTCACCATTTAATCCTTTAATGACGGAATCGAGAATCGTATCGCAAGCCGAGCGGTCGACATCATCAATCAAAAACGCAAACACGCCCTCTTTTAAACAACCCAAACGATAATCCGGCATATCACTGTCGGTTTTCACTCCCAGCACAGGTTGCATCATCAACACATCATTAATACGGCCAGCAATCGCGTTAATGTATTCCTCGCGGGCGTGCTCATCTAAATACGGAAGCAGGCTGTTGTAATTATCCACTGATAAACAGCACAAATTGAAACGGGCATTTCGGCTGATCAAATCATTGACCACCATATGTAACACATTGTTATTCGGTAGATAACTCAGCGTGTCATGCGTCAGCGCCTGCATTTCCTGTAATCGCTGGTACCGGAAGCGTTCAGCGAGAGCCAATGAAAAGAAAATCATGGTCATTCCCAGCGACATCATCAGTGCGTAACGTGATAGCAGACTGTAATCAATAACGTTGAGCATCAGAGCGTAGAAAATCACCCCGCCCACCATGGCCGGGATCCAACAGAGGGTAAAGAGCGAGAGCCAAAGTTTCTTCGGTTGCCATTGGTGCCATACATAATAGGCCACCAAGCCATAGACCGGTAATTGCGCGATAAAAACAAATGAAAGCGACACATACGTGGGGGTGATAAAACTTAGCAAGGCCAAGCCAAACAGCCCCCCGGTGGTCATAAAAAAGAGTGAACGCGCACGCTGATAAAGCCGACTTCGCTCAAAGTCTAGAAAATAGTAGGTGAACCATAATCCCGCCATGAGTAGGCAAACGGCCAACGCCACCAAGTGATTACTGATAAATATCTGCACCGGATCCGGCAAAAAGTAACGACTGAAACCATGATTAACACTCACAAGCAAGGTACTCATTAGAGCGACAAGCACAAAAATGAGATAGACGCGCTGACGACTGTAGACATACACCCCTGCGCTATACAGCGCGACCAAAAAGGTAAAGGTGATGAAGCCGCCCCAAACCAAATGCAAAGACCGAGATAACTGATCAAACGCCTGGTGCGACATCACGCTTAACGGCATGATCGCCATATCATTCGAGGTGACTTTGAGCAGTAATTGGTTATCGCGCTCCGGCAGTAAGTTAACCGGAATGGAATGGGGCATTGGCAAGCGGCTCAAGCGTGCCGATGTTTTATCCCCTGCTTTTATCTGTGAGCGCACCTGCTCGCCATCCAAAATATGGTACGCGTCTAGATAGTCAATCAGTGGGTTATCGGTGAGCACATGAATGTCGCGCTCAGTCAATCCGTGGTAATTAAACTCAAGCTTGATCCAATAGGTTTGATAAGCCAGCTTCCACGGGATCTCACCCGTGTTATCGGCTTTCGTAAAGGGGGCATGATTGAGCACATAGTTAAGAGATAGCTCGTTTGTCTCGTCAATGAAATAGCTATAGTCCGTATCCACCAGTGATAGTTCGGGCGCTGTGGTGCGACTCAAACTCGTCATCCAAAATCCGACAGCGAACATAACCACCAGTATGAACAAGGTCGTCACCCAAATAAGGGGCTGCCGAGACTGCAATGCGTGCATAAAAATACACTCCTTAGCCAAAAACGAGTCTGCCGCCCAAGATTTACTCCCTTTTCTGTGTACATCTTTTAAATTAATCTGTCCGGAAACCTGGGAGGGACTTAATAAAACTAGATAGTAATGGCTATTTTTTCAAACATAACGCCTTTAAAAAGCCTGTCCGCGCCATCAATCAGATATTTCCACGACTTGTGGTTGCACCTAAAACAATGAACAATCGTTTTTAAACATAACATTTGTTCAAATCTCGTCAGCTCGCTATACTGAATCGCCGTTGCAGTCAGCCGTACAGTGTGCGGTGAGTTTGATTCGATCGATGAGCGAGACCAAAATACATGAGTACGCCGACGTCCCTAGATAACGTTCACGAAGACACTGATTTGCTTACCGAAATCGCCATTCTGTATTACCAGCAAAGCGCGACCCAAGAGGAGATCGCACGCAAATACAAAATAAGTCGCCCCAAAGTCAGCCGCCTGCTCCGAAAAGCACGTGAGGAAGGGATTGTTGAAATAACGGTGAAGTTTCACCCGGTGCACAGCGCTCAGTTGGAGCAAAGGCTCATGGCGCGATTTAATCTCAAACGCGCATTAATTTCTCTCGACCAGCCCAGTCCCGAAGAGCAGCGCACTCAAGTCGCGACCCTGGTTTCCACTTACTTGGATGGTAACCTCAACGACGGCATGGTGGTCGCGGTGGGACAAGGCCAAAACGTCGCCGCGGTGGCTGATCATCCCGGAGTCGTCTCTCATCGCCAAGCGCGCTTTGTCTGTGCTATCGGCGGTACCCACCGAAGTGGTGATGCATTCAACGCGGATCATATCTGCCGGCGTCTCGCCAAAAAATTTGGCGGCAGCAGTGAAACCCTGTATGCCCCCGCCTACGTCGATAACGAATCAATCCAGCAAGTGTTTGTCTCTCACCCCAATATCAGTGAAACCTTGAACCAGGCGAGAAAAGCAGAGTTCGCCCTGGTCGGCATTGGGGACATGGACGAAAATAGCCATATGGTCAAATTGGGCTGCTTTACCGCACGCGAATTTGTTGAAGCACGTGTTAACCATGGTATTGTCGGAGATATCGGTGGCTTTGATTTTTTCCGTCTCGACGGACAACCCACCGATAATTTGATGCGAGGGCGAGTGGTTGGGCTAGCCATGCCTGATTTGGCGCGTATTCCCAGCGTTATCGCGATGGCCAGTGAAAGTCGCAAAGCCTTATCTATTCTTGGCGCTTTGCGCACGGGCGTGATTGATGTGTTGGCCACCAGTGCCAGCTGTGCGATGGCGCTGCTCAACATGTCTGAGCCTGCTCCCGATGAAACCGCGTTCACGTTTCAACAGGATGAGTAAATTCGTGACGAAAGAGTGAGACTTAACTCTCTTTATGTCGCAATACAATTGACAAGTGACGTAAAAAACTCAAAGATCGTCACATCATTTGCTCAGACGCGTTGCATCTGTTCATATTCAGAGCAAGCGTTAGCACGTAATTCGGCGTCTGGGCCTACCACGTAAAGAAGGTGAGTGAAGATGAGCAACAAACTGGATCAACTCCGTGCCCTAACCACAGTGGTCGCTGACACAGGCGACATCGAAGCGATTAAAAAATACCAACCGCAAGATGCCACAACTAACCCTTCTCTGATCCTCAAAGCCGCGCAAATTAAAGAATATGCGCCGCTGATCGAGGAAGCCATTGCCTATGCAAAATCACATAGCAGCGATGCAGACCAACAGGTTGCCGATACCTGTGACCGTCTCGCCGTCAACATTGGTAAAGAAATTCTCAATGTGATCCCTGGCCGTATCTCTACCGAGGTAGACGCACGCTTGTCGTATGACACAGAAGCCAGTGTTGCCAAAGCGCGCAAGCTAATCAGCATGTATAACGAAGCTGGGATCAGCAACGAGCGCATTCTGATCAAACTGGCGTCAACTTGGGAAGGTATTCGTGCGGCAGAAATCCTGGAAAAAGAAGGGATCAACTGTAACCTGACGCTCTTATTCTCATTCGCACAAGCACGTGCCTGTGCCGAAGCGGGCGCTTACCTGATTTCTCCGTTTGTGGGCCGCATCATGGATTGGTACAAAGCCAAAGAAGGCCGTGATTTCGAGGCGGCAGAAGACCCAGGCGTTAAATCTGTCACCACCATTTACAACTACTACAAAGCTCACGGCTATGACACCGTAGTGATGGGCGCAAGCTTCCGTAACACAGGCGAAATTCTAGAGCTTGCTGGCTGCGACCGTCTCACCATCAGCCCACAATTGCTGCAAGAGCTTAGCGACGCCGACGGTGACGTGCCAGTTAAGTTAAAAGACGCGGGGGCCACCGAGCAGCGCCCAGCGCGTATGACACATGCTGAATTCTTGTGGGAGCACAACCAAGACGCGATGGCCGTTGAAAAGCTCGCTGAGGGTATCCGCAATTTTGCGGTAGACCAAGGCAAGCTTGAAGACATGATTCGCGAACAATTGTGATCCAACACAAAGCGTGATTTAACACAATAAAAGCGGCTCAGTCCGCTTTTATGATACTGTTTGACCCTATTTCACCTGTTCAACCTGTAGGTAAACACATGGAACGCAAAATGCTAGCTAACGCCATCCGCGCCCTTGCGATGGACGGTGTTCAAAAAGCCAAATCTGGTCACCCAGGCGCCCCAATGGGCATGGCTGATATCGCCGAAGTCTTGTGGCGCGACCACATGAACCACAACCCACAAAACCCAGATTGGGCCAACCGTGACCGTTTCGTACTGTCAAACGGCCACGGCTCTATGCTGATTTATTCGCTACTGCACCTGACCGGGTATGGCGTATCGATTGACGATCTCAAACAGTTCCGTCAATTGCACTCGAATACCCCAGGCCACCCTGAATATGGTTACGCACCGGGTATTGAAACCACCACAGGTCCACTCGGCCAGGGCATCACTAATGCGGTGGGCATGGCAGTGGCAGAGAAATCGCTCGCGGCGCAATTTAACCGCGACGGCCACGACATCGTCGATCACCACACCTACGCATTCTTGGGTGATGGCTGCTTGATGGAAGGTATCTCACACGAAGCATGCTCACTCGCCGGCACCCTAGGCCTGGGCAAGCTGATCGCCTTCTGGGATGACAACGGCATTTCTATCGATGGTCATGTTGAAGGTTGGTTCTCTGACGATACCGCGAAACGCTTTGAATCTTATGGCTGGCACGTAATCCCTGCAGTAGATGGCCATGATTCGGCGGCTATTCAAGCGGCCATTGACGCGGCAAAAGCGGAAACCGGCAAGCCGACATTGATCTGCACCAAGACCACCATCGGTTACGGCTCACCCAATAAAGCGGGCAGCCACGACTGCCACGGTGCACCACTGGGTGATGATGAAGTACAAGCCGCGCGTGAATTCCTCGGTTGGGAGCATGGCCCATTTGAGATCCCACAAGATATTTACGCACAGTGGGATGCCAAAGAAGCCGGTGCGGCCAAAGAAGCCGCATGGAACGAGAAGTTTGCCGCCTATCAAGCACAATACCCTGAGCTAGCCGCTGAGTTTACTCGTCGCATGAAGGGTGAGCTGCCAAGCAACTGGGACAGCGAAACGCAAAAGCTGATTGCCGATCTGCAAGCTAACCCAGCCAAAATCGCATCACGTAAAGCATCACAAAACGTGTTAGAAGCGTTCGGCAAGCTACTGCCAGAACTGCTCGGTGGCTCTGCTGACTTGGCACCGTCTAACTTGACCATGTGGTCAGGCTCGAAAGCGATCAGTGCCGACGATGCCAGCGGTAACTACCTGCACTACGGTGTGCGTGAATTTGGTATGACTGCCATTATCAACGGTATTGCCCTGCACGGCGGTTTTGTGCCTTACGGTGCGACCTTCCTGATCTTTATGGAGTATGCACGTAACGCGATGCGTATGGCTGCCCTGATGAAGGTGCAGAATATTCAAGTGTACACCCACGACTCGATTGGCCTAGGTGAAGATGGTCCAACTCACCAGCCGGTTGAGCAAATGGCCACGTTGCGCCAAACGCCGAATATGAGCATGTGGCGCCCGTGTGACCAAGTTGAATCCGCGGTCGCGTGGAAAGCAGCGGTTGAGCGTAAAGACGGCCCAAGTGCCCTCGTGTTCTCTCGCCAAGGCCTGGCTCAGCAAGAGCGTGATGACGCACAATTGGCTAACATTGCCAAAGGTGGCTACATCCTAAAAGACTCAGCAGGCAAGCCTGATCTGATCTTGATTGCGACGGGCTCGGAAGTCGAATTGGCGATGGAGTCAGCTGCGAAACTAAGCGACGCCGGCAAGCAAGTGCGTGTCGTCTCTATGCCAAGCACTGACTTGTTCGATAAGCAAGACGCCGCCTACCGTGAGTCCGTGCTGCCATCAGACGTAACAGCACGTATCGCCATTGAAGCGGGTATCGCCGACTACTGGTACAAGTACGTGGGTCTAGATGGCCGCGTTGTCGGCATGACCACTTTCGGTGAGTCCGCACCGGCTGACGAGCTGTTCAAGATGTTCGGCTTTACCGTTGAAAACGTGGTTAACACCGCTGAAGAGTTGCTCGCTTAATCGCATCTCCACGGCACGTTAATTCTGCGAAGGCCAGTCAGCAATGACTGGCCTTTTTTCTACCCTCGCTTCTCGCATCCTGCAACCCATGCTTTAACAGCGACAGATGCAGCGCGCTTATAGAAAGCGACTCGCCGAGGGACGCACATTAGCATCCAGAGTATCCACCCCTATGTCATTTTGAAGGTGGGCTGGCATCGATGCGATTGGCACTGCTTTCGGTTTACGGCTCGTACCAACTCGCCCTTGAACACCTTGGATAATCGCCAATAACATTGAGGTAACGCCCGCTTTCATTTCTTTCATCGTGATTCCCCTCTCATTGTGTTGTGAAGATGCTAGTCAGGATAAAACCTCAAGTTATATTGAGGTAAACAAGGAGTGGCAGAAAAAGGTGAAAAAAGATGGAAATGAGCGTTGGGCAAGTGGCAAAACGCGCGGGGGTAAAGGTGTCTACCCTGCATTTTTACGAGCAAAAAGGCTTGATCACCAGTTGGCGTAATGCGGGCAATCAACGCCGTTACGACCGCGCTGTTCTGCGTCGTCTTGCGGTGATTAAAGCAGCACAACATGTGGGGCTCTCACTTGAAGAGATAGGCGAAGCATTAAGTGAATTGCCCTCTCACCGCGCTCCCACCAAAGAGCAATGGCGTGATATGGCACAGCGCTGGGATGCCACCCTCAATGAGCAAATCGCACGCTTACAGCAGTTACAGGCCAATTTAAGTGGCTGCATTGGCTGTGGCTGCCTATCAATGAAAACCTGCTCGCTCTATAACCCCAATGATGTGGTCGGTGAAGTCACCCAAGATGACAACGTGTTGAATCATCCGAAAATGGGAGTAGCCCAACTGTTAAAAGATTGGGGAAGGGGTTAAACCTTCCTCAATCGGTCAGATCATCGACGAAACAAATAGTCACTCGCGTTAGGCCGCGCTCTGTGAGGTACCTCTAAATCGAGGTCGTCACGTAGGTGTTGAGGAAGCGCTGAGACATGCACCACTCGCTTGACTTTTGCGCGTCTTGCACGCCACACAGTTAATGCTTTCTTAACTGAGGTGACAACTTGTTTTATGGTCGGGAATACTGGGTCATACATCGTAATCATGGTATATCGCCTTTTTGAACAATTCTTATGGTTTATTTTTGTTCAACCAACGATTATGCTCAAACGATAAACACTGACATTCAGTTAAGGTGAGCTTATGTCAAACGCCAGCACTACACGCATGCCGCCGCTCCAAGGTTTATATTACTTTTACCAAGCGGCTCACCTAGGCAGCTTTAAAGCCGCTGCCAATGAGTTGTTTGTTACGGCGGCCGCCATCAGCCAACAGATAAGGCTACTCGAGGAGTGGCTCGATACCCCTCTCTTTTATCGTCAGCATCGCAAAGTGACGCTAACACCGGAAGGCGAGATTCTTTTTTCACATGCCCAACAAGGCTTTAGAAGTATTCTCAACGGTGTGTGGCTGCTCAATAATGATCCGGGCCCTCATCAGTTGTCACTGTCAACCGTCCCATCATTCTCCCAAAACTGGCTGGTCCCACGGCTTGCAAAATTCAGAGCGTCTTACCCAGATTTATCGATCATGCTGGAATCCACCACCACGTTGAATACCTTCGAACAATCCTCGATTGATCTATGTATCCGGTACGGTGGCGGCCACTACGACGGCTTGCACAGTGAATGGCTGATGGGCGATATCCTCTACCCTGTTTGCCACCCTCTCTATCAGCAGCAAGAAGGCATTTATACCCTCGAAGACTTACCCAAGGGTCATTTAATCAGTGATATGTGGCGTGATATGGACTGGACCCGATGGCTCAATACCGTCGGCATCGCAGGGGGCTCCTCAACCATCACTTACAACGGCTCTAACTATGCCATTGAAGGCGCATTATCGTTGCAAGGGATAGTGCTGGCTCGTCATAGTTTGGTGCAGCGATATATAGCTGACGGCACCCTAGTGCGTATCGGTCGAGCAGCGGTAAAACCTACCAATGGTTACTTCTTGTGCGCCCCTGCTGGCTACTTTAAACGCGATAAAGTCGACCAATTTTGTTGCTGGATAAAGCAGCAAGCGGATGAGTTTAAGGCAACTTGGCCACGCGAGATCACCCTGTACAACGATACTCACGCCGTAACGCAAAGAGAGCACTAATACACTCAACACAGTACGGGCTTACAAATTTTCAAAAAAAAGTATAAGTGCTTTACATGTGAGCGTAATGCTGTATGGTGGTCACAGCTCTGGAACATGGAGCATCAATGATACATCAAGTAAAAGTCAACATAAGCTACGCTATTATCAATATTATAGAGTTTCTAACGTTACCCGCTTTCGCTTTTAGACATTTCATCGACTCCGTTCAAAGCTATCCTATTTTTTGTAATTTAAGAGAGAATGATTATGTCTAATCAAGCAACTGGTATCGTAAAGTGGTTTAACGAAGAGAAAGGTTTCGGTTTCATCACTCGTGACAACGGCGAAAAAGACGTGTTTGTACACTTCCGTGCGATCGTTGGCGAAGGTTTCAAAACCCTAACTGAAGGCCAGCGTGTGAACTTCACCGTTGAGCAAGGCCAAAAAGGCCCACAGGCTTCTGACGTTTCTGTAGCATAAGAAATCAGACCTGATTGATAGAGGGCGCTCAGGCGCCCTTTTTTTGTGCCTATCATTTGGTGAACGTGGTCAACACGGCGGATAGCAAGCGATAGAGACAAAACATTTAAACAAAAAAGCCCCAACTATCTGGTGTCTCACCAGGCTGGGGCTTTTTTATATCAGAGCAACGACCAAGGTCACTCGCTACCTATGGCTTAATCAGCCTCGCTGCTGCATTTGCTGACGCTTTTTCAAAAACGTTAACCAGCTTTCTACCGCTTCATCAGGGGCAATCTTTTTAGCAATGCGTGCTTGCTTGAGCGCCTGGTCAAACTGCTTTAGTTTGTAGTAGGCGCGCACTTTGGTCAGCGCTATCTCTTTGGCTGAGGCCCCTTTACCCGCCTTATCAAGCGAAGTAAGTGCTTGCTGATAGTCGCCTTGCTGAATTTGCATTAACGCCAATTGCCAATGGTACTGACGGTCTTTTTGTGCCGCCAATTGCCAAGCTGAAACCGCTTGAGGCCATTCTCGCGCTTGCTGCCATAAGCTTGCTTGCTGCGCGAGCGTTTGCGCATCTTGTTCGTTCTCAGGCAAGCGTTTGAGCCACTTCGCTGCCCGTTCGGGTACGCCCACATTGGCATACAACTGCGCCACCGTACGCTGCTCACTCGGTTCAAGCGCCATTCCTTTTCGCTTGGCGAGTAAATACGTGCTGATCGCCTCTTTTGGCTGCTCCAAGCGCACATAGTTGGCCGCCAATTGGCGCCACCATTGCTTATTGTCAGGCTCGCGCTTCAACAATGCTTTAAGCGTCGGTGTCGCCCCGCGCCATTGCTCGAGTTGTAGCTGTGCCCCCAACTTCAACGATAGCGCCGACACGCTGGCCCTATTTTTTACCACGCCCTGATACGCCGGATAGGCGCTTAATACCTTACTCCACTGCTCACGCTGGTAGTGCGCCTGCATAATCCGCAGCCACACGTCTTCGGCTTGATCCGTCTTTTCTTTGGGGACCGAGCGTGCAAGCGGATAGTAGTATTGAAGCGCAGCGGTATATTGCCCATCAATCAACAATAAATCAGCGAGCATACGCTTGGTTTGCCAGGCTTGCGCATCTTGCAACTGTTCACTGTCGACCGCGCGTTGAATATGGACGATCGCCTTATCGTTATTGCCATATTGCCAATAGAACACTCCCAGCGCCCGGTTTACAAAGGCTTTGTCGTAGGCGCGTTCAGCAGACAGCGCTTCGAGCACGGCAATCGCCTCCCCCAGTTTGGCGTCTTGCTCTAACGTTTGTGCTTTTTCAATCGAGCGTGCCACCGATGGCGAAAGCTGCGCAGCGACTGGCAGCGAGATGACCAATACTAAGGTAACAATGAGTCGTTTAAACATTAGCGTAAGTTAAACTCCAGTTTCACCTGTTGACCGGGTTGGGCCACGGCTTCTCCGTTAACCACTTTCGGCTCATATTTCCACTTGCGTAGCGCACGTAACGCCTCTCGCTCAAAAACACGTGGCGGGTTGGCATCGACCACGGTCAAATCTTGTGGGCGTCCCGAGGGACTAATGGTAAAGCTCACCACCACAAACCCCTCTAGGCCGCGTCGCATGGCGCGTGGCGGATAGTTGGGTTCGACCCGAAATAGCGGCATCGCCTGCTGATTGTTCGGCCCAGTGCTGACATTTAAATCGCCTAGCGACGGCGCTTGCACCATCACGCCTTGAATATTGCTTTGTACATTCAAGTTAGCCATATCCGGCTGTGGCGCAGCACTGGATTGTGTCTGCGTTTGGGTGACCGGCGTCGGTGGTTTAGGCACCTCTGGCGGTGTCGGGCGCTCCGGGACACTGCGTTGGCGACGTTGTACCTCGGTATCCGGCTCTTGCATGAAAATATCAATGCTTACCGACTCAGCCGTGTCCTGAGGCCGCTGAGACGATTGTCCGACCATCAACGCCATCAACATAAACAGGCCAAGCGTAACCATCAACGCCGCCGGCAATGAGATTAGCCATCGCTTCATTACGGCGACTCCGTGGCCAACGCAATGCTGCCAATGCCGGCCCCTTTCGCCGCGTCCATCACTTCAACCACCGTTCCATTGTAGGCCAACTCATCGGCTTGAATCACCAGCGAGGCGTCCGGCTTATCGAGCAATAGGTGTTCAAGCGTCGCTTCGACACGTTCCACATCGACAAGGCGCTTATCAATGTACACCTCATTCGAGGCGGTGACCGCGACAAAAATACCCGCCTCTTTCTGACTGGTTGAGTGGCTGGCTTCCGGGCGGTTTACTTCCACGCCAGACTCACGCACAAACGAGCTGGTGACGATAAAAAAGATCAGCATGATGAACACAATGTCCAACATGGAGGTTAAATCAACCTGCGCTTCTTCGCGCTGTTTTTGGGCTCGAATCAATCGCATTACTGACTCCGAAGCGCCTGCTGCAGCGCGACTTCTCGGCGCTGACAGGCTTTAACTAAACGGGCATGGGCAAACATACCGGCTAAAGCAGCCACCATACCTGCCATGGTGGGTAAGGTGGCCATTGAAATACCTGAGGCCATTAAACGGGGCTCACTGGTGCCTTGACTGGCCATCACATCAAACACAGAAATCATCCCCGTGACCGTGCCTAACAGCCCCAACATCGGACAAATCGCCACCAGGGCTTTAATAAAGCCAAGATAACGGCCGAGATCCTGTTGGGCTTGAAACAACCAGCCTTGGCGAATGGCGCGTGCATGCCAAGAATGGTGATCGGTACGCGCCTGCCACGCCGCAATCCACGCACGACGTTGTGCGGGGAACCGTGAATACAGGTATAGCAGGCGTTCAATCACCAACACCCAGCACACCAATACCACCACACCGAGCCACCAAAGCACGGGCCCACCTTGCGCCATAAAATGACGCAAGGTGCTCCAAATATCTTGCTGGCCAAGCTGTGAGAATAACTCGACGTCTATCATGCCGCTTGTCCGGTTTCCGCTCGCTGATCACTGTTTTCAGCTTGTTCAGCCACCAAACTAATGCTTTGCTTTTCCAGCATGCCACGAATGTGATCAGCTTGCCCACTGAGGATGTTATGCGCCAGCAGTAACGGAATGGCCGCAATCAAGCCAAGCACTGTGGTGACCAACGCCATCGAGATGCCATCTGCCATCACTTTCGGGTCGCCATTGCCAAACTGAGTAATCACTTGGAAGGTCTCGATCATCCCGGTTACCGTCCCCAGCAGGCCGAGCATCGGCGCCAACGCAGCAAGCAATTTCAACATCGAGAGGCCTTTTTCACAGCCTTGCTGTTCATCCACCACCGCTTCTAATAAACGCAGCTCCAGTGATTSAACATCACGCTTTGGCGCATCATGATAGACCTTCAGCACACGGCCAAGCGGGTTATCTTCTGGTGATTCTGGGTGTTTAAGCTGGCGATGCATTTTGGCGTGAATCGAGAGCAAGACTGCCCCACGGTAGAGCGCAATTAACAAGCCGACCGCCAATAAGGTCGCGATCACTTTGGCAACAAAGCCACCTTGCGCAAAGCGTTCGCTTAAGCTTGGCGCGTTTTCTAGCTGCCCAAGTAACGCGCCACGCGACGGATCGACAAGTACGGTCTCACCCACGTTAGCGATAGCTTGCTCAAGCTTCGCTGGTGTTAAGGTGTCATCAGGCTGTGCGCGGTAGGGAACGGCCACTTGTCGTTCAGCTTGCCAGCTTAAATACCCTTGCTCATTCACCAAGCCTAGGTTACCCACTCGCACCACCGACTGTTCAGACGACACGCCTTGCGCATTCACTACAGGTAAAGAAAGGGTTTGCAGCTGACCACTGGTTTGCATTTGGGTGAGCATGCCCTGCCACAGGCTATTAAGCTGGTTGAGCGAGGGCAAAGTATCAGCGGCAACAATATCTGCCACCGTTTGATTAAACGCAGGTTGAGTGATTGCCACATAGCTCGACGCGCCGTCAGTCTGGATGGTTTTACTTGCTTGGCGCACCACACCAAACAGCTCACCCAAACTGCCCGACTCCAAACGCAGCTTATCTTCTAACGACGCCAGTTTTTGCTCGTTATCGCTGAAGGTGTCACTCAGTTTCTCTGTTTCCGCCTCTAACGCGTTGCGCGTGGCTTTGAGCTGATTGAGCTTTTCACGTAGCTCACGCTCGGTCAGCGCGAATTGTGCTTCTCGCGCTTGGTTATGCTCAGTCGCCTGTTGATGCGCCTGTTGGGTTTGCCCAACAAGATCATCGGCGTGGGTAAAAGGCGCAATCGCGGCAAAACAGGTTGCGGCAATCAGGGTTTTCCAATTCATGACTTCACCCCTTGGTTAGCACTCAATGGCAGAGATAACAATGACGGTGCCATTTGCTTTTGCGCCACCGCAAAGGCCTTATCCACCGCGTCTGCGACACTCGCATCCAGCTCAACCCACTGATCATCACGGGCGCTCCACAGCCAATACTGCTTACCATCTAAGCTACGCGCCACCAGCGACATACGGCCAAGATGGAGGACATCGACCTGGTGATCTCGACCATTGAGTACAACGGTATCTTGGTAGGCATCAAGCTTGCTGCCATAGTCTCGCTCTATCTGGTATGCCTCGAGAATACGACGGAATTTCTCCGAGTCCGCCACATCGGCACGCCCCATCATCGCCTGCAGTTTTTGCAAACGAGCTTGGCGTTGCTCGGCTTTAAGAGGAATATCCTTGGCAAGCCACTGCTCGAGCCCACCCAACATGCGATACATCAACGGCACAATACCTTGGCGGGTGTCTTTGATCTCGTCGATTTGATTCCGCAGGCTGGTCGCCTCTTTATCCTGATTGACCACCAAGTTTTGCAAGTGATCGCGATAGATTTCCAGGTTACTGATCTGCGCTTGCAGCTGCTCAATTTCTTGGCGCATGGCCAAGCTGCTATCAGAGTGGCGGTTAATCCGTGACTGTRACTGCGCGGCCTCTTGGGTGGTGTTACCCTCGATGGCTTGAGCTTTTTCGAGTTGATCCGCACTCACCGCTGGCGTCAGCGCCAAACAGGACGCAACGCCTAGCGCGAGCCGAAATGAAGACAATTTTATCATGGTGATATCTGCAAATATGCTTGATGATATGGCATAGCCATAAACAAAAGTGAGAATAGTTTCTATTTGCGTGCAATGTACCGAGTTTGACGGCAAAAATCTAGCCTAGCAGGCCTAGAAACGCGGGAATATTGCCCATATCGAGTCATGATGAGATAGCTAGTTACTCGTTCCCACGCTCCTRCGTGGGAATGCACACCAAAGTTATCCTCTAACAATCATACTTTTCCGCCAACGCCTTTAAATTTATCAACAAACGCAGCAATTGTGTCACAATTGAACCTCCCGATGGCCGGCTTTATCAGAGCCGACCCGTTTAATCCTTTGCCTTTGCGCTTGCTATAACTTGGCCAAGGTGCGACCAATGGTGCGAATGTCTTTGCCCGATCCGCTCGGCCAGCTGCGGCCGCGTGAGCGTGTTATCGGCCGCTAGCAGGGCGATGATGGCCTCCGGCGTCTTCAAGCCTTGAATATCCACCGCATCAATATTATTTACAGGGGCGTTTACAGAGGCATTTACAGGGGCGTTTTGTGTTCTCATTCCCACGCGGGAGCGTGGGAATGAGTAAAAGCGCCCATACTTGGCACGCTTAAGCCTGTATTTTCTCCCGGTTAGCTTACGACTTCCATCAGTTTCGAGTAACTCGTAACAACATCATATTTGACGTTTTCACTCGTGACCTCTGCATTGATTTTTTCAAAGAATTTTCTGGCACATTCAATCTTGCGATCTTCTATGCCACGCAATTCAAGCGAAGACATCGTTCCTTTAGTCTCTGCAATAAAGTAAATGTGTTTAACACTTCCTTCTTTGAAAGAAATCGCCCAATCAGGATTGTAGTCGCCAACGGGTGTCGGTATCAGAAAACCGCGAGGCAGTTTTGCATAAACCACGACTTCTTTGCTTGTATCAAGCTCGGTAACAAAGTCCCGCTCAATGCCTTGTGAATCAACGACAACATAATCATAAATATGCTTATTAACCCCACTAACGGCTTTTGTCATATCTGTCATTTTTTGCTCTGCCGTGAATATATCGATATCATAAGATTCGTTAGTTGGGTCATATGATAGCTTCTCGATAATCACAGATGCCTTTTGCTCCTTTATAAGGCGTGAAGCTTCAGCGAGAAAATTCTCAGGGTTCTGCTTAAATTGTGCAAATACTACAGGCTCTATCCCCATCAGTATTTCGGCGACTGTTTTTCGAGTCAGTACGCAATTTTCAGCCAACTTACCCACTAAGTCATATTGAACAGAGGAACGAACTGATGATTGGTAAGTTTGTACTTCAGTATCTCTTACTTTAAAGCTATGCCCAGACTTTAACTGGTCGTCGGTAATACCCTCTAATTGAATACCACCCTGAATAGTATACTGAAGAGGCGTGACCTTAAGCTCTTTGTTGAGTACCCGAATACAGTTTTTAATCAACTCAGATGAATCAAAATCAACCTTATAAACCGCTTTGCGATTGATTTTTTGCCAAAGTTCCTGAAACTCTTTCTTATCAAAGTTAGCATTCAACGGATTGTTTTTAGGTTTACGATCATCACCAACACCAGGAAGTTGCGCTTCACTATAAACACCATCAATCAGGGTTAATATCTGTTCTTGGTACGGCTCTAAGTCAGCAGGCATTGGCGCTAACTGTCCACTAGCTTTAGCCTGGTGGAATGATGGCGCTATTGAGTCGTCAGCTTCATTGGTATAATCATTTTTAAGCAAATACTTATAAATTTGCTTAGCCATGACAGGTGTTACTTCTACAGGCCCATCAGCCGTTGTAATTGTCTTACCTGTAAAATAAGCTTCATCTGCTTTTCTAGGTCTCGCTGAGAGAGACTCGCTGATTTCTTTTTGTAGATTCGTGACAAAGTCTTTATAGCTTTCACTTGCAATCACCGACAAAACATTAATTTCATGCACAGTTGCCGGATGGTCTTGTCTGTCACCATATTTATTGACGGCCAGACGTAAACCACGCCCAACTTCTTGACGACGAGAGATAGTGTTGTCGCTATGTTTTAACATACACATGACAAATACGTTTGGATTATCCCACCCCTCGCGCAAGGCCGAGTGTGAAAAGATGAATCGAGTAGGCTCTTCAAACGAAAGTAATTTTTCCTTATCTTTTAAAATCAAATCATAGGCATCTACATCATCTGATATACCTGCCTCTTCGCCCCGTTTCTTTACTCCTGGATTTTTAAGCTGCTTTGACTTTTTGTCTATCGAGAAGTAACCATTATGCGTTCTAGAGCCTTCAATAGCTGATAGATAGGCTTTATAGGCATCATTCTGCTCACTCGGTAAAAGGGTCAACTCATCAAGATACTCCTGTACAAGCAAGGAGTACTCTTCTTCAAAGATGCGAGCATATTCGCCTTTCTCATCGGCTTGAGAGTAGTCTCTATACTTTGCGACTTCGTCAATAAAAAAGAGAGAGAGAACCTTTATACCCTGGTTAAAAAGTGTTTTTTCTTTTTCAAGGTGCGCTTTAATTGTCTCGCGGATCTGTATACGACGAATGGTCTCTTCGGTCACATCCCCCGTGGCATCGCCCGCAGTTAAAACGTGGCCATTCTTGAATTCAACCGTATCGTTAATCGCGTTGACATCAGTAACCACAAAATCACGGTACTGATCCAGACCATTACTAAGATAAAAAAGATTATCGCCCTTAGTGACCTTCTTGGGTATGCGTTTAATGCCATTCTGTTGTTTAACTTCGATCTCAATGCGAGCCACTGGCATTTTTTTCGAGATCTCGATGGACTCCAGGTATAGATAGGCTGTCGTACCCGCTAAGCCTTTTACTGAAATACCACGAACTGCAATTTTCTTAACCAGCTTATTGTTATAAGCATCAAGCGCATCCAGGCGATGCACCTTATTGTGTGTTGTCTTATGCGTGGCCGAATATCGAAGTACCATCAGTGGTTTGAATTTGGCTAAGGCATCCAATGTCTTCTTGCCTTCCATCTTCTGCGGCTCATCTAGAATCAGGATCGGACGGTTTGCACTAATAACATCTATAGGCCGCCTGGATTGGAAATCATCTAACTCTCTAAATATTTTTCTACTCTCTGCGGAAGATTTCTTACCTTCATTAGCTTTTTTCTCTGCATCAGCCGCCGCATTAAAGGCTTGAATATTGATGACCATCACATTGATGCCACTGTCAGAAGAAAAACTCTCTAACTGGTGCAATTGTTTCGAGTTATAGATAAAGAACCGGGCCTTTTTACCGTCGTAATTCTGGGCAAAATGCTCACTCGTAACTTGCAGCGATTTATAAACGCCTTCGCGAATGGCGATGCTAGGCACTACGATAATAAATTTGCTCCAGCCATAGCGCTTATTCATCTCAAAGATGGTTTTGATGTAGCAATAGGTCTTACCTGTACCGGTTTCCATCTCAACATCGAGATTAATCTTAGCGCTAGCATTGCTGACTAACGCTTCTGAAACAGGGAGGTTCTGTCTACTTTGAACACCATGGATATTCTGCAATAACTGCGATTCAGTGATCGCGAGGTCAGCATTTTTAAAACCGTCTTGATCAACCATATTCCAGCCAGATTGGCCATGTTTATCAACAGATAAACCTGGATCAATACGGTAACTAATACCTCCAGCATTAGGTTGGCCTGCAAAGCAGTCAACAACCGACTCTACGGCAACAGTTTGATAAGGCTGGACTTTGAACTTGAACTTCATACTCCCTCCTTATATCGCTTTAACTTCAGTATGCGGCGACACTTGCTTGAAAATCTGCTCGGCATTAATTTTTACTGCATCACTCTCAAAGCCGTCATCACGGAACACCACGCGAAGTGGCTCTTTTGTAGCTAACTCTTTAATCAAAGCTTCATTTATACGCAGATCAAAACAGGCCACCAACGCATCATCATCAATAAAGAAAACTGTCTTGCCTTGAATCGTTTCTTTTTTGATGGGTAAGGTTAAATCGACGCCCCAATCCAGCAGTACCTGGAAGAGTAAATCCTCAGCAGTGCGGTCTGGTTTAATATTATCTACCAATAAGTCTAACGAACCCTGAGTAACTTGATCTGGCGAGTAGTACACATCCGCCATATTGGATGAATCTACTTTAAGTACTCGAAAGCCAAAATCTAAATCATCAAGGTTTCCTTTATATGATTTTGCTATACTTTTTCCTGCTCGGCGAATTCGTTCTTTGCTTATCTCAGCAATATTATTGGGGACACCGAGTTTTTCACAAAACTCTAAGGCAACTAAA
The DNA here is from genome assembly GCF_001995695.1 of Salinivibrio sp. ML290. Lineage (NCBI taxonomy): Bacteria > Pseudomonadati > Pseudomonadota > Gammaproteobacteria > Vibrionales > Vibrionaceae > Salinivibrio > Salinivibrio sp. ML290. Next base: position 220,776 of record NZ_MUEY01000007.1, on the reverse strand, counting down.
CTATCTACATTGCTATCATTAATCACTTCTGGAATTTGAATCGAAATAAATCGTACTTTCTTATTAATTAACTCTTTAAACACTGCATGAGCTGTACTTCCCGAACCACTGAAAAAATCTAAAACAGTATCACCGCTTTTTACCGTCATAGATATAAGCTTTCTGATTAACTCTGTTGGTTTAGGGTATGGAAAGACGTCCTGACTTCCCAACAAGTCTTCGATTTCAAGTCGTGCTGCTTGCGTATCAGGAACACCAGCTAAAATTGATTTAGGTGACTCAAATTCTACCTTCTTTTTACTATATAACTTACCGTTTTCTTTAAAATAAAACTCAACAATCTTTTGCCCTTTTGAATCGAAGACCTCTTCACCTCGTAACCACGCTAGAATCATATTTTTCATAGTCCAACCAGTCGAAAGCGTAACTTCTTTTGCTAGTTTCCCAGATTCAAATACCAACTCTCCTTTTATTTCTATAGCTTCAGAACCTTCAATCTTCCCTGTAATTGTTTTGTCTTGTCCTTCATATCTGATACCAGGAGGAAACGTAATCTCAGAAGCAGGGTGCCTCCTGTCAATTTTCTTGTTACATCTCTCTACTGAGAATGTTTCATCACCAACCTTTTGAAATAAGGGTAAACTAGATTTGTTTTTTGCATAAACCAAAATATATTCATGTGCTCTAGATATGTGACCTGCATTAATACCTCGTGGAAGAGACCATATTAGTGGAACGAGTGCATTATCTTCACCAAAAACCTCATCGCATAACTTCCGTAAATTGTGGACTTCGTTATCATCAATACTTACAAATATTACGCCATCATCAGACAGGAGGTTTCTTGCTAGCTTTAGTCTCATGTAAATATTGGTTAGCCAATCTGAATGAAAGCGACCATTAGATTCACTGTTAGCTATTAGCCTTTTTCCTGAATCATCAACTTGATTGGAGGAAATTAAATAGTTTTCTGCATTATCCGCATAATCGTCTCTGTATATTAGATCTTCACCTCGATTATAAGGAGGATCGATATAAATCATCTTAATTTTGTCTAGGTATGGTTCTTGCAGCATCTTTAGCGCATCAAGATTATCGCCTTCAATAAAGAGGTTTTCAGTCGTGTCAAAATTAACACTTTCTTCTCGACAAGGTCTTAAGGTCTTGGCAATAGGTGCATTCGCTGTTAGTAGTGCTTCTCGCTTACCAGGCCAGTTCAACTGATAGCGCTCTTGTGGGCCTTCAACGATTGAATTTGATAGCTCTTGTTTAAGTTGGTCAAAGTCAATGGCTAACTTTAGCTCTCCGTCAGCCCCTTTTGACTCCGTCACGCAGTTCGGAAACAACGCCTGAATTTTCTCTATGTTTTGCTGCGTCATGTCGGGGCTGTGCATCTGTAATTTATCCATGTGTTCACCTTTTGCGTGATGCCTTGCATAAAAAGCATGTGGCACTATTTAACTTATTGAAATTTTTATTCTTTATGCGAGTAACTCTTCAAGCTCGCACCTTAAATTCTTTAACTGCTTATTGAGCTCAACCTTGCGGTTAAACTGTTTCTCGGCATTAACCTTCTTCTTATATTGCGAGATTTGCTTTTCCAATGCCTGAATTGCCACCAAGCGTTCAATGACCTCTTCAATACTCTCAGCGGCTCGTTGGGGTATGGGTAACAAGCGAGTAAGAAGCTTTTGATACAGCTCGGCCATATCGATGGCGGTAGGCAAACCCAACACTTCTGAAGTCACTGTTAATGAATCATCTGAATAGAAGGTTTCTGAGCGTAAATAGCGGCTACAAAACCATTTTGACTGATCATTTTCTGCCTTACGTTTATAGCAAGCGGCGTAGTAGCCTTGTTCACCACTAGGCCCCCATATCTCAAATAGAATGGGAAAAGGTATGGCCAAATCAATCGCTTTTAGTACGCTGTCGTCTATCGAGCCACCTTTAAGCTTCACATTGAAAACCTGTATTTCACTGACCTCATTAGTTTGTGGAATATTCAGCGTGTTGGGCGATAGCTTGTAAGCCCAAAGGATCTGTTCGACTTGCTCTACAAAAAGTGACTTCAACCCAGCGCTTGCCGCACTGTGTTCGTATATTTTTTTCTTCGGCACGACACGACCGAACTTTGCTTTGTCAGGAAATATCCAAGGTGAGTTCATAGATTAAACAACCTCATCCTGAGCACTGTTTTCTATGAGCTGCTTTTGCTGGATCACAATAAATGCCAACAATTCAAAGTCATCAAGCCCGGCAAATGTATTCACTAACGCTGAGGTAGCGCCACCGCTAAACAAACTATCAACATCTTTTTCTTCCTTAACTTCAATCATGCTTTTTATGGCATCTGTTAGAAGGTGAGAGTAACGCTGCATATCTCGACCGTCTTGTGTTAGGCGATTAAATAACGCACAAATCTCACTGAGCGGCTCTGTTTGCCCTTTACAGCTACTGCGGATTAAATCTAATAGTCTCTTTACCTCAAAATGATTAGCGACGATGTGCCCTTCATTCGATACATAGACAAGGTAATAAGGGTGGAGCCTGTTTTGCAGATCGCTATCGATACTGTTATTGACGTTTTTCAGCGCAAACACCACGCCAGGCAATAACCCTAGTTCAGGCTTAGCTTCAACCACCGCATGCATGCCGCTTGGTGCATTTCTTGGTTCGCCGTAGAGTTTTATTAAATTAAGCAGGTCCATCCGAAATTCATTTAGACCTAGATCGGTGATAGAAACGCCCGTTTTTAAATCTTCAAGCTCGATGACTTCTTCTTGTAGTTTCTTTAACTGTTCTTTACGGTACGACACATCGTTAGCTTGACTACTTAGAACGTTATCATCACCGGTCGCTGTCACGTCAACTATCGTCATTCGACTTTCAACACGTTCTTTTAAGTTGATGTACTCATCCAGCGATATATCAGGCCAGTAGTTAACTAACTGAATACATTTATTCGGCGAGCCAATACGGTCAACTCGCCCAAAGCGCTGAACAATCCGAACTGGATTCCAGTGAATATCAAAGTTAATTAAGTAATCACAGTCCTGTAAGTTCTGCCCTTCAGAGATACAGTCTGTAGTAATCAACAAATCGATTTCAGCGGGTTCATCAGGTAATACACTGGCTTTCGATTTGGCAGCTGGAGAAAATAAGGTGAGCACTTCTTGTGTGTCATAGCTCTTAGTACGATGAGCGTCTTTTCGTCCGGTTTTTAAGGTGGTCTTAGGTAAACTGGCACCACCAGTGATCATCGCACTATGGATTCTATGTTCACTTAACATCACAGGTGACAACTGCTCGTACAGATATTGAGCGGTGTCAGCAAACGCCGTGAACACGATGATTTTTCTGTTTCCAGGATTTATAGGGTTGTTTATTTTTTCAGCAATATGTGAATTGAGATGCTGCAACTTAGCATCTTCTTCTGGCTTAATTTTGCTAACAGAATCTAGCAACCCTTTGATCAGCTCCAAATCTCCATTTAAATCCTGCTGCCATGATGGAAGATCCATATCCATCAGCTTGATTTTGATCTTGTTGCCGATTTCCATATCGTGATAAGAAGGCATGTCGTCTTCATCTGCTTCAATAGACTCAAGCGCTTCAACCAGACTACTGACTTCAGTTTGCCCGTCTCGCTTATAAAACTCGTCGATAATGCCAAGAACACGAATATGGTTATCATGGAGTGATTGCAAGGTGCTTCTGAACGAGTATACGGAGCTCTCAAGACGCTTTAGAAGGTTCGTTGTCATTAATGCAACCAAGCTTTTTTCACGGTCGCTTTGCTTTAACTTACCTTTTCCGCCTTCAACTTGCGTATCATACATCTCCTCGTATTTCTTCAATCTACTCGGGAGGATATAACTCACTGGCGCATAGACGGAAAGCTTGAGTCGCTTAAGCTGTTCAAAGATCTCATTCAGGCTTACTACATCCGAACGAGTAGTAAGCGGACAATGAAACGAGATTGGTTTGTTACGTTCAGGAAAATGGCCAATATCTGTCGTATCGTAGAATGTTGTGATGTGCTTTCGTGAGCGAGCGATAGTGACGCTATCAAGCAGTTCAAAAAAGTCAAAATCCAAGGCATCGAGTATGGCTTTAGCTGTTCGCGTCTCAGGGTCTAGTTTGGACCAAGCGTTAAATGCGGCTTGTGCTTGGTTGAATATCTGTTCTACGCTTTTTGTGGTTTTAAGGTGCTTTGTGATATTGCTCGACTCGCCTTCATAAGCTAGCGCAAGCTGGTTTCTTAGGTCAGTAAATCTGTTATTCACTGGTGTCGCTGATAGCATCAGAACTTTGGTTTTCACGCCAGCGCGAATCACTTTATTCATCAGTTTCTGATATCGAGTTTCTCGATCTTTCACTGCATCGTTGTTTCTAAAGTTATGAGACTCATCAATGACGACTAGGTCGTAGTTACCCCAGTTGATTCTATTCAACGGAGTACCGAAGGATTCGCCAGTGGTTCGGCTCAAATCTGTATGGCACAAAACATCGTAACTGAAACGGTCTTTAGCAAAGATATTTGTTTTTAGGTTTCGATTAAAGTTGAGCCAGTTATCCGCTAACTTTTTCGGACATAGAAGCAGCACAGATTTGTTTCTGAGCTCGTAATACTTGATGACAGCTAACGCTGTAAATGTTTTACCAAGACCAACACTATCAGCCAGAATGCAGCCGTTATAGGTCTCTAACTTATTGATAATCCCAGTCGCGGCGTCTTTTTGGTAGTTAAATAACTTGTTCCAAATCAAGGTGTCCTGATAGCCGGTTCGATCATTTGGTAATACATCCTCTGTAATATCATCAAGGAATTCATTAAAAATGTTATACAAAATGATGAAATAGACTTTTTCAGGCGAGTTTTCTTGATAGACAGACTCTATATGCTCGCAAATGGTTTTAGTAACATCTTGAAGCTTCGCAGGGTCTTTCCAAATTTGGTCAAATAACTGTAAATACTGGGCTGTGAAATTTGGCTCATCGATTTTTTGCACAAAATTCGAAATAGCGTTGCCTCGCTGATACCCCAAATCAACCGCCGTAAAACCGCTAACCGGAGCAAAAACTGCACTCATGGCTTCTGTTTGCTGCCTAGATGCTTGCGTCACAACAAACGATTGCATTGGGGAATCAGTTTTGTTTGATTTGAATGTCGCTTTCTTTCTGATCCAGTTTGCACACTCTTTAGCGATCGCTTTTTGAGTGAGCTTATTCTTTAACTGTATTTCAAAGTCAGTTCCGTAGAGGCTGCGTTCACGCCCAGCTTTGGGGATAAAGAACTCTCGTTTTTCTTTTTTGAATTTATCGGTAACTTCATCTGCGACAAAAGTAGGTGATGTGAAGATGAATTCAAGTGAGTCTATCTTCGCTAACTCCTTTTTGAGAGCCTCATACGCATAAATTGAAAAGCAAGACGCAGCAATCTTTAACTTTGTGTTCGGTGTCAGCGTCTGTTGAAGCTCGTCACCTAATAGGTTGTTAAGATTATCGATTATTTTCATCAAAATTTATACCCTGCGCCAAGTTCATTTTTGTGCATTAGTTACCAAGTTCTTTTTCGTCAAAACTCGGTGCCAGTTTTAGGTTCGCAACACCATACAACGCTTGTTTATTTCTTAAAAAAAGCTGGTATTCAGCCCCAGATAGCGACTCATCCAAGGAACAATCCACGTTCCATTGTCTGAGCAAATACCCCGCAGTTGCAGCCCTAATCTCAACCTTTAGAACGCCACCCGTCATACCATAATCCAATTCAATCGCTTCGCTGTGCTCTATGCGTGGGTGCGGTACTAACTCCAGCTCAACAAATCGGTTCCATTGCCTGTCCTGGGTTTCGAGCTCACTTTCTTTAACAACAGAAGGCGACAAAGTAGAATCCTCAAGCACAACCGCTGCTTTAATTCGGGTCAGTACAAAGTCTCTGAATTCACAGTGCTTGCGGTCAAAACCACGAACGTGCCAACGCAGGCCATTGTCCACCAACGTATGCGGCACAATGTCACGCGTTGTTTCACCGCTCGATAACGACACATAGGTAATACGCAAGGCTTTGCCTTTGTGGATGGCCTCGGTGACCTTCGCCACTATCGATAGACTCGGCTTATTGAGGTGATAAGGCGCTTCACAAGCCAACGGCGGTTTTACCTTGCCAGTGAAGCCATCTCCGTAGCCCTGGCTGATGGTTGCCAGCGTTCGTACCGCATCGTAGTCAAACAAAGGGGTAAAATGCGTTCCACGTTTGTGTAGCCGCTGCTTTGGGTCGTACGTGATGTTATTAGGCGCTAGCTCTCGGTATAGGTTGAAGTCTTTGGTAGCTTGTGCCGCCGCAATATTAAAGCGATCGACTAAATCGGCACGCACAGCCTCCCCTTTAAACATAAGGGTAAAATCGATATGTGCGATCCTATCTCTGGCTGCTTGTGACAATTGAGCGAGCTGTATTGGGTTATCATTATCCCGATTGAACACGGAGTAGGCTCTTACCTGATTAATTTTATTAGGTAAAATTTTATCATAAAAAATGCGAGACAAAAGACATTGTAGTGTTTCTTTAGGCAAGAATGTGACTGTTGAACAGGTATTGATCAATGATTCTAGCCTAGCTTCCAACATGATATTGAGTATGCATTACCATTCGGGAGCGTGAGAACGAGTGAACACACTTTTACTGTTCTTGCTTTAGTTCCGCTAAGGCTTGCTCGGCCATTTGCCATGGTAAACGTCTGCCGTTGGCTTGCAATTACCCCTCCTGAGCGACCAGCTTGTTAACGGTCATCTCCAACTTACGCTCTTTATGAAAGCTGGATAGTGACATTCCCAGAAGTTCAGCGGCTTTAGATTCTCCAATATATTCTTCACCCAAAGCGCGATAAACCAACTGCTTATGTAGATAAGTGGTTTCTTGTGGATAGGCGTTACCTGGCTCTAGCGTTCGCCAGCCATTTTTACTGAACAGCATAAACAAGTTCTTTTGGGTCGCGGGGGTTATGATGCCGCATTGACCCGCTCGAAACAGTGCTGCCAGCATACTGATACCATATTCGTGCTTTAGCATGAGCAATTCGCGCGGCTCAATATGACGGCGTTTTTCACCCAGGTGCTCGATGAGTGTCTGAGTAGGTAAAAGGAATGCACCCGCAAAAGCATTGCACACCTTCTCTTCATCAATCCCTTCAGCTAAACGTCCCTGCACCACTAAGTGCCCTAGCTCATGTGCTAAGGTGAAACGCTGACGGTCTCCACTCTGGGCAGTAGAAATCACAACGACGGGGGTGTTGCCAATTTTCCCCGCTAAGCCATCAAACTTTTTATCCGTTTCAACACCAGTGGTAATGATCATCACCCCTTTGGCTTCGAGGGTATCAATCATATCTTGAATAGGGTTTAGGCCAAGCTCCCAGGCATGACGCATTTGAATCGCTAACGTTTCGGCTTGCTCTAAACAAGTGACTTGCTTTGGAAGCGCTTCTGGTAAAGCAAACTCAGGAATGGGTTTTACCGAATCTGGATAACACGCTAATAGCTCTTGCCAGCGTTCAGCTTGGTCTAGAACGTCACCATTGATTCGGTCCAGCGTTTTTTTTGGCGTACTTGCACGCTTGCGGTACTCAACACCTTCTAACTTCACCTTCGTTGGGCGAAAGAAGTACTCTGTACGAACATCAAGTGCTTTTGCCAACTTCAGCAGGTTCGAAGATGAAGGCATTGTCGTGCCATGCTCGTACTTTTTAATGGCGTTAGCGGACAGGCCAACTTCATTGGCTAATGCACTCATTGATAGCCCGGCCGCCTTACGAGCTCGTTCTAGGCGTTCTGCAAACATGGCATCCTCTTAAGCAATGAGTTGGTTTATAAAAATAATCACTTTGTCGTAATCATAAACCTTATCGCCGTAATTTTCTATCTGCTTGGCCGTTAAGAGTTCTCAATTTTACTCACGCCTTCTTCCAGTATCAGGATACTTGACGCTAAATGCGCGGAGCCGTTTTCGTGCCCGCAGACTGATGGATAAGCTTGATTGAGTGAGTTGTCAGAGTTCCACTGTGATCTCATGCTTGCTCGCTCCCCACGTCGGCGCGCGGGGAACGATCAGCAAATCAGTTACAGTATGCATTCCCACGCGGGAGCGTGGGAACGAGGTAGGTAACGCCGGCGCGTGGGAACGAGCTATTAATCCGCTAACTGCGAAAACTTGATGATCTCGTGAGATTGCTCAAGGGTTTGTGCGAGGTGTTGGATATGCGCGGGGGTGATTTCGCAGCAGCCACCGACCACCAGGGCACCGTCGGCAATCCATTGTTGCACGCGTTCGGTGTGGACTAAGGGGGAGAGATCTTCCCGCGCTTGCAGGGCATCAGCTTTGCTGCCTTTGGCCATGTCTTCTACCGATTTAAACGCGTTGGCATAGCCACCCACAATGTCGGCCTGGGTCGCCATCTTTGGCATTGCCGTGGTAAGCACCTCTGGGTCGCAGCAATTGAGCATCACTGCTGTCGGGGCATATTCAGTGACCGCGTGCATGGCTTGCTCTAGCGACTCGCCAGAGCGGAGTGCGCCATTAGGCTCTAACCGAAACGCAACCCCAAACGGTTTACCTTGCTCACGGGCGGCGGCGCACGCTGCACGCGCTTCAAGGGTGTTGGTCATGGTTTCAATTAAAAACACATCCACGTGAGGCTGCAGACGCGCAATGTGGCAGAACTCTGCTTTCATATCGTCAAAGCTGCGTTGCGGCTGGCCGAGATAGCTGCCCACCAGCGGCGGTAAACAGCCGGCAATATCAACATCGGCGCTTGTCTCATCCACCGCTTGCTGCAGCGCTTCGAAGGCTTTCTGGTAAATAATGTCTATTTTATCGCTCAGGCCGGCTTTGGCGAGACGCGTGGGGGTCGCTGGGTAGGTATTCAGGGTATGCGTTTTCGCACCGGCACGAATAAAGTCTTTGTGCACGTCTTTAACAATATTGGCATGTTTTAACATCACCGCGACGGACCAAAGCTTCGAGCTCACATCCGGCCCTCGTTGATATATTTCCTGTCCTAGGCCGCCATCGAGTAACGCTATCGATGTCATGGTAACTTCAGCCTCCTTCGGCCATTTATCCTTGGTTGAGTTTGAGGTTACCATGTGCTTATCGATTTAACACCCCGTTGTTACGCTACCTCTTCACTGCCTTCAATCGCGAGATGTTCAAGCTTATCAATCACCGTCATGCTGGCGCTTTCCATCTCTTTTAATGCAGTGACCATTTGCTCGGGTTGCTGAGCATGAAACGCTGCCACCGCTGCTTTCGCGTGGGTATGCACTTGCTCGTGAGGCGCGGCAATGGCTTTAAACGTTTGCAACTGTGTGAAATACTGCTGGCCTTCACCCTGTTCATACCATTGGCCGAGGCGGCATTGGGTGTGATCGGTGATATCGTCCGAGGTCATGCTGTCTTCACCCAGCACGACGCGGTATATCGCAAATTTAAAGCTAATATGGTCAAGTTTCGCCAGTTCACAAAAAGCACGCAGCGCAGAGGCTTTAATAGTGGTACGGCTATGCTGTGCTTGCTCACTCTGCGTGGCCATCGCATCGGCCACCTGTTGGCCTTGCTCGCTATATTCAATCGCGTCACTGGCAAGCTGATCGGTGAGTGTGCAAGCATGCCCACTCCCAGCGCGAATCTTCTCGACCAGCTGGGTGATATCTTGCGTGGCGCTGGCTGTACGTTCTGATAAGCTACGCACTTCATCGGCGACCACCGCAAACCCTCGACCCTGCTCACCGGCACGTGCCGCTTCAATCGCTGCGTTTAACGCTAAAAGATTGGTTTGATCGGCGACATCGCGAATCAACTTCACAATACCGCTCACCTCTTGGGCATGCTGGTCGAGCGCACGAATTGCTTCTGACGATTGCTGACATTGCGCGGATAACGACTGCACATGACGCGCAAGATCATTGACTTGTTCGGCACATGACGCCGCCTGATGGCTCACGTCCGTTACCCGTTCTTTTTCACCGTTGATGGTGTCGGCCAAGGTGGCCAGAGACGATTGCGTCGCATTGATTGAGTCACCGAAGTGGCATAAGTTGGCGTCGATGGCTTTTCCCGTTTGGCGTTTTTTCTCTACGGTGGCTAACTCTGCCTGCAATGCCTCTTTCTCTGCATTCAGCGCGTCGATGGTATGGTTGATCTGCTCAATTTTTTGCTGCAGAGCGACTTGTTTTTGCTGCTCTTGTTCAAGTTGACGACGAGATATAAACACGCTGACTCCCAATTAAGTAATTAAGCTTTTTATAATATTTTAACGCTTAATATTGGCGATGTATGATGAGCCAAGCGAAATGTGATCCATTTTGCGCCAATCGTTTGATTTACACTGTAAACCGATAATAATTCCCGCCATACTGGCGTTTCTGCAGCAAATGAGCGAAACACTATGACCTTTTGGTTGCTTTTTAAACGTTGGATTATCAGTCACTTTGCCCATTTAAACGGGCGTATTTTGGGATTGGTGGTTCTCGGTTACGGCGTGATTGGCTGGCTGCTGTTGCATTGGGCGGGTGAAACCGAGATGACCCAGTCACTCGGTCGCTATATCTATTACTTAATGGTCACAGCGTCCACCGTCGGCTATGGCGATTATTCGCCAGCGACAGAAGCAGGACAGTGGATTACCGCCTTTTGGATTATTCCCGGCGGGCTGGGGTTATTTGCCGTTGTGATTGGGCATGTAACCAGTGCGTTGGTCGATTATTGGCGACGTGGATTACAAGGAAAACGGAGTCTTACAGTGAAAAATCATATTCTGGTGTTGGGGTGGAATGGTCAACGCACTATCCAGCTCATTCGCCTACTACAAAGCGGTGTGCATGGCGATCGCCCGATTGTGCTTTGCGTGCGTCCCGAAATGGAAAACCCGCTCCCCGGTGAGGTGGAATTTGTGCGTGTAACCAGCTTTACCGATGCCGAGGGGATTGCCCGTGCGGGGATTGATAGTGCTTCGAGCATTATTATCGATAACCCAGAAGACGATATTACTCTGTCTGCGGCTCTGTTCTGCGCGCACAAAAACCCGTCCGCGCATCTGCTCGCTTACTTTCAAGATGATGCACTCAGCCAAATATTAAAACAGCACTATCCGCACGCCGAGTGTGTACCGTCTGTGTCGGWGGAAATGCTGGCAAAAGCCGCTGTCGACCCGGGTTCCAGCCAGTTACATCACGAGCTATTAAGCACCGCACAAGGGATGACACAGTATTGCGCGCGTTACCCCACCGATGCGAGCGCCACGGACGTCGGCACCTTGTTCAATCAATTAAAGCATGAATACGATGCAACGTTAATTGGTCTCGACAAAGGTGAAGGTATTACCCTTAACCCCAACCTTAAAACAGACGTCGCCCCCGGCGATCGCGTGTTCTACATTGCTGCCGAGCGTTTACCGCATTGGTCGGCGGCGTGATTCGGACACCATTTATCACACGCGACACTGGCTGTTAGCCTTTCCCGAGCAGTCCGCCGCTTCACCTTAGCAGCGGCGGACTCGCTTTACGTGCCCTATTCGTGAAAAACGGCCTATTCGACTGAGGCTTCTTGCGCATCGTGATGACGCGCTTCGACTGGGTAGGCGTAAAAATGATGCACAGGCCCCGCGCCTCTTCCCACCTTTAACTGCTGACTATGCGCCAAGGCGTCGGTGAGATAATGCTTCGCCGCGCGCCCGGCCTCGATAGGCGTCATCCCTTGGGCGTAAAACGAGGCGATAGCGGCAGACAGTGAACAGCCTGTGCCGTGCGTATTCGCGGTCTCAACCCGACGGGCGCTCAGGGTTTGGCAAGTATCTCGACTAATCCACACATCCACACTTTCAGGAACGTGATGTAAATGGCCGCCTTTGAGCATCACGTACGGGCAGCCGAGGCGACGCAAGGCGGGGACTAACGCATGCATTTGCTCAATGGAGGTGGGGACAGGCTGACCGGTTAATCGCGCCGCCTCCGGCAAGTTGGGGGTGAGCACGGTTGCGCGTGGGATCAGCGCTTCAATCAACGCTGTCATGGCGTGTTCATCCAACAAAGGATCGCCGCTGGTGGCCACCATCACGGGATCTAAAATCACCGGTAAGTGTGGCGATCGCGCTAACACGGCAGCTACTTCGCGAATAATCGCTTGGTTGGCGAGCATGCCGATTTTAATCGCACGCACTGGCATATCGTACAACACCGCATCTAGCTGGGCGCGGACAAAACCAGGATCAACTGCCGAGACGGCCTCAACGCCACAGGTGTTTTGCGCGGTTAACGCGGTGATCACCGAGCACGCATAACCGCCGGTGGCTGAAATCGCTTTAATATCGGCTTGAATGCCGGCACCGCCACCGCTGTCTGAGCCGGCGATGGTAAGAATAACAGGTGGAGATAGGTTCATATTGGCCCCTTAATCATCAGGGGCGGAAGGAGACGAAGTAAGCCGAAATGCGCCACTTCGTGTGCTGAACGTGTCAGTTCCCTCCGCCAGTGCTAACTGGATCAGGTTCTACGGGTCCTGCTTTCGCAGTCTCAGCAATCACTTGCTCCCCGACTAACTGTCGTTCAGGATATTAACCCCACAGGCAAAGCGCAAGCGTATTATTCGCCGCTGGAGCCTTTTTCGAGGTTCGAGTAGGATAAGTAATGCGTAAAATACGCGTAACAAAAATGTGCGAACAGGAGTCCCTATGAAGCTATCGTTATTGCTTGTGATCACCACCTTATTTGTTGCCGGCTGCTCAAACACCTGGGAAGGAGTAAAAGAAGACTCATCAAAAGTGTGGGAGGACACTAAAGAAACCGTCCATGAAGCCACTGAATGATTCAAAGTGACCTCGGTGCGGGCCAAATCTAGCGCACCGAGGCGTCATTTAATGCGCGGTAGGCGAGATCTCGGCGTTCATCGCGTGTCTACCTTGCGATAAAATGTCCTCAAAGTCGGTTATAGCAAGCGGCTTTGCATATAAAAAGCCCTGTACTTGGTCGCAGCCAATCGTCTGCAGCACCTGCTGCTGGCTGACTTTTTCCACCCCTTCGGCGACCACGCCATGACCAAACCCATGCGCCAAATCAATCACGCTACCCACCAAGTGTTTGTCACTGGCGTTAGTGGCTAGGTCTTGAATAAAACTGCGGTCGAGTTTAACCCAATCAACGGGTAACTGTTTAAGGTAACTCAATGAGCTATATCCGGTGCCAAAGTCATCCAACGCGATATGCATACCAGCCTCCCGCAATTGTTGTAGCTCTCGCAATGCCACCGAGATTTGCTGGATCAGTGCCGATTCCGTGACTTCCAATTGAATAATGGCCGGCGGGATATTTGTCGCATGGCAGCGAGCCAGCACACTCTCGGCAAAACCATGACGGAGCTGCTGGGCAGACACATTTACCGACAAATGAAAGCACTCGTCAACTAGGGCGCGAGCCCGCCATTGCGCCACCGCCTCCAGTGCCATCATTAACACTTTATCGCCAAGTTGCATCATATCGGCACTGCGCTCAGCGATGGGAATAAATTCGGCGGGGCTTATCGCCCCGAGCGTTGGGTGTTGCCAGCGCAGTAATGCTTCGGCCCCCACCAGCAGCCCCCCATCAAGTCGCCACTTAGGTTGATACACTAAGGATAGATGGTTACTTTGCAAGGCAGCGCCAAGCTCAGTACGGATCAAATGCTCACGCTGGGCTTTATTATCGAGTTCAGGTTGATACTCAGCCACAGGCTGCTCATTGGTTGGAATGGCTAAAATCGCTTGGCGAAAAAGCTGGGCGACATCCTCGTTTTCAGAATGGGCGCGGCTGATCCCAATATGGCAATGTAAGAACATTAACCGCCCTTCTAACGTGTGGTGCCCATTGATCAATCGGTGAATCCTCGCCGCTTTTTGCGCCGCCTCTTCACCCTCGCCTTCAATCAGCATCACTAGTCTCGAGCTATCCCATACTCCCACTCGATGCGAGCGCGCTACCGTACTGTTCGCCAGCAGCTCCGCAATGTGTTTATACAGGGCCTCTGTCATTAAGTGCCCTTGGTGCTGGGTCACTGCCTCCATCCCATCAAGCGCAATCATTAGCACAGTGACGGAGCCTCGCATTAATTGTCGTTCCGCTGCATCTAACAAGGCTCGACGATTGGGGAGCCCTGTTAAAGAATGGGTGAGAGAGAGGGCACGCAACGCGGCGGTTTGTTTATTCACCAACATTTGCAAGCGCGCGGCCTGGTCTCGCTGTTTTAACGTTTTGAGCTGTAACTGCAGCAGATTATGAATACGCTGAAGCACTTCGTCATAATCAAACGGCTTGCTGATATAATCAATCGCTCCGCGGCACAAGGCTTGGTTACGCAAATTCAGATCGTTATCTGCAGTCAACACCATAACCGGCGGGCAATGCTCACCGAGGGCATGGTTAAGATCGTCCAACACCATAAGTCCTGAGCGCTGCGGCATACGCATATCGAGTAAGATAAGATCCGGAACTGGGGAAAGGTGATCGGTGACCAAGCTCGGATCCGTTAAGCCAATCAAGTGCTGGTATCCTGCTTGCTTGAGCATTGCAGAGAGCAAGTCAATGTTTTCCCGCCGATCGTCAATGATCAAAATAGTCGCTTGTAATGATGACTTTATCATTCCCTGTCCTCCAGTAACGATTGGATAGCCGCAGCAAGATCGGATGACGACACGGGGTGCTGGAGCCGCTTAAACGATGAGGGAGTATGCGGGTGGTGAGGCTTGTGTTGTTCCGTTTCAAGCACAATCACGGATCTCCCCTCAATGAATTGCAACCCATGATCCTGGAGCGTTGCAGCATCATCGCCATTGATGATCAAAAGCGACGGCGCCAATGTGTGTGCCATTGCGTCTGCCAGTGAGACATCATGCGCACAATGCAATGTCAGCAAGGGCCAATCCTCAAAGCAATCAGCCATCAGTCGCTGCTGATGGCTGTCTCGGTCGATATACAACACACGGTGAGGTTGCTTTAAGGATAAACTTGCCTGCCGCAACATCTTGCCCTCTGAGCCGGCGGATGACAACGCTGACCGATAAGGGAAAGTGACGGAGAAACAACTCCCCTCACCCACTTGACTTGTTACCTCAATACGGCCTTGCATCTTTGCCACCAGTTGATGGGTCACGGCCAAGCCAACCCCCGCGCCTTCAATCAGTGAATCTTCTGCCATCAGACGATTAAAGGGCTCAAACAAGCCGGCTAGCTGATCAGATGCAATGCCAATCCCAGTGTCATTGACGCAAAGTGTGAGGTTTCCGCCGGCCTCGCGTGCGTCAACCCATACGCTTCCTTGAGGGTGGTTATATTTGACCGCGTTGCTAAGCAAATTAATCAATACTTGCTTAAACCGGATCGGGTCCACATAAAGCTCTCCGTCCAGCCCTTGAGGCAAATGGCTTTGTAGGCTCACCTTTTGTCGTTCGGCAAGCGGCGCTAACGTGTGAATGGCATCATTGACCAGTGCCGTAGCTGGGTACCAGGTCGGGTTAATGGTGGTTTTGCCGGCCTCAATTTTTGCCAGATCCAAGACATCATTGATCAAGGCAAGCAAATGACGGCCACTTTGGTGGATTTGTTCAACATACTGGTGCTGACTGTCTGAAAGGGTTAGATCGGGCGATTTAAGCAATAACTGCGCATAACCCAAAACACTGTTCAACGGCGTGCGTAACTCGTGGCTCATCGCCGATAAGAAATCACTTTTTGCTTGATTGGCGCGCTCAGCCTCTTGCATGGCCTGTAAAAGTGGGGTGGCGTCATAAGCCACAGTGACAATGGCGTAAGGCTCGCCGGCAAGGTGATGAATCAGGGTTTTCGCCAGCTTAAAGGTGCGACCATCGCGCAGTGTCACATCAATGTGGACGGGCTCACCGTCGACAGTCAATTGGTGATCGAGGGCGTTGAGGGTGTCACGCATGCCATCGGGAAGCGCTTTACCAAACGCCTCAGCCAATTGGGTAACATGGTCAACATTCACCGCTTGCAAACAGGCTCGGTTTGCTAACGCATATTGACCACCTAATTCTCTGACAAACACAGGATTGCCGATCGCATCGATGATGGTTTTCAGCCTATTTCGCTCGTGCTGAACAGTGGCTTGGGCATGGGTTAATGCGCTTAAGTCAGACATAATGCCGATAAACTCACGTCGCGCATCGACCCACACTTCGCTCACTGCCAAGTGGACAGGCACTAAATGTCCCTCACGGTGTCTTGCCATAACACGCCGACCAGTACCAATCACATTGGGTTCACCGGTGGACAGATACTTTTTTAAGTACTGGCCGTGTTTGCCCTGATGCTCAGGGGGCATTAAACACTCAACATCCTGACCAACTAACTGGTTTTGCGCGTAGCCAAGCAGGGTGTGGGTGAAAGGGTTGGCGTCAAGGATAATCCCCCTCTCATCAATCACTAAAATGGCTGCCGCAGCACTGTCCACCAGTGCTTTATAATGAGCCTGTGAGCCGCGTGCACACCTACCGTCCATGGTTGATTGCTCGTTCATTTTCCCGCCTCAAACAAAAAACGCCCCATCCATTGGGGCGTTATACCACGTACCTAGAGAGGTTTTATCGTGGTTACTTTTTGTAATTTTTGACCAAAGCGTCCACCTTCTTCAGGAACTGCTCTTTCAGGTTTTCATGCTCATAGTCAAGGTCATAGGTATTGTGGAACCCCACGCGTAACTGTACCCCATTACCCGCTAAATAAATGGTATAGCCGTCATAATCTGAGAAAGCGTCGATGCCATCTAGGCGGTGTCCATCTTCAATTTCTTCACCATACTCTGTCACTATCTCAAAAGCGCGAAGTAGGTGCGTAGGATTGAGTTCGTTTTTCACGCTTCCCTCCTGGCTGTGTTAGCGAAATTGTGCCCCACCTCCCAGTCGTTGTCGACGACTACAAAGCGGCCCTGCCAATACCGGGGGAGAGGCCAATGCATGGCCTGCCACATTGAGCCGGCTCGGCTTAGAAATAATATTGGGCAAAGATGCCAATGTATCAAGGGTAGTGTCTGGCCCCATCTTTTGGATCGCCGTACCGTAATTATAGCCATAATCGACACACACGACGGGCGAGCCTGCTGCCCTGGCAGCGTGAACATCGTTTACGGCATCACCGACGACTAGCAACTCCGTGGGCGGAACCGCGAGGATGGCAGCCGCCTCATAAATACTATCTGGATCAGGTCTTCCCGCCGCAATCGCGTCCGTGCCTAAAATGCGGGTAAAAAAGTGAGCCACCCCGAGGGCCTTTAGCAAACTGTTGGCGTGCGCGGTTTGCATATCCGTGGTACATATCATCGGAAACTGGCGCTGCGAGAGCCCTTCTAAACACGCAAGTACGCCTGGATAGAGTCGAGTTTTTGGCGGTTTATTGCCCAGATAGGAGGACAAAAACAAAGCCCGCGCTTGATTAAGCACAGTGGTGGAAACACGCCCATCAATGTGCCGAGTCAGCACCCGATGGATCAATAAATCGGCACCATCCCCCACCCAATCACGAATAGAGTTAGGCTCTTCCTCTGGCAAGTTGAATCCTCTGAGCATGCCGAGGACTGCGTCATAGAGATCATCAAAGGGGTCTGCGAGTGTGCCGTCTAAGTCAAAGCATATCGCAGAGATATTCTCCAGTTTTTTCATGGAACGCCTCCACAATCAATGTGTTATCGCCAGGAAGGAAAGGGAACGGTGGATCGGGTTGTCTCTCCATCGACTCATTGAAAGTTAGCAGAGAACGCTCACTCATCCTACCCAAACCTCAGGCAGAATGTATCGAATCATCGCGACAAAAATGCATAATTGACCGATTGCGTCCAAACTTCGGTGTTGAATCAAGCCCCTAACCCTTATGTGATATACATCACATTTAAATACGTTATTGGTGACCGATACCGACCTTGACCCTGTATAAAAAACCCGTCATTTTTCTGACACACGAGGGCAGGCGAAGTCACGCCCTGTCATAAAAATGAAACCGTATTTAGCACAGATTGTCATCGAGTCGCCCTACCCTGTCTCTCTCGATAGTGAGATTCGATGTATTCTTTATGCGGTATTTTTCCTCACAACCTCTATGGCGTTACCTAACGGTTATAATGATTGCGCTAATCGCAGGCTGGTCAGTCTATACCTTGGAAAACCAGCGTCAGCAAAGCCGGTTTGCGACCGATGTGGAAAAGCAGCGCCATGCTCTTAGTAAAGCGTTTTCTCAGCTCTATGAGCTACAGCTGTCGGCGCAGCTTTATCTGCAACAAGAAGGTGGCCCAACGCGCGATAAATTCCATGCCTTTATCGACAACCATACCCAAAAGCGCTCAGGGCTTGATAGTGTTATGTGGTTACCCCGAGTCAATCGCGCTGAGTTAAAACAGTTCGCCGCCCAACAAAGCCATTATCGCCCTTTTCCTCCACTCAACAATCAAGCCTGCCAGTGGGTGATGCGGGGCGATACCTTTCCCGCGCTTTACCTATCCCCGAAAGCGGCCGAAGAAGGGTATTTAGGCTGGCGCGCGGATGCGCAGTGCGAGAACACAGTGACCATGGAGCGCGCCTATTTTAAACGTCAGCCCGTCGCGCGATTAATTCACGACGAGCAAGGCCATGGTGTGCGATGGTTTGCCGCAATCACAGGACGACATGGGCAGTTAGCAGGCTTTCTCGCCACCACACTTTATTTTGATACCTTTCTACCCACGCTTTGGCAAGGTGACACTCCCGCGCCCGATATGGGGCTAATCGCCCGTGAAGCCTTTGGCCATCAGCAAATGTTTGCCACCCACTCTTTATTGGCGTTGAATAGATGGCGAAATACTCATTCGCCCGATATCACTGTTCCGATTGCCGGCAGCGAAGAAGGGTTAGTGGTTAGATTCACCCATCTGCGCGGCTTGCACACGGGGCTACTCTACGGGGTGCTGGTTGGACTATTGGTACTGTCACTCGGCTTATCGGTTCTTGCCAGTTTTTGGTCATACGCCAATCGACTTTCATTAGCACAACACCTAGTCAATAAGCAGACCCGCCAACTCACCCATCAAGCCCAGCACGACAGTCTAACTGGGCTGGCAAACCGAGCGGCGCTCGACCATGCCTTGGAGGGCGCACTTGAGCAAGTAAGCGCCCAGTACAGCGAGCACTTTACCTTGCTGTTTATCGATCTGGATCGGTTTAAAGTGGTTAACGACTCTCTCGGTCATGTAACGGGCGATAAGCTCCTTAAGCAGGTTGCCAAACGTTTAACACAATCGGTCAGTGGCGAGCGTGTATTTCGCTTTGGGGGCGACGAGTTCATCATTTTGCTTAAAGCCGACAGTTCACTGGCATTAGCACAAACCAAAGCCAAGCACCTGCTGCAGGCACTCAGCACACCGTACAAGGTGGACGACCATATGATTAACTTGTCCGCCAGCGTTGGTATTGCATCAGTTAACAAGGCCAATGCGTCGGTGACGGATATTATTCAGCAAGCCGATATTGCCATGTATCACGCCAAGCAGACCCGTGAACGCCTCGCGATTTTCCAGCCAGCCATGCTTGCCAAAGTTCAGCAGCGCTTTATTGTTGAACAAGATTTAAAGAAAGGGTTGGCTAATCAGCAGTTTCATCTCGTGTTTCAACCTATTTTCGATGGCGAACAAGAAACACTCAGCCACGCAGAAGCACTGCTCCGGTGGCAACATCCGACGTTAGGGTGGATCTCTCCTGCAGAGTTCATCCCAATCGCAGAAGAAACAGGCTATATCATTGAGCTGGGCGACTGGGTGCTCGAGCAAGTTGCCGAAGTACTGGATAGCTGGCATACCCGATTCCCTGCCAATCAATGTCCTTCTATCACCGTGAATGTGTCTGCCAAGCAGTGTCAGTCAGCCACCTTCGCCGATGACGTTGCCTCGCTGGTCGCCAGACACCAGTTTGCGCCTCAGTGTCTGGGGTTAGAAATGACGGAGACGGCCTTACTTGAGCACTCAGAAACGGTGGGGAGGAACTTGCGTCAGCTTCACGCACTGGGAATAAAACTGTACCTCGATGACTTTGGCACCGGGTATTCATCCCTCTCGCTGCTGCGCCAATATCCGTTTAGCGTGATTAAGATGGATCGCAGTTTTATTATGGATATCGATCAGCCTAACGGTAAAGCGGCGCCCCTGTGTCGAGGAATGATTGCCATGGCACATGCCGTCGGTTTAACCGTAGTAGCAGAAGGCGTCGAGACGAAACAGCAGCTATGCTGGCTTCGCCAACACCAATGTGACTACTTGCAAGGGTATGTGCTCTCTCGGCCGATTGAACGGACAGCACTTGAAGATTGGTTACTGCCGCAATCAAACCAGCGAATGGTCTTGGTGCATGGTTGAGGCGACAGCGGCCAGGGTGTTGGCGGACGAGGGACCGTTTTGACGCACTGGCGCAGCTTGCTGCAACCACTCATCGCGCAATACCCCATAACGAAGTGAGTCATAGTACTCACCTTGATAATAACGGACGGCGCGTAAGCGCCCCTCTTCGCGCATCCCTAGTGCTTTAGCACAGCGCATCATCCCCGTGTTTCCCGACCAAGTGGTCAAGCCGATTCGGTTGACTTGATGGCGAATAAATAATTGGTCAATCCACTGCGTCAGAGCACGTCGGCCGATACCTTTGCCCCAGTGGACAGGATCGAAAATAGTGATCCCCACTTCCAACCAACGCGTGCGCTTGTCTTCCCAATACAGGGTGACATAACCCACAGGCTTATTGTCCACACAAATCACCTGCGCCGTGTCACCCACGATGAAACGACGAAAAAGACCAAAACGAAACGACCAAAACGACACCGGATCTATCGGTGTATACGGCGCATCATACTGCTTCCAAGCACGGGAATAATATATATTACGCCAAAAGTAGCGCGCTTCGTTGCGCTGCGCAGGCCGAATGGTGACGACGCAACATTCAGATACATCCACATCCATGTAAGATTATTGCTCTCTCTTTACCAAATGATGGGCGACGACGCTGTCCGCTCAGCGCGACCGCTTGTCGGTATGACCCACAAGGGTACCCAGTCTAACTCAATTAACCACCACATTGGCGACCTCCGTCAAAGAACCCACTTAATTGAGTGTAGACGGTTACTGACAGGACGGCTGCCTTGATTGCTGTGATATGGCAACGCCCAGCATCACAAGTCCTCCACCGAGGATGTGATACTGAGTCAGTATTTCTCCCAGTACCGCCACTGCAATAGCCGCAGTCATCACGGGTAAAAGGTTCATGTACATCGCCGTTCGACTCGCCCCATTGAGCGCGATAGCGTTTAGCCAAATCGCAGGCGCAAGCACGGAAGCGCCTAAGGCGGCAAACCCCACTAGCGGATAGGCGTCAGCGGGGATGGCGGGACTGGGCGCCATCCACAGAACGGGCAACAACATCACCACCGCAAATACAGCTTGTACATACACAGACACCCAATTGGACAGCGCCATCGACCAACGTTTAAGTAAAACGCAATACAGCGCATACGAGGACGCACATACCAGCATTAGCCCGTCTCCCACCGACGCGCCTGCGTGAAAAAGAGAAAGCGGTTTGCCCAGCGTTAGCATATACACCAAGCCAGCGAAGGATAACACGGCCCCGAGGATCGCACGCATCGTCAACGGCTGTGACAGCACAGGCACACTGATCAACAAGCTCAACATGGGCACCAACGACATAATCAGCGCCATATTGGTCGCCGTCGTGGTTTGCGCAGCAAAATAGGCAACGGATTGGTTAGTGACCATGCCTAACAGCGCTAGAATGGCAAGACGTGGTGCATAGCAACGCACCGAACGTCGTTGGCGCCATAATGTCGGTAAACAAAACGGCGTTAATACCAAAATGGCAAAAAACCACCGATAGAATGCCATCGCACCCGGTGCAATCACAGTGACAGACATCTTGTTTACAATCGTGTTGACCGACCAAATGAGCACCGCCGCCAATGGCAAGAGAAATGGCATCATGGCCTCGCAAAGCCCAATATAGCGTGGAAGAAAGTAGGCAGTTTACACTGTAAAACGCAGAATAAAACCAATAGCTGACGTGACCCCACGACAAAGAGGGAAACGCATCATCGTTGGCAAGGAAGAAAAAAGCGGGCAAAGCCCGCTCGGCAAGTGATTAGCCAAATGGTGCCATCAAGGCACCCAATAGGACAAAGGTATCTATCAGTGAGTAGTTTACGCCGCTCATCAAAGGTTGTGTCATTACCACGTCAACAACCTGCAAAATCGGTCACTACCCTCCCATCGCTATGTCATCCAAGGCCTTGAGCACTTGCCCATCGAGATGGCCCTCAAACACGCGCTGACAGACTTTTCTTCGCACGGCTAACCCAGATATCAACTTTTCAATAGAAAGATGTCTATCGAGCTGTTGTTGATTGTAAAACTCAATCGTACGGCTGAGCGTTTCATAGGAGACGACCTGATCACCGACCCGCAACCAATCCAGTTTTTCGAGATAACCCTGACATTCTTCGGTAATCACGGAGGAAGGATGGCCTGTCATCGCCGACAGCGCGGTAATGCTTCGTTGCAACGCCTCCTCAGACGTATACTTTGAGAGCACAATGGTCAGCTCATCCGCATTAATCTCAACCAAGTGCTTACGTTGTTTCACACGACGCCCTAACCGGCCACTGCTCTTCTCTTTGCGCTGAATCGGTTCAAACTCGCCATCAATGATCCCGGAAAGCTGATCAAGGTCTTGGCTAGGAAGGATCTCATTTCTCAGCGGATTGGGCATAGTGGGGGCCAACGAGCGTTTACCCTCGTTATACATTTTGGCACGAGAGTAGCGGATCACTTCGTCGACGTTGCACTTTATATCCATGCGATAGTCAGGATATTTTTTCTCTTCATCTTCGCGCGTTAATGTTAAGTGATATCCCCACAAGTTCACCGCAAACACAGACTCTGTCACCTTACCTTCAGCCAGCTTTCTGAGCTCCCGGGTTAAATCACTGGAAAAACGGCGCCATTCGATATTACGGGCCATTTTTTGGTTTAGCTCGCTAAGTAGCATGGTATCTTCGAGTCGACGCGACATACGGCTTCTGAAGAGCGAATAGAGTTGAAACACCAAGGTATGCTGACGCAATATTTCTGGTGGGAATAAAAAGAAGTAATCACGCGTCATCAATTCTTCAAAGAACGAGGGCTCCCATACCAAGATATAAAGGTTGGGCTTGATCCTGACCTCACCGTCTTCACCCTCTTTGGGCGCTTCCTCGGAAGCGGTAATGGTTCTGGCTAAGAACCGGAATCGGTCACTTTTGAACCCTTCTGGCATGTTTTCACTCAGCCAACGACCTGTTAGTTCATGAAGCTGAAAGTCAGTAAACTCGATTCTATCAATGCTCTCGCGGATGGCATCACGCGCAGGACCACTGTCTTTTTTACCCCGTAACTGCAGGATATCAGTGATATAGATCGGTGTTTTGTTGCCTATAGATTGGGTCTGTAACTCGTAATTGGGTAAATGATGATCATGATACTGCACCGTGAGGGTGAACAGGGCGAACAGTGTCATCAGATCATCAACCGTCATGATCGACTTAGCCGATCGCGTTTCAATGATCGCCTTAGTGCCGCTGATCGCCACCATCGACTTCTGATAACCCTTTTTGGTTCGCGGTGGAGCAAGCGCTTGATCAATGATCCCAGCCCAACTGGTCGGCGAGACCAAAATTTGATCTTTTTCACCAGGCATCATCGGAGGGGTGCCTAGTCCATGCTCACTGAGCAATTGTCGATTAACTTGCGTTTGCGCTAACGCTTTCGACCGTTTTTGCTTGACGGCATCGCGACTTTTTTCTGTCATCAAGCCTGCACTGCCGAGTGATGAAATCAATCGGCTGGGATTAACAAACTGATGCAGCATGGTTTTGCCTGCGAGTCCTTCTTCAAACCTCACGGGTTGCTGAATGAACAGTCCTAACTGGACAGCGGCACGGAGTCGTTGTTGGATGGCTGCGCGAGTGAGTTGCCCGTCTGTTGCGTCAACCAATTCTGTGGTGGATACATACCCGTCTTGAGAGGCAAAACCGCGTACTGAAATTAAGTTCAGTAGCTCTAGAATACTTTTGGTTACCCCTTTAAAGTGCTCATACTGTGCAAGCCAATCAATCAACTGATCGTGTACGGCGAACAAATGCCCGTCTTTGTGGGAACGAGGGGCTTTTATCAAGATTTTTTCGGGTTTACTGGCACTCATGTCAGCTTAAATCCTTTGTCACGGGGATACTCAACACGCATTTTTTTAAATTGAGGTGACGGAAACCGTAAATCGATCACTCTTCCAGGGAAAGACTAATAAAAAAAGACCCAAAAAGAAAGATCTTTTTTATTGCGCTTTTTAACTGATCTTTATGATTATTCTGATCTAATTTGATGATCTGATCTTATGATCCGAGTGGCTGGTTTGTTATAACACCATGATTTTTATGAATTATAATTTCAGCCATCTCGAAAGCATGATCATCAATGTCTTGGAGGCATGATCAACATCATGCACCAACGATGATCAAGTGAGGCCTGCATCAATGATCAACAGCTTACCGCATTAATGATCAGATAATAACTGAAACAATGATCAAGCGTGATACACATCTTATCCACAGCTATAGGATGTCGCGGGTGATGACGTTATTGGATTCGGTGGTTAATCAGGCTAATGAGGCTTAGGAACAATGATCAAGACAGCGCTTTTTTAGCTGATTTGATGAAAAAGCGTGCATGTTGCCGATAAGTCTAGCGGCTATTTCACTCTCATCCTCCAAATCGAAATGACATTGACAGTATAACTGCCATAGGAATGTATGTGTCCGGTTAGTGGAACAATGATCATGTATGAGATCGTGCTGTTCGATCATCTTGATGTAAACCGTTGTTTAGTCCACGTGATATGGATGGAATGCCCGGATCCTTCTCGATCCCTTGTTACACCTGACGTTATCCGTAATTTGGCGGTTCGACTATATCGTTCCGAACAACCGCACAGGCTGGTAGTCTTTACAGCCAGTCTTGATCATTGTTCCGTAATATACAGAGACACATCGCGCAGATTTGCCGATGATTTAACCCATAATTCTGCTTGATCATGCTTCCCCAACAGCGCCTTTACTCTCGAAAGCATGATCAAGTATTAGCATCCATTAAGGCCGAACACCTTGATCATCGTTACGGGAAAAATGATCAAAACCGCGGTAAGCCATCGCATGAACGGCTAATGGGTGAGATTGTTAACCGCTCTCCCCTCTTAAGGGGTAAAAGGCGATAAATTCGGTTCAACGATCGGGTACCGTAAATTAGCCATTCAAAGATAGGCTTCCGACTCTATCAACTGTTTACATTGTAAATAAGTGACGCTGTGACATTTTAAATGTGAGGAATTTATCGCATGGTTTGTCGAAGTGAGTATAACCAACTATTCGTCGATGTTTTCATCAATCATCCATGATAACAATTGTGAGCAGGATCTTTATTTGATTGGCTTTTGTTCACCTTTTTATTGTTTTGAATGGAATGTGCTGTACAATCGGCAATTATTTCTCGTTAAGGCGAAAAAGAATATGGATAGGGAAAAGACGATTGAAAACCTCCGCAATATCGCCGCGCAGACGAAACAGGTTCAGTCTGATCGGGTCGAGATTGTAATGGAAGAACGCCACGACCAACTCTTTCCACCGATGTCAAAAGCATTAATGGAAACGCGTTCGGGATTAACGCGGCGAAAGCTCGATGAAGCGATCTCTCGCATGGAGCAAGAGGGACATCAGTTCACTAAAAACAATGCTAACCATTATTCGATTACACTCGATGAGGCGCACCAAATCATGGATGCGGCGAACGTGCCGACTTTCCATGAGCGTAAAGGAAAAACCCATAAGCCTTGGGTGGTAAACATCCAGAACCAGAAAGGCGGAACGGGTAAATCCATGAGTGCGGTGCACTTAGCGGCATGTATGGCCCTCAACTTGGAAAAGCGTTATCGCATTTGCTTAATCGACTTGGATCCACAAGGCTCATTGCGACTGTTCCTCAATCCACAAATTAGTTTGACCGAGCAAGAGGGGATTTACTCCGCCGTTGACGTCATGCTGGATAATACGCCCCAGCCTGCAGACAAAGACTTCATGATGCGTAATGTCTTACTGCCGACACAGTATCCAAACTTAAAAACCATGGCGGCCTTTCCAGAAGACGCGATGTTTAATGCTGAGGCATGGCAAGCACTGGCGACTAGCCAGTCTCTGAACGTGGTTGAGTTGCTGCAAGAAAAAGTCATCGACCCAATCAGTGATGAGTTTGACATTATCATGATAGATACAGGCCCGCATATCGATCCGCTGGTGTGGAATGCGATGTACGCCTCGAACTCGTTAGTGATCCCTTGTGCGGCAAAACGCCTCGATTGGGCGTCGACGGTGAACTTTTTCCAGCATCTGCCACAAGTCTATGAGATGTTCCCTGAAGACTGGCATGGCCTTGAGTTTGTTCGTTTAATGCCGACTATGTTTGAAGATGACAACAAAAAACAGATTTCGGTCTTAACGGAAATGAATTATCTTTTGGGTGAACAAGTAATGATGGCGACCATTCCAAGAAGTCGCGCGTTTGAGACCTGTGCCGACACTTACAGCACAGTCTTTGATCTTACCTCTCAAGATTTTGAAGGCGGTAAGAAGACCCTGTCGACAGCCCAAGATGCCGTCCATCGTGTCGGTTTAGAACTAGAGCGTGTGCTGCACAGCCACTGGTCTCAGCTCAATCAGGAGTAATCACAAAAAATGGCCATTAAGACCTCTGATTTAAATGCGCGTTTGTTTGCCAAAGCAGACAAGCGACGAGCAACGACAACGCAAGAAGCTCAGAGTGCAGCGAGTGAGAAAGCGGCAGTCATTGAACTTGCGGTCGCCGGTGAACACACGGTTGAATTTGAGCTGGTAAAAGTCCCTGCCAGTGAGATCCGAGATAAAACGACCGTTTTTGATAAGAATGCGCGAGAGCAGTCATTTCTGAATGAACTCGCGTTATCCGATATTTTGGTAACGTTAAAAGCACATGGCCAGCAGTACCCTGCTGTGGGTCGTTGGCTTGACGATGGTCGTATTGAAGTCCTCGACGGTAGCCGACGCCGCATGTCGTGTCTGATTGCAGAACAAGATTTCTTAGTCTACGTGGCGAAAGGCATCAGTACACGCCATGCTAAATTCTTGTCCGATGTCGCCAATGCCCACAAACCGTTATCGCTTTATGAACGCGGTAAAGAGATGCAGGCAATGTTAGACAGTGGCGAAGTGAGTGACCAAAAAGCATTGGCGAGTGCGTGTCAGTGTAGCGAAGCCTTGGTCAGCGGTGCCTTAAAAGCCGCGGCCCTGCCCTTACCACTACTGCAAGCCTACCCCAGTGTGTCTGAGCTGGGACGGCCAACCATTGTGAAGTTGCATCGCTTATATTTTAGCCTTGATGCGTCCCTGCAACAAAAGCTGGTTGCCAAGCTTGGTGACACGCCTTTATGGCAACAGGTAGAGGCGCAAGGAGTGACGCGTATTACGCGAGAAGTCACCCAGTTGATTGAGCAGTTTAAAGATGAACTTGTCGAGCCGACATCGAGTGAACGAGAGCAAGCCAAAACCTTGTTGGACGGACGTGCGTCTTATCGTCGCAAAGGAAATAACCTGAATATTAGTTTAAAGAAAGTCAGTGATGAGGACGCAGACCGAATTCTGGCACTGATTAAACAAGCGCTAGAAAACTAATATTTTGCACATGCCCCAGCGTTAAAAACGACATGCCTAGCGTGTCGTTTTTTTTTGCGTGTTATCATCTCCTATCCGCTTGGTAAAAGCCTTATGGAAACATGATGACATTACCCACATTGGAAGACTTTTTTGAGCCACTGATCTTACGTGCAGCGCACTACTCCCACCGTCAACTGGTTTGTGTCGATCAGGACTTGGCGACTGTACTGGGCGGCTTTGATGAGACTCAGCCCCCGCTGATTGTGGGAAACACAGAATATGGTTTGAGTTGGCGCCAAGCACATCAAAAGCTGGGACAAGAATGTGGTCATATTGTGGTGGAGGTGAATGCGCAATTTAATGCGGAAGCCTTTTGCGCCATAGCCGGTTGTTGCCGCGCGGGTGCACTCATTGTACTCCGAATTGCCGCCCTCGATAACGAAATGCCTCCGTCCGTACAACGCCTTCTTCGCTGTTTGAGTGAAGATGATAGCGTCGCATTTAATTGTCATTGGCTGCATCGTTTACCCCAGCAACGTCCAGCGAAACATCAAACGCATTCAGTGACTCAGGATGATGCGATTGCTGCCGTGGAAAAAGTCGTGACTGGACATCGGCGCCGTCCCCTGCTGCTAACCGCTGACCGCGGTCGGGGGAAATCAGCCGCATTAGGGATGGCCGCGGCTAACTTGATGATGAAAAAACCAAGACGCATCATTGTGTCATCGCCTTCCCCTGCCCATGCATCAACGCTTTTTCATCATCTGAAAGCCACCCTTCAGATCGATGATGCTGGCCAACATATCGACTATCAAGGAAGCCAGATACGCTTTATTGCCCCTGATGCGCTGCTACAGGATGCGCCAGCAGCAGACTTGTTATTGGTTGATGAAGCGGCGGCAATCCCACTTCCGATAATCAGCCAATGGCTGAATCAATACAGTCGCGTTGCGATTGCGACGACCGAGCATGGCTATGAAGGGACAGGACGTGCTTTTACGCTCCGACTCAAGCAAATGTTGGACGTCGAGCAGCCGCAGTGGCGCACATTGAAGCTCACGGCGCCTATGAGATGGGCTGACGATGATCCGGTTGAGCGCACGTTGAACGCCCTCTTTTTACTGAATGGCGACGACGTAGGCAGCGATCAGACCGATATGCTCGAAACAGGGTGGGTGAACGATATGGTGATTGAGCCGCTTAGCCGTCAGCAGTTGTATCGAGATGAGGCGTGTTTACGGCAGTTATTCACATTACTGATCGCGGCCCATTATCAAACATCGCCTAACGACTTAGCCCGTCTTCTGGACGATGACGCCGGCTTAATCTTTGCTGGCTGGCTCAATAATAAGTTGGTTGCCGCGTGTGTGGTGAGCCAAGAAGGAGGAATAGATTGGCAAACTTGTCACGCGGTGGTCGCAGGGCAACGCCGGATAAAAGGGCATCTGTTTAGCCAATCGGTCGCCGCGCATTTGGGGCTCGCGGAGGTTCTGCACGACAGGCTCTGGCGAGTCCAACGCATTGCCGTGTCTGAGCCTTATCGACAGCAAGGCGTCGGTCAACGGTTGCTCGCGACCGTGAATAAACACGCGGCTGAAGCCTCAGTGGTCGGGGTCGGTGTTAGCTTCGGTGCAACCGCCGTGCTGACGCCGTTTTGGTTTAAGCAAGGATTTAAGCCGGTTAAATTGGGATTAAAACGCGATCAAGCCAGTGGGTGCTATTCGCTGCAAATGCTTAAGCCTATCCAGCCTTTGAACTGGTGTGATCAGGCGTTACGCTTATTTAGGCAAAACCTTCCCATTCAGATGCTCACGAGCCATCAACGGATGGAAACTGACATCGCTGCCTCTATCATTGCTGGGTTACCAACCGCACCGCTATCGGAGGAAGTAAGACAACAAATTGATGGATTTGTTGCCGGAGGGGTGGGGGTCGATGCTGCCCTCTCAAGCTTACAGGCTTGGTTATATCATCATATAGGTCGCGTCCAGAAAGACGACGAAAATGCCACGTTACCCATTCTGGTTAGCCGTATTTTGTTAGGGTTGCCTTGGTCTGTTGTCTGCACCCGATATCAGCTGGCAGGAAAGAGGGATGCGGAATCCCGGATACGGAATTATATTCAAATACACATGACGACATGACCCATTTACACTGTAAACTGAACACGTGGCAGTGGCTTGGTTTACAGTGTAAACGCTGTCGCTCATTACGTTTATTTACACTGTAAATCGGTCTACTACCCTTCATTATGGGAGCCGTGCTGAGGGCGACTGAATTAATCCTATCCTGGTCACGTTTTTATCAGTGATCCTGCTCCCAAGCGGGATAAACCTGTATAATTTATTATAAATGAGACAATTGCGCACACTTGCATTAGATTTGGACTAATCTAATCAGTGACAACAGTCGAGTGCAAGCTCCTCGAGATGATGGAGCAAGCGCATTGCCAAGTGGTTTATCTGGCTAATAAGGCCGCCACAGGGATTAGATAGGCAGGAAGCGAGATGCTAGACGATATCCTCCGCGTCTCTCAGGATGGTCAGCGTGTATACTTATCGGCAGGGAAAGTCGAGCATACCAATGGCCAACCGATAGAGAAAAAACAAATCAAGGACTGGTTGGTGAGCAACCAAGTCGAGGGCTTTTTTTGTTTTGATGATACGATAGAGTCAGCATTAACCAAGTTAAACGCGTCGCCGGATGATGCTGAATCGGAAGACTTCATTATTGCAGAACGCCGTGATGCAACCATCGAAGCGCGTATCGCCGACGATAAAATGACGGCCTATTTGATCGTTAACGGCGCGTGTGGCGGGCGTGGACTGAAAGCCGATGACATTCTCTCGACGCTGCGTGATGCCAATATCGTTCGAGGGATAAAAAAGCCGACCCTGCAAAAACTTCTCTCCGCGTCAGGAAAGCTCAAACCTGGTGAATACCTTGATGTTCCCGTCGCATTCGGTCGGCAGCCGGTTGCGGGCGAAGATGCGCACCTTGTCTATCTCATTGAAGATCCTGCCGAGCGTGTTCGCCGTCCCAAACAGCGTGAGGATGGAACCGTTGACATGCGTGATTTGGGTGAAATGGTGATGGTTAAGCAAGGACAGCCTTTAGCTAAACTGATCCCTGAAACATCGGGCTATGAGGGCTTTACTGTAACTGGGTCGGTGTTATCGACATCTTCCGGTAAGCCAATGACATTGACCGCGCACCCAGGCAGCGAGTTAAGTAACAAAGACCCTAATATTCTAGTGGCGACCATGGCTGGGATCCCACGGTTACAAAAAGACGGCGTGGCGGTCGATGATGCATTGAGCTTAGATGCGGTTGATGTCGGCACCGGGCATGTCAACTTTGAAGGCAGTGTGGTGATTAAAGGTGATGTTGAAGTGGGTATGAAGGTCACAGCATCGGGAACGGTCACCGTGGGAGGGGTAGTGGAATCAGCGACCATTACCGCTGGCGCAGACATTATTGTCCAAAATGGGATCATTGGTCGACAAGTCGCAGCAGACTCTGACATCAACTGCACCCTGGTTGCGGAGGGCAATATTGTCGCCAAGTTCGCGCAATATGCCACACTCTGTGCCAATCAAAACCTAGAACTTACCTTGCATGCGATGCATTGCAAAACGCATGTAGGGCAGTCAATCGTTATTAGTGATGCCACCAAGCGCAAAGGCACGTTGGCGGGCGGTAAGCATGAAGTGGGCGAAAAAGTCCAGGCGGTGATTATCGGCGCGAGCGCAGGGGCGCATACGTATATACATTGCTTTCCGCGTCTGCCAATACTTAAACGGGAACTCGTCAATTTAAACAAAAGCTGGGAAGAGAAAAGTGCCCAATTGGATAAGATCCAGGCGGCAGAGAAAAAACTTGAAGCGGTCCCAGAAGAGAAGCGTGACGCGGCCATGGTTGAAAGAATAAGCTCGACACGCGAGCACCTTTCTACCGCGCTAAGTGAAATAGAAACCATGGTAGAAGAAACAGACGCAGCGATAGAGAGCGGATACCAAACGGCCAGTATCATTGCGACTAAGTCGCTACTTAGTCGTGTTCACTGTACTATCGGCGAAGAAAAGCACTTGGTTCACTCAGAGCACGGCCCATCACATCTATTTTATGACAATGCCGCGATTGAATTAAAACCGTATCAAGCCAATGGTTGATACTGGTTTACAGTGTAAACTGTTAGCCAACTTTACGGATTTTTCCTTCTTTTAAGGCCTGAAGCACTGCCTTTTTCGGTCCATCTGCGACCACACATCCTTCCTCCATCACAATAAGACGGTCAACCACATCCAGCATGCTGGTTTTGTGGGTACTGAGAATGAGTGTCTCCTCTCTGCGTAAATCTTTTAGCTGCGTCTTAATGAACTGCTCTGTGCGGTTATCCATCTGGCTGGTTGGCTCATCGAGTAAAATCACAGGTGGGCGGCTTAAAAAGGCGCGAGCAATTGCAACGGCTTGTCGCTGTCCCCCTGACAATAAGACGCCACCTTCACCAACTTGTCTTTCTAGTCCTGAGGCATGGTATTGGGTAAAACTTAACACGCCCGAGCGGGCAGCGGCGTCCATAATATCAATATCATCGGCAAGGGGTTGGCCGAGGGTCATATTCTCTCTGATTGAGCCAAAGAATAGCGTCGGCTCTTGAGGGACAAAACCGACATTGCGACGAACGTCGATATAATGAAGTTGAGAGATATCGGTATCATCGATGGCAACCGAGCCTTGGGTGGGAGAATAAAGGCCGACTATCAGGCGGGCAAGCGTTGTTTTTCCTGAGCCCACTCTGCCAATAATACCGACTTTTTCGCCGGGATAAATGCGAAAGGACACTTGCCGTAAGGCGAGGGCGTTGGTGTTAGGATAATGAAAGTCAACCTTATCGAGCTCAATTTTGCCACGCAGCATCGGGCGATGTAGATAATGCTTACCTTCGGTTTGTTCTGATGGCAATGCCATCAGTTGGTCGATGATATCGAGTGCTGATTTTGCTTGGTGATAGCGTGTCGAGAGCAAAGATAATTGAACCAAGGGCGCTACTGCTCTTGAGCTCAGCATACTTGCCGCAATCAATCCCCCCATTGTCAGTTCGCCCGCGGCTATTTGGTAAACACCAAATACAATCATACTGACGATGACAAACTGCTGAACAAAACTGGCCGAGTTATGGACTGAGTCTGTGAGACGGCGTGTTTTGATACTCCAGTTTGCCATATGGGCCACCGCTTCTTCCCAGCGATACTGAAACTGACTCTCCGCCCCGAATATTTTAATGGTCTCAAGCCCTGACAGGCTTTCTATGAGGTTGGCGTTCTTTTGTGAAGAAAGACGTGTCCCTTCCTCAATTGTGCGCCGCAGGGGCTTTTGAATTAGCCATGCATGGATGACCAATAACGTGACCGCAATGATAGGCACGATTACTAAAGGACCGGCGACAAACCAAATCACGAGCAAGAAGATGAAGGCAAAGGGGAGGTCGATGAGGGTGGATATAGACGCCGAGGTAAAAAACTCGCGGATGGATTCAAATTCTTGCATATGCCGTGCAAAGGCCCCGACTGAAGGGGGTTTTGCGTCCATTCTTACCCCTATGACTTTGGCATATATGCGTGAAGAAATGAGTAAATCTGTTTTCTTACCTGCAATATCAATAAAGTAACTGCGCAGCAGTTTAAGGAGTAAGTCGAAGACAAAAATGACCAAAATCCCACTCGCGAGCACCCACAGTGAATCGAAGGCCAAGTTAGGCACGATTTTGTCGTAAACGAGGCGAGAAAATAGCGGCACACTAATCGCAAAGACATTGATAAAGAGTGAAGCGATTAAGACATCCCGATAAAAATTGCACTTGTGTATCGTTAGGTACCTGCGCAAAATAGCTGAAAATAAACGAATTGGAGAAAGCAATGGAGTTGTCAGATATTCGAAGAGAATACACCCAAGGGGGATTGCGTCGTGACGATTTACCCGACGCGCCTATGGATTTATTTGGCCAGTGGTTACAACAAGCCATTGATACCCAAGTGCCTGATCCAACCGCAATGACTGTCGCCACTGTCGATGAAGATGGGCAACCTTTTCAGCGCATCGTTTTGCTTAAAGACTTTAATCAAGAGGGGTTTGTTTTTTACACCAACTTGGGGAGTCGCAAAGCGCTACATTTGAAAAAAAACAGCAAGATTAGTTTGCACTTTCCTTGGCATTTTATTGAGCGACAAGTCCATATTATGGGTGAGGCGGAGCCTCTGAGTAAAAAAGAGGTATTTAAGTATTTCACTTCCCGCCCCAAAGAAAGTCAGATCGCGGCATGGGCAAGCAAGCAAAGCGAACGCTTATCAGCACGCTCGGCGTTAGAAGGCAAGTTTTTAGAGCTGAAAAAGCAGTTCGAGAAAGGGGAAGTGCCTGTCCCTACATTCTGGGGCGGCTATCGAATCAAGCCCCAAAGTATTGAGTTTTGGCAAGGTGGCGAGCACCGCTTGCACGACCGTTTCTTATATCAGCGCCAAGAGGATGATCGCTGGGCGATTGAGCGCCTAGCGCCGTAGCTTGTGACGCGACCTTGACGATAGCGGTGGGAGACGCCATCTCGTCCTCCCAGAATGACGGCGAGATGGCGCACGGTTGAGTTGGGGGGCTGCTTGGTTAATCTCGCAGCACCACAGACAATTGTTGGGTTAATAAGCTTTCGGGAATCGCGGAGCCAAACCCTTGCGCGAGCGCATGCTCTAATAAACCTGCTTTGGAGTCGACATCGAACTTTTCGCGTAAATGCGCAAAGTGGTTCTCAATGGTTTTGACGGACACCGACAATGTCTGTGCGATCAATTGCGGTTTCTTACCATGCAGATGAAGGAAAAGGACCTCCCGCTCTCGTGACGTCAGGTGTACCTGAGAGTCACTATGGTGATGATCGCACAAGGCTTGTTCAGGGTGGGTGACGGCACGGCACACCCAATGCCCGACTTCTAAAATAGCGGTATCACTGAGCTCCTGGCCACAGAACATGACCCCACAAATATGCCCCTTTTCATTGAACCAAGGCGTTTTGGTAAACAGGTGCGCATGCCAACGGCCATTGGCATAAGGATGAATATCGAGCACACGGAGTCGCTTGCCTGTTTTCATCACATATTGGTCTTGCGCTTGAAATTGATCGGCGCAACGCGTGGTGGGGCAGGGCATATCATGGTCGGTTTTGCCTATGCAGTCTTGCGGTTGTGTAAGGCCCATGAGGCGGCAGTATTCACTATTGGCGTAGACAAACACCGACTGAGTATCTTTGCAGCCCCAACAGCCAGGTAATTGCTCTAGCATAGACAGAGCAGGGGGAACGTGATTCATATTGCTTACCCATTCATTGTTATTATTATTGGACGCAAGCGCCCATCAAGATATAGAAAAACGGACAAGCTATTGGAGCATAAAAAAAAGCCGGCATAAAGCCGGCAAAGACAAGATTTCCCTTTCAGGACATATCCTGTACGACGTGTAGAAGAGGTTGTCGAGATACCAAGCGGATGTCTGAGGGTAAGTGACGACGCTGGTATCTGACTGCACCTAACAGTGTTAGGAACTGCTATAAACGCATTCATCGGGACAAATCGCGTTTACGGGGTTTACTATATCCAGAAGGCTAGACGTTGGGTAGGGGGGATTTGACCTATTGACATCGAATCAAGCAACTTAATATAAAGATTGTTAGTTTTCGCTCGTTCAATCAGGCTTGATATTGTTTAGGTTGTGTCGGTGTCTAGGGTCAAAAGCATCAAGACAAAATGGCTTGCCCCCACACAAAAAACGCCGCTACGAATAGCGGCGTTTGTTTCTACCATGGTGATGAGGCTCAGTGTGACGAGATTAAGGGGTTTTGATATCTCGCACCACGCGGAACCCAAGGTAGTTAGCGCTGGTGTTTTCGCCTAACTCCAAACGCTCGGAAACGCGTGAGCGTTGAGGTGAAAAGTTCCACGCACCGCCACGAGCGACAGGCGTATCATTGCTCACCCACTCCCAAACATTCCCCGCGGTGTCATAAACACCGAATGGGTTAGGCGGAAAGCTTTTAACCGGTGAGGTGCGGTCGTTTGACCATACTGTGCCGCTCCAGCCTGTATTGGCGTTGCCGACACCGATTTCATTGCCCCACCAGTAATCGCTTTCCGTGCCACCACGGGCGGCCACTTCCCACTCAACATCGTTTGGAAGTGCGTASCGCTGCCCCGTTTGTTGGCTTAGCCACTTGGTGTAAGCCTCGGCATCATCTTTATTCACACAAACGACCGGAGAGTCAGCCGCTTGATCAAAGCCGGGTTGACGCCAATCTGTCTCTAGGCTTTGGTTGATCTCGCCATTCACCAGCATATTGCAGCCATTGCCTTGTTCAGCCGCGGTGACATAACCGGAGGCTGTCACAAAGGCGTCAAATTGCTCCACCGTGACGGGCGTTGCGCCCATCGCAAATGATTGCTGAATAGCCACATTTTCACGTGCATCTGGCCCTACTTTGTATTCGCCAGCGCCGATCACCACCATTTGCGGTGCTTCGAGATTGTTGGCAACAGGGTCAGTGAACTTTTTACCTGGGCTTGGCGGCTGATTAGGCTGCTCTTTCAGTTTGGCCCACACCACTTGATCTTTACCGAGGTAGACTTCGCGATCATAAGGCACAAAACCAGGTTTAGTGACCGTTAAGTCATGATTGCCCACTGGCAGCATGAGTTCTACGGGCGTACTTCCGTATGACACATCATTAATGGTCACACTGTCATCGTAACGATTAGACCGTATTGTCACGTTAACCCAGCGTTTCGCCTGCTGTTTACGATTGGCTTGCTGCTGTGCTTGGGTGGTTTCAACACAGTATCTGTCTTCAAGATCAAGCAGTCGACATGCCGCCGTTTTATCAGGACGGCTTACCAGCTCCGCTTTAATACGCGTTGTGTAGTCCATGCCACCGGTAAAGCCTGCGTCAACGACTTCACTGTTAGTGACGTGGATATTAAACGCGACTTTATCGATGTTTTGCTTCACTGCATTGGATTCGGTGACAAAGTCCGTTACCTGGCCTCGGAAGTCACGAATCGCTTTTTGCATGGTCAGCGTCTCACCTTGGTTCGCGCACGCCGACAATGTCATGTTGGGCGAACAGGTCAAGCTATGGACAACTTCAATAGTGTCTTTTTGGGTGAGCTCTTTACGTAGACGTTCCGCGCGTGCTTCGCGCATGGCCTCATGTAAATTCTCAAGGGTTGTTGCCAATAGTGCTTGTTCTCGTTCAAGTTTCGCCAGTCGTTTCTTCTGCTCGATAATGGCGGACTCGTTGGCAGCTTGTGTTTGCTGGTGGTTGTTCACCTGCTGCCATGCTTGTTGGTAGGCCTGCTGATACGGGCTGATATCTGTGCTCGGATCGGCAATTAAATCCTGAAATTTCGCATCCAGCTCTGCTTTAGCATTACTGCGTTTGCGTTTCAGGTTGCTCAGCTCATCTTCTAACGTCGCGCGCTTGACCAAAAGGTCATCCAATTTCGCCTGCTGCAGAGCCAGTTCATCGTTTCGAGCCTCCAACGTATCTTCTTTATCGCGGAGTTTCTCAACCAACTCACTGACCGGATCGAGATTATCAGCGGAAGACGCGTTTTCAGCGAACGCCAACTCGGTTAGCAGTAGGGGAGGGAGCGCTAAGCATAACGCTTTTATATATTTCGTTGTCATAGTTCCCTTGCTTACGCATGTCGCAATAATAATACCTATGTCCAAAAAGTAGACTATCACGGAAACCCGCGTTGCCACGCAAACCGTGCTAATTATTTGACGGCAGTCAGCATTCTGCGACGTGATCGGTGCAACTGTGCTCATGGTTTTTATGTTTATGCGAGATTACCTTAAGCGGTGGCTTGCTTCAAATAAGATTGCGTGAAGACACGATAAAACGGAAGAATGATCAAGGTGTTGATCCCCTTTGATCGCCTCGAAACAATGATCAAGTCAGTGAGGCTTTCATCGAATAAGGTTTAAATGTTTGAATTTTATATTTTTTATCTATTTTTGTGGTGTTTTTTTTATCGCGTTACATCCGGCTTTCATCCGATCAACAAGAAATACATGAGGGATCCTTCGCATTTTTAGCGTCAAAATGACAGAGGCCGTAAAAAATGCACTACTTGATCATTGTTCCGTAAAGTTGAGAATAAGCACATAGAATCCAGTCGCACACGGGTGATAAGCGTGCCAGAATGAGGAAAAGGCACTTGAATGTTTGGCGGCAAACCCGTAATCCGCACCAAGAGGGATAGCCATGGTGGTGAAAACACCCAAAGTCTCTGAAGTGATCGCCTTGCCTCGGCAACAGCTTCACCATAGCCATGAGTACAAGCAGGTCGTGATTGGTCTGCAAGGGCAAACGGAATTCGATGTTGATGGGCGTGGCAGTCTGGTTGGCCCAGGCCAAGGCTGTTTGGTGGAGGAATCACACGAGCATGCATTTACCGGGGTTGGACGTAATGAAATTCTGGTGATTAATCTTCCATACCAAGAATGGGTGGGGCATGCGTCCATGCATGACAACATTGCGCGTTTGTTTAGTCGCGAGCCTTACTTCCAACTCGACACTCACGCGCAAATGCTGATCAAGGCGCTGACCGCAGAGATGATCGCCAACCCGTCTGATTTGCTGCTTAGCCGCGCTTGTGCGGATACGCTGATGTGCGTGTTACATCGCCATTTCCGTGATCATGTTTCGCCGCGACGTGATGGTCACCGTTTAAACATGGATATCATTGACCGTTATATTCATCAGCACATCAGCCGCAAAATCTCGGTGGCGCAGTTAGCGGGCAGTGTTTTTCTGGCTGAAAGCCAATTCCACCAGTTATTTAAAGAGCAGGTGGGCACCACGCCACATCAATATGTGCTTGAAAAACGCTTTGCCTTAGCGAAACAACTGATTAAAGAAAGTGAATTGACCATGGCACAAATTGCCGATAGCTGCGGTTTCTCTAGCCAAAGCGGTTTCACTAATGCATTTTCTCGCTATTTTGGCCTTTCTCCTGCCAAGTTTAAGGGCTCGGTTTAAGCTTGGCCCGATGTGCTTTCGCCGTCTCAGGCATCAATAATATGCACTTCATTTGTTATGCCATTATGGCGATCGACAGCTTTATTTGTTAATCATCGGAGGATTTTGCAATAATGCCGGTGTATTTTGTAAGACCCTACTGATAGACCACGCATAGAATCGATCGCAAAGTAACAATGACGTAACATTTTTCCTGCCCGAGTTTGGGAGGACGTGAGTGAGGATACCACTATGTTTAAAGCCATCGATGCTATGCAGCCCTCGTTTATCGAGCGCCCACTAGCGCAGATCTGGTCTGAAATCTCTCCGCTGTATTGCGTTGACGAAAGCCTATGGCTTCAACAGTTAATTCCCTTAGCGGAAGCCACTGACAGTGAGCGTGAGCAAACACGTCGTCAAGCCACGCAGTTGATTGAGCAGGTACGGGCGGATAAAAAAGCCGTTCAAATGATTGATGCGCTCTTGCTTGAGTACAGCCTGGATACCCGTGAAGGGATTTTGTTGATGTGTCTGGCTGAAGCGCTGATGCGCATCCCTGATTCGCACACCGCCGATGCACTTATCCGCGATAAACTGAGTGTTGCTGACTGGAAAGCCCATTTGCGCCACTCTGACTCCCTGTTTGTTAATGCCTCAACGTGGGGACTGATGCTCACCGGAAAAGTGGTGACTTTGGATGAAAGCACCGAAGGGAAACCAGCCTCTGTTATAAACCGTCTTGTTAACAAAATGTCCGAGCCGGTGATTCGCCAAGCCATGCATCAGGCGATGAAAATCATGGGCCACCAGTTCGTGCTTGGCCGTGATATTGATGAGGCGCAAAAGAACGGTGAAGGCCCCCGCAATAACGGCTTTACCTACTCATTCGATATGTTAGGGGAAGCGGCACTCACTCAAGAAGATGCTAAAGCCTACTTAGCGGACTACTTACAAGCCATTGAATCTGTGGGCGAAGCCAAATCTAGCTACCAAGGTCCATCGCCGTCGGTGTCGATTAAGCTGTCGGCTTTGCATCCGCGCTATGAAGCAGCCAACTACGATCGCATGATGAACGAAATGTTCGACACTGTGTTGGTACTGCTCAAGCGTGCCCGTGAAAAAGATGTGGCGATCACCATTGATGCTGAAGAAGCGGATCGTCTAGAACTCTCGCTAGCCCTATTTGAAAAGCTATATCGCGATCCTGTGGTTCAGGGCTGGGGTAAATTTGGTTTGGTGGTGCAAGCCTATTCAAAACGTGCGCTCCCTGTGATTACTTGGTTAGCGGCGTTAGCAAAAGAGCAAGGTGATGTGATCCCAATGCGCTTGGTAAAAGGGGCGTACTGGGATAGCGAGATTAAACTGTGCCAGCAAGGTGGACACCATGGCTATCCGGTATTCACCCGTAAAGAGGCGACTGATGTCTCATATCTCGCCTGTGCCCGTTTTCTGTTGAGCGAGCATGTCCGCGGCCTCATTTATCCGCAATTTGCCAGTCATAACGCCCATACCATCGCCGCGATAGCCTCGATGGCAACCCATCAAGACTTTGAGTTCCAGCGCCTTCATGGCATGGGTGACGCGCTGTACAACCATGCAAAAGCCTTATTTAACACCGAGGTGCGCATTTATGCCCCAGTGGGCAGCCACAAAGACTTGCTCCCTTATTTGGTGCGTCGCTTACTGGAAAATGGCGCAAATAGCTCGTTCGTTCACCGTTTGGTCGACGCGCGTTGCCCGATTGATGATCTTATCGCCGATCCTGTCGATACATTGCGTGCCAATCAAACACTGCATAACGATCGTATCCCTCTGCCGTTAGATATCTTTGGCCCCTCACGCAAGAACTCTCAAGGCGTGGCGACCGATATCGACTCAGAATGGCAACCATTCACTGCAAGCGTTGCGCCTTTTATGGGCGCGCACCAATGGCAGGCCGGCCCCATTGTCAATGGCCAACGTCTGGCTGGTGACACGCATCCTATCGTTGCGCCTTATGATCGCGAGGAGCCTGTCGGCCAAGTTGACTGGGCGACGTCTGATCAGGTGAACAATGCACTCGATATTGCCGCGAATGTTTACCCAGAGTGGTCGAAAACAGCGGTTAGTAAGCGTGGTAAGTACTTACTTGACCTGGCTGATAAACTCGAAGCGAATTTGGGTGAATTGGTGGCGATTTGTCATCGCGAAGCCGGTAAAACGATTCACGACAGCATTGATGAAGTGCGTGAAGCGGTCGACTTTTTGCGTTACTACCCCGAGCAGGCCGAAGCGTTGCAGGGCGAGCCGCTTTCATACACAGGCTTTGACGGCCAGATACAGTCCGTGAGCTATCAAGGTCGTGGCGTATTTACCTGTATTAGCCCGTGGAACTTCCCATTGGCTATCTTCTTGGGGCAAGTCAGTGCGGCGCTGGTAGCCGGTAATACCGTGGTGGCAAAACCGGCAGAGCAAACCTCCATTATCGCTTATCGCGCGATTGAGTTGCTACTTGAAACCGGGATCCCAGCTGGCGTCATCCAACTGCTCCCGGGCAGTGGACCTGTGGTGGGTGCGCCATTGACCGAAGACAGCCGCATTGCCGGTGTGGCATTCACAGGGTCAACGCCCACTGCTCAGCGTATCACACGTACATTGGCTGAGCGTGACGCTGATCCTGTGCCTGTGGTGGCAGAAACCGGCGGACAAAACGCCATGCTGGTAGACAGTACCGCGTTACCTGAGCAAGTGGTGCGTGATGTATTGCGCTCAGCGTTTGCGTCTGCGGGTCAGCGCTGTTCAGCCCTGCGTGTTCTATACATTCAAGAGGATATCGCAGACCGTGTGATTAGCCTGATTAAAGGCGCAATGGCTGAGTTGTCGGTGGGGCGACCAGAGCGCCTTTCTACCGATGTAGGACCGGTGATTGATCAAACCGCGAAAGACAAATTGCTTGCTCACATTGAACAAATGAAGCGCAGCGGCAAATTGGTCACCCAAGTCCCGCTCTCGTCTGAGTGTGATAAAGGCACCTTTGTCCCGCCAACGGCCTTTGAAATTCGCAGCATTGACCAGCTGAGCGAAGAGCACTTTGGTCCGATTTTGCACATTGTTCGTTATCGCGCAAACGAACTCGACAAAGTGATTGATGATATCAACCGCACTGGTTTCGGTCTGACAATGGGTGTGCATAGCCGTAATGAAACCACATGTGCTCATATTGAGCACCGAGCGCGCGTGGGTAACTGCTATGTAAACCGCGATCAAGTCGGCGCGGTAGTTGGGGTTCAGCCATTTGGTGGCCGTGGCCTGTCAGGTACCGGCCCGAAAGCGGGCGGACCACATTATCTCTACCGCTTTACACAAGCGTCAGTAAACGTTCAATAAGTCGGTTGGTATCAAGATCAGGAGAAGCGTGATGGAGCAATTAAATAACGTTTTAGAGCAGTGTGACGCGGTATGGGAAGACTGGAACGATCAAACCGTTGCTGGCCGCATCACTTTATTACAGCGGTGGTCTGAAACCGTTGCCGCACGGGGCGATGACTTTGCCCAAGCGGCGAGCATGATCCGTTTTCAGTGCGACAGCGCAGAGCGGCTGCTCAACAAAGTACATGAATTACCAGGGCCAACGGGGGAAACTAACGAGCTCTATACCGCCGGGCGTGGCACCGTCGCGGTGACGGGCGATGGCTCGCTGACGTCCATTGCCTTATGTGGCCAGTTAGCCGCCGCCTTGGTCGCTGGTAATTGTGTGGTAGTGAGTGTTGAGGGCACTCACGCTGATATGGTCGACGCTGTACTGGCCGACCTCATTAAAGCCGGATGCCCAGACCGTGTGGCGGTTCGCGTTGGTATTGACGCGCTCAG
Source organism: Salinivibrio sp. ML290 (assembly GCF_001995695.1). Taxonomy (NCBI): domain Bacteria; kingdom Pseudomonadati; phylum Pseudomonadota; class Gammaproteobacteria; order Vibrionales; family Vibrionaceae; genus Salinivibrio; species Salinivibrio sp. ML290. The sequence continues at coordinate 178,037 of NZ_MUEY01000007.1, read as the reverse complement.
CGATCTGCTGGTTCATCCGCATATCGTCGGGTTGGCAACGACAGGGGAGGACGCACATGTGCGACATGTCAATCGCCAGCTCGCACAACGTAAGGGTGTGATTGCCACACTGGTTGCGGAAACTGACACGGCTGACTATCCCGTGATCGGCACGCCTGACTATGTGTTGCGTTTTGTGACCGAATGCACCCGAACCATAAATATCACTGCTGTAGGTGGTAATGCCACGCTTCTGGAACTCGGCAGTGGTGAACATTAACTTTCCAGAAATGGCCCCGGTTGGGGCCATGTAATTGAGGGACAGATATGATAGACAATAGCTATGCCATCAGTGCAACCTTTCTGGCATATCTCATCATGATGCTTGCCATTGGTGTATATGCCTACAAACGCACATCCAACTCCGAAGACTACTTCCTCGGGGGGCGTTCTTTAGGCCCATGGCCTGCTGCATTGTCAGCGGGTGCATCAGATATGAGTGGTTGGTTGCTGCTTGGCCTTCCTGGCTATGCCTACGCTGCGGGAATGGAATCACTTTGGTTAGCAGGCGGTTTGCTGTTAGGGACTTACCTGAACTGGTTAATTTGTGCCAAACGCCTGCGTACATACAGTATTGAAGCAGATAACGCATTGACGTTACCGGAGTTTTTTGCCCGCCGTTTTGAAGATAAATCAAAACTGCTACAAACCATCTCTGCTTTCTTCATTTTGCTTTTCTTCCTTTTCTACACCAGCTCCGGCTTGGTTGCAGGCGGCAAACTCTTCACCACGGTGTTTGGGTTTGATTACACCACTGCGGTGGTCATTGGCACCATCTGTGTTGTGTCTTACACCTTGTTCGGCGGCTTCTTGGCGGTATCTTGGACTGACTTGGTACAAGGTTTGTTGATGGCGGCAGCCCTGCTGATTGTGCCTTTCGTGATCATGGACGGGAGCATCTTTAAGCTTGGCAGCGATGTGGCGGCTGTTAACCCTGAGTTGATGACGCTTTGGCGTGATGTTGAGGGCGAGCCGCTATCTTGGATCGGCATTGTATCGCTGGCCGCATGGGGACTGGGTTACTTTGGACAGCCACATATTTTGGCACGTTTCCAAGCCACCCGTTCAAACAAAGACATCACTACCGCGCGCCGTATTGCCGTTGGTTGGTCTGCGCTGTCAATGTTTGGTGCGGTGCTTATCGGGCTGGTGGGCATTTTGTACGTACAAAACGACATGACAGCCGATCTGAAGGATGGCGAGAAAATTTTCATGCTTCTCGTTAACGCGGCATTCCACCCTGTTATCGCCGGTATCCTGCTTGCCGCCATTTTGGCTGCGATCATGAGTACCGCGGATTCACAGCTACTGGTTTCGTCATCTGCGTTAGCGGAAGATTTCTATAAGCAAGTGTTCCGTCCTGATGCTTCTACGCAAGAAGTGGTGATGGTGGGTCGCGGCGCTGTTATCTTACTCTCGGCGATTGCGCTTGGCTTAGCGATGGATCCAGAAAGCTCAGTCCTCGGCCTCGTGTCGTATGCATGGGCGGGCTTTGGGGCTGCCTTTGGCCCAGCACTGCTGCTCAGTCTGTTCTGGCGTGACATGAACCGTAACGGTGCACTGACGGCGATTTTGGTCGGCGGCGTGACAGTTGTGGTATGGAAACAGCTTTCAGGCGGCATTTTCGATTTGTATGAAATTGTTCCTGGCTTTATCTTTGCGGGATTGGGGGCGATTGTGGTGAGTAAAGCAACCGGTGGCCCAAGCGAGTCGGTATCAAAACAATACGAGTCTTATGAAAAGAGCTTAGAAACCATGGCCTAAGCCTTGGCCATAAAGCCTCTATTCAAAGCATCGTATAAAGGAGCGCATTCGCGCTCCTTTTTCTTTGGCGTTCACGTTTAGGATGGCTGTGACTCGTGTCCGCTACGTTGGCGCACACAGTTCCGTCCGTCGCGCTTGGCACGGTACAAGGCTTGGTCAGCTTGTTTGAGGCCATCGACATAATCGGTAGCCTGATGATTGCCAGCCACACCAATGCTGACCGTCACTTTTAATGACGGCGCAATGTCGTCAAGGGTCAATGCCGCGATACGACGGCGTAATCCATCAAAGTAGCGATAACCATCGGCCGGTGTCCCTGCAAACAGTAACGTAAATTCCTCGCCGCCCCAGCGGGCGATATGACTTAATTGCTCGCGTTCTTTATCTAAAAAGCTTCCGATTCGTTGGATAATCTGGTCGCCAACCAGGTGTGAATGCTGATCGTTGATGCGCTTAAAATGATCAATATCTAGAATCGCTACTTGCAAGGGCTGCCCCGACTGGTTGGCTTCATCAAAGGCCAGGTGCCAGTATTCGTCAAAGGCGCGTCGATTCGCAAGGCCGGTTAATGCATCCTCTTTCGACATACGTTCAAAATCGTCAGCTTGCGCTTGTAGCGCGTGTGTTTTCTCTTCCACCAGCGCTTTGAGCTGCGCCTCTTTTTGTTGCATTCGGCGGATTCGCCACATAAAGGCGCCGTAGGCGAGGGTGACTAAGGTCAAGAACCCCAGCGCACGTATATCTGACCGTTGCCAAAGCGAGGGGGTCACACTGAAGCGATAGCTAAGCACATCATCACTCCAGTTACTATAAGGGTAGCGAGCACTGACTTTAAAGGTGTAGTCACCCGGTGGTAAATTCGTATATTCGGCAATATGGTTTTCGTGACGGTAGGCCCATTCAGACTCAAAGCCCTCTAGTTGGGTGCGGTACTGGATTTGTTCTGGCATGGTATAGCCAAGCGCAGCATAGGAAAAGGAGACGCGATTGGTACCAGCAGGGGCTCTGTTGCTCGCCTCTGGGTTAATCGCTTGGCCATCAAAGTGCACGTTCTGCATCACGATCGGCAAGGGCTGGCTGAGCATCTGTGACAATCGTGCGGGTTTAACACTCGTCACGCCTTGAGCGGTGGCGAAGACAATATCGCCTGCCGCGGTTTTTGTCGCCGCAGGATTAGAGCCGCCGTTAGCCTGACTATTCAGCATGCCATCGCTTTGATCATAATGCTCAAAGTCAATACGCGCGCGGGTTTTATCCGCCACTTGATGCGCGTGATGATAGTTGACCCGCCAGATCCCTCGGTTACTGGACAACCAAAAACTTTGGTCATCGCCTTTGATGATTTGAAAGAACTTATCAATCGGTAGACCATGTGGTCGGCCGACTAACGCGAGTTGGCTATCAGATTGTCGATAACGGACAATACCCCGATCAGTGGCCATCCATACGTAGCCAGGCTCGTGAAAAAAGCCAAAAACATACTGCGCTTGCTCTTGATCGGTGAAATCGAGCGGCGTGATGGTCTCATTGATCAGATACCCGGCTCCGCTGCCGGTGCCTATCCATAGCTTGCCCGTTTCATCGAACGTTAACGACATAACATAGTTACCGGGTAGGGCACTATTTTGACTATTGTAGCGTGCACGCTTTTGATAAACGGTTGACGAGTGCGCGGGTTGACCGCCTGGGAGAGACGAAAACGTGACCAAGCCACGTGGTGTGCCCACCCATAATGCACCATCACGTTCGACAATCGCCCTGACTTCATTGTCAGGCAATTGATCGTTCAGGGTTTCGGCGGGAGTGAGCGCGCCTTGGTGCCAGTAGTAGAGGCCTTGTTGGTAGGTACCCACCCATACCCCACCTTGTGCTCGAGGCGCGAGACTGAGCACCGATATATCCTTGGCGAGTACTTTGGCATTACCTTGTACGATATCAATTTGGCTTAACCCCTCACTGGCCCCTGCCCACACCGTATTTTTATCGTCAGCAAGTACGGTGCGCACATAGTCACCGGCTAGTCCATTGTCTTGAGTCAGCGTCACAAAAGGTGCGTATCTAAGCCGCATTGCACCGCCGTTAGTGCCTATCCAAATGCTGCCCTCATTGTCTTCAAACCAGGATAATATCCGGTTGTTGGGCAGGCCGCGGTGATCGTCGAGAAAATCGATATGTTGGTCTTTCATGTGAGCAATACCGTGGCTAAGGGTCCCGAACCAATAGGCACCACGGCTGTCTTGTTCAACCATGGTAATCGCTTGGTGGAGTAGCTCACTCGCCAGTGGCGTCCAGCGACTGTTTTTATAGCGCCAAGCGCCATTTTCGGAGCCGACTAGGAGGCTCCCATCCTGACCACTCGAGACATAAAAGGCTTTGCGAAACAGGTTGTGAAAAGAGAGAGGCGTCGCGCCGTTTTGCAAAGACAGTTGGTAGACCCCTTTTTCGGTGGCCGCATAGACTTGACCATCGGCGGTCTGGGTCAGGTGATAGCTACTGAGGGTATCGATAAATGTCTGTGGGGTGGGATCGGGTTGCGAGAGCTGTTCAGGGGCGTAGTAAGCAATCCCCATTCCCTCTACGGCTAACCACAAGCCACCTGTTTGGTCATGGAGCGCATCATTAATGAGACTGGGGGCTGTGGGAAGCCCCTGCCAAGAAAAGCCTTGTCGCATCACTAAGCTGCCTCGTGCCCCTCCGGCATAAAGTTGATTGTCAGGCCCTGTCGCCAGGGCGCGCGTCCCTGAATCTTTCATTTGTGTATCAGGGCCGCGGTCAAAGCGCACAAACTCTAAACCGTTATAACGTGCCACGCCCTCCCAAGTGGCAAACCACAAGTAGCCGTCAGTGGTTTGGGCAATGGCATTGATGCTGTTATGCGGCAATCCGTTGGCAGAGGTCCAGGTTTCAATAAAATAATCAGACAATTGGTTATCCTTGGCATAACTGGGCGTGATATGCCCTGCCAAACCTAACCAACAAAAAAGCGTAATACACACGAGACGTCGGCCTAGTTGTGGGGAAATATGTCTCAGCGTGTTCCTTAAGTGCATCTTTTGTTCTTTGCTCCGATTCCGAGTAGACTGGCGATTCTATCTTAATCACTGTTTATTTCTTGGACATAATGGACAGGTTTTGACAGCAAATTGAGAAAGATCACACTAGCGATACAAAGATCACGCAGGCCTGACAGCTCATGATGCAATTTATGGTGATTCGCCAGCAGTTATTAGCGCAAATTGATCGCGGTTTATTGGCGCCGGACAAAAAACTCCCAGGTGAGCGCCAGCTTGCAGACACCTTTTCCACTACCCGTGTCACCTTGCGAGAGGCACTTGCAGTGCTTGAGGCGGAAGGACGCATATATCGGCGAGAGCGACGTGGCTGGTTTGTGGCGCCCACCCCTTGTGCGTATGATCCCAGCCAACTCGTCGATTGGCAGCACAATTTCTCTCAACACGGTGGCCAATTTGCTTGGCTATCGCAAAAGACGCCCATGGCGTCGGCGTCGGTGAGCGATCAGATGCAACTGCCTCCATTTGCTCAGGTCTTCGAGGGAGAGGGACTGATTCAGATCGCACAGCTCCCTGTTGGCTTTGTGCGTACGTATCTCCATCCTGATTATTTCCCCAGCATCTGGCAAACTGGCGACCAAGCAATGTTGTTAAACACGCCAGCCGATGCGGATGTGTATTGGTCGAGCACATGGGAAGCGCTAGACAGTGAGCGTGCTAGTGTATTGGCCGTGCCTGCTGGTACGCCAGTGTTAATGGTGACCCGAGAGTGGCACATCCAGCACGCCCACGGGGGTCAGACTATCCGGATTGATACGGAGTGGTGGCGGCAGCATGCGGTGACACTCTGTGGTTGCTCAGCGCGTGATGCTCAGGCTGGCCCTGTGAAAAAACGAGAGTAAGTCTTCACTTTTAAACAGCCGCGTCACCAAAGGGTGCACCGTAGTGGGTACATTGGGGTTGGGGTTAAAGTGGATGGTACGCATCTCGGCATTGATCCCCGCTTGTATGCCCTTGTTGGTGTCATCGATGAACACACACTGGGCAGTGGGGCATGCCATATTCATCGCAGCGTAGTGAAGAAGATCCGGGGCCGGCTTCCAGCTGTTAGTCTCAAAGGCACTGAATAAGCGATGCTCAAAATAGGGCAACAGCTTGGTGAGTTGAAGTGCATGGGCCATTTTTTCTACCGGACTATTTGATGCGACACAAACATCAATCCCTTGCTGTTCAAGCGCCTGTAAGACGGTTTCAATGCCCTTTACTGGCGCTAACTCAGCCTCGAAATACTGACGACATAAGTGTCGAAAACGTGGCTCGAGTTGATCAATAGGAATATGTGTGCCGCTTCGCTCGCAGGTTTGCTGGAGGACATCGGTCAGTTTTCCGCCCTCAAAATGATCGAGCGAGTCTTGCAGGTCAACACGCACACCAAAGGTAGAGAAGGTTTCTACCAAGGCTTGGTGGGATAATTTCTCTGAGTCAACTAAGGTTCCCTCGCAATCAAAAATGACGCAATGAATGGGGGGATCAAATGGATGTTGCGGCATACGTTCTCCCTTCAATCTCTCTTTGTATCCTTGGACGAGATAGAAAAATCAACAAGTCAGTGACACGGGAAATGCCAACTGTGTCTTGCATTCTTGCCTTTTTCGTTATCAAAATTAGTCAGGGATCGACTTTTCATTAGCAAGGAAGAAACCGATGCGTTATCAACATCAATGGTTAAAGGGTGGGGCGATCGATTTGCCCGTTGGACAGGTGGTGTGTGTAGGACGTAATTATGCTGCCCATGCGCGGGAGCTTAACAATCCTATTCCGGATGAGCCGGTTCTGTTTATGAAACCGCCGAGTGCAATCCAACCTCTGGATGACAAGCTGGCGATAGTGGCGTCATTTGCCCCCGTTCACTACGAAACCGAGTTGGCGGTGCTAATCACCAAACCTTTATTTCATGCCACTAAACAAGCCGTTGAAGACGCCTTGGGCGGGATGACACTGGCGCTGGACTTGACCCGTCGTGAAACGCAAAGCCGCTTAAAACAAAAAGGGTTACCTTGGGAGCGGGCGAAAGCGTTCGCGGGGAGCGCAGCGGTTGGACGTTTTGTGTCGGTGCCTGATGATTGGCGTGAGGTCGCCTTTTCATTGTCCATCAATGGCGAGATGCGGCAGCAGGGAAATAGCGCGACCATGTTAATGCCCGTGATCACGCTTATTCAGCATATAAGCCAAATATTTTGGTTGAGCCCAGGCGACATTGTGTTGACGGGCACCCCCGAAGGGGTTGGTGTGCTGGAAAACGGCGACCTTTTATCGCTGTCGCTTGAGGGACAACACCTTGCCCAAACCCAGGTAGTGGTTCAGTCTGATGAGGCTTTTACCCAAGGAAAGAGTGCTTGACGCTCTTCGTGGGTCAGTGCTGAAACACGGGCAATGTTACGCGCGGGGATCTGTTCTGGGTCTTGGCCATAATGGGCGAGCGCGCGTGACATACTGGCCTCTCGGATTAAGTGAAAGCATGGATAGGGTGAGCGATTGGTTAAGTTCTCGCTATCTTCAGGGTCGCAGCCTTCAAAACAGTAGTCGGGATGAAAACTGGCAACTTGGAAAATTCCCCGCCAGTGGTAGTGGTCAATCATCGCCTCGGTAGCATCGACTAAGTCGAGGTAGTGATCAAAGTCAGCGAGTGCGTTGGGCACCACGACCACCGTGGTATCAGTGATGGCAGGATCGGTGTGATCAAGATGGACTAAAGCCTGATAAATCGCGGTTAAAATCTCGGTATCATCTTGGGCGTCACAAATATCAATATGAATTTGTTGTTTGCGACGGGGCTTAGCAGCGAAAGGGCAAAGATTTAGCCCGATCACCACGTCATCTAGCCACGCGTTTATGTGTGTTTCTACTGTATTCATCGAGTTGTTGCCTAAATCAGCACATGCACCTAAAAGGCACGCAGCGACGATTATTGTTGTGACTGTGATTGATAGGCTTTGGTGCCCCAAAGAGGAACCGTGGACAAGCTATGCTTAAAGCTGCCGGATGTTTCTTTTGTTGAGTAAGAGAGATACATCAAGGTTTGATTTTTTACATCAAAGATCCGACGAATCTTCATCGACTTGAAGAAAATACTTTTTGATTTTCTAAATACCACTTCGCCCGATGCGCTTTTATCGATATTGGCAATCATCTCTGGCGTAATTTCACCGGTTTGACGACAAGAGATGGCACTATCACTGGGATCAGAAAAGCTTAAGTCAGCTTCAACAGAGGCGACATGGCACGTTACCCCGCTCACCACAGGATCGACAAGATGGTTAAGCTTGATGTCTTTCATGGTAAACATCCCCAAGCTTACGTCCCCAACTTCATCGTTGTCACAACCAGCCAGCGCCGCGGCGAGCGCGACTACAAATAGCATTTTTTTCATCATCAAAGCCCTTGTTTATCCGTGGCGGGAGTGTATCACAGCCTAGACGGGAGGAGGAAAAGTGTGCGTTGACCAAGAAGGCCTATGATTGTTGGTCGCCGACAAAAAGATGTAAGTCAATGGCAGGCTGTTCGCTATTACTCGCGAAACTGCGCATCTCCGTCTTGACCTGCTAGGGATTTAGGCTCGAACGTCATTAATACTTGGGCGGCATCGCAGTAGCTGCCGGTATCGGCGAATTTTTTTCGGGCTGCAGCAATTTTACGCTCGGCAATGCGCCTAACGTCTTGCGCATTAGCTTGATTACTAAACGTCATTTGCTGGCTAATCATTTCTTGGCTAAAGGTCGATTTGCAAATCGTCTCGTTTTTGTGGGTTATGACTTTGTCGGATTGAGATGAGTCATCCGAGTTTGCATAGGAAAATGTAGAAAAAACAATTAAAAGGAAAACAAACGTCCGCGCCATCATCTTGGCTCCTGCTGCTCTTTTCCCCAATGATAGCATCAAGCCACGACGCCGCCTACTGGCGGCGCCGAGCAATTGTGAACGAAATTGAAGCGTTACTGAGCGGGTAAATCATGCTCCGCCGAGTGCGTGAGTGAGGCGGGAGTGGCAATATGGCCTGGCTTTACCGACTCTAACCAATAACCCAGTGCCGAGAGCCAAATGAGTGAGTATGCCACTAATTCTGTGCTTTCCTCGGCGATATTTTTAACGTCTCGCACATACATGGCTCCCATGGCTTGCTCCCACAGCTCGCCCATTCCAAATAAGCGTGAGTAAACCAGCAGTAGCCCCAATGCCACAATCAGCATCGTACTGCTTTTGGCACTCAGCGCATGGGCAAGGCTGGTGAATGTGTCACGGCCGTGTTTGATCGCTGGCCAAAGAGTTAATCCGGTGACCAACAATGCGGGTACCTTCCAGAAACCATGCATTACGATATCGAGTGTGGCATCGAGCTCACGGATCATCAGCACTAAGAAAAAACCACTCATAAGCTTTGCTGCGTGACAAAGCGTAGGGTTGAACTTGGCGACGCGGCGAAACGTGAATACGGTGAGAATCAGCAGGAGCAACTGTGAGAGCTCAATAAGTGAAGACTCTGATGCGACATTATGCGCGGCCACACTGTAATGAATAATGCCGGCAATACCGGCGAGATAGCACGCGACAGCAAAAAACTTGCCTGCCCCTTTGAGCACGGCACGAGCAGCACATGAAGATCGTAGTAGTGTCATATCACCCTCAACTTGATAAAAACGATCAGCCCGTCCGTAGATCACGTCACGTATATGTGACCTTTATCCCAAATTTTATGACAATGATATTACGGGGCGCTTTCATAAACTGCAATAATTTATGTGACTAATGTCACTATATGTTCAGGGTGGCGTCAGGATTGTGAGCGTTTGCTCGTCAAGCGTCTAGTTGGATCGACGCAGTGTCAAAGTATTTACACTGTAAATACTTTGACGACGAGATAAGGAAACATCTTTGGCGCAGATTAACTGACAGTTATGCCTATGAAATCAAACATTTTAATTGTTTTTTACTAGGCAAGAGTAGACAATGAAGTCTGATACTTTAGATAGGGATATGCTCATGTCCACGCTCTCTGCTAGCTGCCTATGTGGTGGTGTCCGTCTTACATTGCCAGATACCTTCCTTTATATGGGTAATTGCCATTGCTCTGAATGTCGTAAATTCACCGGGGCAGATTATTCGTCAGTCGGTGGTATTGAGGCTGAAAAAGTGGCCGTTACCGCGGGCCAAGATCATCTTCGCTATTATGAAAAGAGTGCCGAAACGGTTCTCGCGTTTTGTGGGCACTGTGGGTCGAGTCTTTTCTCTCATAAAATCAATAAGGATGTGTTCAATATTCGTCTGGGAATTTTGGATACCGCCCCACAATGCGCGCCAAATTTTCACATTCACACGGCGTCGAAGGCACCATGGCATACGCCCAATGAGTCATTAAAACAGTTTGAACATGGGCCGGATTAATTCGGTCGTGTGATGCAGTTACTGATCCGCCCTCTTATCCTGGCTGATACGGACTTGTTGTTCCATTTTGAACAACAAAACCGTGCTTATTTTGAAACCTATATTGAATCGCGCGGTGAGGCGTTTTATCGCCGAGCAGGTGTTTATGACCACATCTGTGAATTACTTGCCTTACATCAGAAAGGACAACACGTATCGATGTTGATTACGGATGCCGAGGGCCAGCTTTTGGGACGGGTTAATATCAGCCAAATTGATGCGGTATCTGCATCAGGTTCGTTAGGGTATCGCATTGCAGAGCAACATACCGGGAAGGGGGTTGCCTCTCGAGCGGTAAAGTATGCGTTAGAGATCGCGCGCGAGCACGGACTTGTGACACTCAACGCCATGGCATCTACGACCAACATTGCATCACAAACGGTGTTAGAGCGGAATGGATTTAACCTATGCGATAAAAAATTCAACGTGGCACACGTGGCTGGCGAAGTGATTGACTGTCTTTGTTACCGCAACACATTATCCAGTGTTTGAGTGATGAGCAAGCGACCTTGAGGTGATGGGTTAATCTCCATTATGCACTAGGTTGCTTATTTGGTGCCAATAAAACAGGCTAACGACTAGCGTTGGGACCAAGTTCAATGCCATCATTACGTGGAATGAATTCACACATATGGCGGCATTTGAAAATCCGCCCTGATGACCTAAAAGGAAACATAATGGCTGATTTGAACGGACTAAGCTTGTATCACAAAGAGCACTGCCCATTTTGCCATAAAGTGCGTGCAGTCATGACAGAGCTCAAGTTAGATATTCCGCTGGTGGATATGAACGCTAACGCCGAAGAATGGCAACGCCTACAGACCGAGGGCGGCAAAGGCATGGTGCCTTGTCTGCGTATTGACCAAGGCGGCGAAACACAGTGGATGTATGAATCGGACGACATTATTGAATACTTGCGTGACAACTTCGCGTAATTGAACCAGATGCTGGTTACGAGGGTCGCAGTTATCGATGCGACCTTCTTTTTAAGTATTATTACCTGTATGCCTGCCTCTCCGCCTTCTTCAACGCCCTGTGCACTGTGTCAGCACTCAAGGCCGCTGACCTTCCATCACTTGATCCCCAAAACTTGTCATAACAATAAATGGTTCACCAAGCGCTTTTCCCGACCTTACATGCGTGAGCACGGTATTTGGGTATGTCGGCCTTGCCATGCTTTTATTCATCGCCAATTCAGTGAAAAACACCTGGGTCGCGTATTACACAGTCTCGACCTTTTACTCGCTGAGCCTGTGATCCAAGACTACATCCACTGGGCACGCAAACAGCGATCGTAATGAAGTAATAAGTGTGCGATGACCCACTAACAATGCCAAGTGGGTTCAAAAAAATAGCGATGAAAATGACAACACAAATACCAACTCGTTAGCCTGCTGGCTAAGCAACTTTTTGCTTGGCTTGGCAAGAAGTTGCTTGGCACGTGCAAAAAATTGGTCAGCCATATTCTAAGGATCTGATTTATATAGATAAAAAACTTGGCATGCATTTCGCAAGATAAGACAGCGAACAGGCACACCGCCACGGTGGCGATGTGTCTTCCATGACATACAAAGGAGCGATTATGCCAACGCCATGTTATATCTCGATTGAAGGTGAAACTCAGGGTTTGATTACTGCCGGTGCCTGCACCGCCGATTCTATCGGTGATGCGTTTGTGGAAGGGCACGAAGACGAGATGCTGGTACAACAGTTTAACCACAATGTGACCGTGCCAACGGACCCACAGTCAGGTCAGCCGTCAGGCCAACGTGTGCACAAGCCTTTCCAATTCACTGTCGCACTCAACAAAGCGGTGCCGTTGCTTTATAACGCACTGGCGTCAGGTGAGAAGATGTCAACGGTCGAGCTAAAGTGGTACCGCACCTCGATTGAAGGCAAACAAGAAAACTTCTTTACCACCAAGCTGGAAAGCGCCTCGATTGTGGACATTCACGCTGTGATGCGTTTGTGGAAGGTCACGAAGACGAGATGCTGGTACAACAGTTTAACCACAATGTGACCGTGCCAACGGACCCACAGTCAGGTCAGCCGTCAGGCCAACGTGTGCACAAGCCTTTCCAATTCACTGTCGCACTCAACAAAGCGGTGCCGTTGCTTTATAACGCACTGGCGTCAGGTGAGAAGATGTCAACGGTCGAGCTAAAGTGGTACCGCACCTCGATTGAAGGCAAACAAGAAAACTTCTTTACCACCAAGCTGGAAAGCGCCTCGATTGTGGACATTCACTGCGAGATGCCCCATTGCCAAGACCCGGCGAAGTCAGACTTCACCCAGAAYCTGACGGTGTCGATGTCTTACCGCAAAGTGACCTGGGACCACGTCAATGCAGGCACCTCAGGCTCAGACGACTGGCGCAAGCCTATCGAAGCCTAATCCTTCATGGCGACATGAAGACACAAACAGCCTGCCTTTACGGGCGGGCTGTGGTGCGTTGAGCCAGACGGCAGGGTCTGGCTGAACGTATCAGGGTAAACAAGCAGGGCGAAGGATACACAGATGGCGACATTGCAAATAGCGTTAACCGTGGCGGGGCTAGACCCGCAACCGTTCGTGGTGGTGGACTACCAAGGGGACGAGTGCCTCTCTCACCAAGCCGGTCTGAATGGCAATCCAGTGTATGGGTTCCAGTATGAGGTGGCCTTGGCGAGCCGCCATACCGACATCACGCCAGAGCAAGTGGTCGACAAGCCGGTGCAGCTGACACTGTGGCGCAATGGCGAGCTGGTCAAACGGGTGCAGGGCATCGCCAGTGCCTTTAGCCAAGGTGACATTGGTCATCACTTTACCCGCTACCGTTTAACCTTGGTGCCTGCCTTATATCGCCTGTCGCTTCGCCAAAACAGTCGTACCTTCCAGCACCAAACCGTGCCGACTATTCTAGACACCCTGCTCACGGAAATGGGGGTGACGGAGGTTAGCTTCTCGCTAACCCGTGACTATGCCGAACGTGAATACTGTGTCCAGCATCGAGAAAGCGACCTAGCCTTCTTCCACCGCTTAGCGGCAGAAGAAGGCTTGGTGTATCACCATGAGCACGATGCTACGCAATGGGGGTGACGGAGGTTAGCTTCTCGCTAACCCGTGACTATGCCGAACGTGAATACTGTGTCCAGCATCGAGAAAGCGACCTAGCCTTCTTCCACCGCTTAGCGGCAGAAGAAGGCTTGGTGTATCACCATGAGCACGATGCTACGACCCACACCCTGATAATAACCGATGCGCCCGACAGCTTGCCCCAGCTTGACAGCCCTGTGCCCTATAATGCTGTCAGTGGCGGACGCACCGATACGCCGTATATCTATGGGCTGACACGCCACACTGCGGCTCGCCCTAGCCACACGGCGTTAAAAGACTACAGCTTTAAAAAGCCAAGCTACAGCTTCCAACAAGCCGCGCAAGCCGATGGCATTGATTACCAGCGTACCGACAGCTACGAGCACTTTGACTTCCCGGGCCGTTTTAAAGACGACACCACCGGGCAGGCGTTTAACCAAACCCGCCTCGAGTACTTACGCCGTGAGGCCGAGCATGCCAACGGCCAAAGCAATGAGCCGGCATTAAGAGCCGGCTATCGCTTTACCATCAGCGACCATCTGGATGAGGGCGTCAACCAAGCGTGGCAAGTGGTACGGGTGCACCACCAAGGCAGCCAACCGCAAGCACTGGAAGAAGAGGGCGGCCAAGGGGCCACGACCTACAACAACCAGTTTATGCTTATCCCTGCTACTACCCCGTGGCGTGCAACCCCCATGCCTAAACCTCAAGTGGATGGCCCCATGATAGGCACCGTGGTGGGACCGGATGGCGAAGAAATCTTCTGTGATGAACACGGGCGAGTGAAAGTCCACTTCCCGTGGGACCGTTATTCCAACGGCGATGACAAAAGCAGCTGCTGGATACGGGTGGCGCAAGGCTGGGCAGGCAGCCAATACGGCATGATGGCCATACCCCGCATTGGCCATGAAGTGATTGTGTCCTTCCTACACGGTGACCCGGACCAACCGATTATCACCGGCCGCACGTATCATGCGACCAATGTGCCGCCTTATACCTTGCCGGCACACAAAACCAAGACGGTTTGGCGCAGTGAGAGTCATCAAGGCGAGGGCTACAACGAACTCACGTTCGAAGACCAATCGGGCAGTGAGCAAGTGTATTTACACGCACAAAAAGACTGGCACACCGAGGTAGAAAACGACCGGGTGACTGAGATAGGTCATGACAATCACCATCAGGTGCACAATGACCAATTTCATCGTGTGATGGGTAATGCGCATCATACCGTGGAGGGTGAGAGTCGCACCCGTATTGGTGGTAACCACTCCAACCTCGTCAAAGCCAGTGAGCACTATAAAGTCGGTAAGGTTCATGCTGTAGATGCAGGGAGTGACATTCACCTAAAAACGGGCGCCAAACTGGTGATCGAAGCCGGTGCAGAAGTTACCTTAAGTGCCGGCGGTAGCTTTGTGAAAGTGGACGCAGCTGGCGTGCATGCTTCTGGTGCCTCAGTGAACCTAAACTCAGGCGGCAGTGCAGGCAGTGGCCCAGGCTTTAATGGCCAAATGGCCAAATGGCCAAGCGTCCAAAAACCATCGACGCCTTAGCCGATCCCGAAGCCGCGCCACTCCCCGATATCCAAGCGGTTGATGTAATGACCACATCAGAAACACAGCAAGGGGCACCGACGCTTATCGCTGTTCCAGCGACGGCGAGTCTTGTGCAACAAGTTATTGCCGACGTTAAATCTGAAACACCAATTACGCAAGCGTGCCTCAAACAACCTGACGGTAGTTGCCCGCTATCAGACTGCCCCTGTGGGAACAACGTATGAGCTTACATCTAGCATCCACACATGGTGATGAGCCGATAAACTGGTATGCGTTAGTGAGTGACTATGACGGCATGCATCAAGAGGTTTATGGACTTATTGCTGGTCACAATATTGAACCACTTTATTTATCGACGCCGCTATCAGTGATGATAGAGCGTAGTCCGCTTGTTATTCCTTTGAGAGCGAATGACCCCATTGTCGATAAGCTATCCAAAGATAGGACTTTATACTTTTCGGCTCCAAACACGGTAGGGTTCGACGCTGTTCTAGCGCAGTTAAGAAATCGCCTTCAAGTGCAGTTTTCAGCAGCGCGAAAAGGCTTTTTACATTACTACGTACCGGCAGTAGCAAGCTATTTTTTGTTGCTTGCTGAACCAAGTGATACCGCTGATTGGCTCGGTATTCTCTCTGGGGCTTATGTGTACCAGAAGATACACAGTCGACAACCTGAGTGGGTGCATATCCTCGGAGCAAATACCGTAGAAGCATCGTCGTCATTGTGGCAGCTGACGGATTCACAGAAAGATGCATTGAACGAAAAGCACACAGAGCAAGAAATACAGCAATGGGCTGAAACGCAAGGCATTGACATGTTTGACTGGCCCAAACAAAAAGCAGTTAGCCACTTTTGTGCAAAGCATCAAATAGAGAGCCAAGCGTTAATCAATAAGGTTCACTCTCTCCTACATGAAAATGCGATCAGTTTGGACGAAGCATCGTTAACAATCGCACCAGGACAGACTGAAACGAGCATTGTGGAACAATTAGAGAAATGGGTGTCTAGGGAGTATTTAAATGTCTGATAAGTTTTCTTCAGCGCCTGCATGCGATGGCAAAAAGCTTCTTATTGAAGTGACAGGAATACAACATGGAGCAGAGCAGGATTTTGATTTTTATGATCTAACAGACATGACGCAGCAACCTTCTCTTGAAGCCAAGAAGAAGGTAGACCCCGAACTCGATGACACCACGATATACAGCTGGGACTGGAGCGACGAGAAAGAAAATCGTAACGTCTGGTTGAAAGTGGATGCCGACGATGGTCCCATTAAGCTACCGTTATTTGAAAATGTAACAGTGACTGAGAGAAAGCAAGACGAACAAGATTACTTGGTTCACTCAGTGCTTCCGCTCACTCTTTTGCCGTCATATCAGGAATCCGTTACCAATGCGGACCGTGTGGCACCTGTTCGCGCGGGGTATTTATATGTTTTTTATAACCACAAAGCATGGCGAGAGATCCACATTACACCTGAAGACGGGGAAATGTGCTTAAAAGACGTTCATCTCTATCGTTATCGAGAGGGGCGAGATCAACCCTTTAAAGATGAAGAACGTGTTGCGACAGGAATGCCCTTAGGTGAGATTTGGATCCCCGCGAAAGCAAAAAACGAGCAATCCGTTGTTCATATTGCATTTTCTGAAGTGCAATGGAGTGCGCCCCGTCTGAACTATCTTGAGGCACACCCAGAGCAGTTAATGCAACGTGCTAAAGCGCTAGACAGTCTTAATGTGGTTGATGGGTCAGACATACTGAAAGTCACAGCGTTACCTGCTATGCGAGTGAGGGCGCCTGAATTAGAGTTCTTCCTTGCCGAGCCGATGCAGCTCAATCGCGATCTATCCGGCGCTTGGGTTAATCAAACCTATCAAACGGTGAAGGGAGAGCTTGAATCCATGAGGGAAGATGGCGAATCCGCGCCGAATATGCTTCGGTATTATGATCATCAACCTCACCGCTACGAGTATGTGCTCAGACACTCTGCACTGATGGACATTCTTTCTCCCGACTCTGGAGAGAGCGAAATGTGGGAGGCGGAATCGACAGACGACTATCTTGCTCAAGCCAAGCAACGTCACTTAAGAGCCATTGTGCTGGATGATCCGCTTTTTGATCTTAGACACCATACTTACCTCGCGCGAAGTGGTGTGGCTTACATGCAACAAATTTACGTTGATATGAGCCAACAACCTCATTACCGCTCTGCGGAGTTAGTGCAAAAGTTAGTTGTTCCTCCCAAGTTTGGCAAAAATGAAAATCCGTCACATGCTGCGTACGATGAGATGGATACTTTCTTAGGGGGACGTTTTCATCGAACACTGCGCACCGTAGAGCGTCAAATATGCTGCACCGATATAGAAAATTTGCAAGGTTACGTACAAAGCATTATTGAGGAACCGCGGCTGGCTGTGGTGATCCGAGATATCAGCTCACTCAACGATATCAATGCAGCGGCAGCCCAAAAGCTGGTAGGGGAAGCGGTATCTGCGCTTTGCGTGAATACGAAAAAACTTGACCAACTCTCTCACTATGAAGATCGGGGGATGTCTCCCTATTTAGATACAGCAAAGAATATTCTACTGCCCAGTGGCGGCTCAGCTTTGCACCCGATACTTTTCCCTGCAGAACAAAGTGTTAGCTTGGACGAGTTGTTGGAAGAGCCGCCAGAGCCWGTTAATCTAGGCGATGGGTTGGCAACGCCTGAGTTACTCGCATTGTGGTTTAAAAAGGGTCAGGATATTCAAGATGAAGATTTGCGAGTCTTCGAWCTTGCCTCAGTGTCGTCCGCCAACAACAACCAAGAGGGCGACTTTGGTTCTGTGCGACGGGTTGCGAATACCCTAGATACCATTCTTCGAGGTTATTACGAAACCTTGTTGGAATTGAGCAAAGAATTGGCTGATGAAGCAAAGGTCATTGAGTTTAACAGCGCCTATGCACCTGTTTTGCGGTTAATGAAATCAGCAAATAGTGAAATGTTGGGGGACATCACCTATCAACCCGTCGGTGGAAAGGCGTTTAAAGGGACTGTCGTTGGCGTAGCAGGGCATGGCCTGACTTGGGGCCTAAGTGATATTGATCGGGAATACATTAAAACCAAGCAAAAAAAAGCACCCATGGCACGTATGTATGAAAATGCGTCAGGGAAATTGGTGGCCTCAACCGGTAAAAATGCGTTTAGGTCTAGCGATATACCCGGCGTTGATCGCGCAGCTGTTGGGCCTAAGTTGCCACTAAAAGTGGTTGTGGTGTCAGAAGACAGCCAGATGGCAGAAGCCTTTAATCAAGCCAACACCCGCCGAGCGTTAAACAATGTCAACCAGACGGCCAGCAATGCCTACGAGGGACTACGTGTTCCTTATTTTATTGCGGTTATTGAGCTTGTTAACCTGATGGTGAATGCTCAACATTTTAGTAATCTAACACGATCTCGTGATGTTTATTCACTTGCGCAAGTTGGCAGCGTCCTAGCAGACTTAGGAATCGCTACAGTACATGCCTCAAATCTTTACACACAAAATGCCTCTCGCCTTGCGACTGTATCAAATGCTACTGCTTTTAGAGTGCCCGGTTCTCTGGTCGGTTGGGTAGCGTCTAAAAGTAATACAGTAAGGCTACTTGGTAGAGTGAGCGTCATAGGCCTAGCCAGCCTTGCCGCTGGTTTTTTAACCGCGGCGATTGCTGGTTGGGATGCGATTCGTCTATGGCAAAACAATGATATTGATGCCAGTATTGCTATGGGGATGGTGGCGATAGGCACCTTCGTTACCACAGTCGCGACAGGGTTGTTTGCTACCAATGCACCAATACTATTTGCTATGGGCCCGATTGCTTGGCTGGGTATAGGTGTATCAGTAGCGGGCTTGGTGCTCTTTTCATATTCGAAAAATAGTCCGTTAGAAAACTGGATGACGCATGGCCCCTTCGGTGAAGAGCCCAATGAAGACTATCAGCACCTATTAGATCCTATAACGGCCTATGAGCGCTTGTTGGGCATGTTCTTAACCCTATCGACGAAAGCCTATCACCTTGAGAGTGAGACGGTTTTTGCTGAAAAACTAAAACGCCGTATGCAGTCTCTTGGTGCCACTCACGTAATACATGTCAATACAAACTTAGCCTCATTATTGAACGAAGAAACACTTGATATTGAATTTTATACCCGCCAGGCGATCGAAAAAATCACAGAGACGACCGATAGGACGGGGAACCTGCGCTCGACCAGTGAAATCGTTAACCTCAGCCGAGATAATTTAAGAATAATTCATACAGAAAAAACAGATGAAGGCCAAGCACATTTTGTTGCATATAATCTGAATGTACCTAGTATCAGTTCAGATTACAGCCTTTTGCCACTGCGTTCGTATATTAATCGCTACAAACCTGTATTTATAACCCGCACAAGGTTGGAGGTAGAAGGGGTCAGCTTCCCGACTTTAGAACTCGACCAAAACAAAGAAGATGCAGAAATAAGTCCTGTCCCTAGTTTTGAGTTAGAGGATCATAGCGACATTGGTTGGGCTAACGCCACCTTGGTCGCTAACACACCAGCGTCAAGCTCCTAATGCAATAATAATCAGGTAATAGTTAATGATGTACAATACTGAGCAACTGTCGCTACAATCCGCTAAACCACCGCACGGTTTTTTACAGCGGCTACTAACCAAAGGGCAAGTGTTTCCCTTTACCAAGGCAAATGACACTATTGCTTTATCTCTTGCTCGAGAAACATTACCATCTAAAATAAAAGAGACAGAAGGAAGTGAAAAGCCTTCATTCTGGACCGAAGAAAGCTTAGATAGTGAATCTTTATCAGGCTGGTCTCAACTATACTTTTTAATGGTGGGGCTGGCAAAAATACTATTAATTTTGTTCTTGCCATTATTTTATTTATTAATCGCATATGCTCTACTTTTTGGTCAAGGAGAATGGATAGAGAAATGGGAGGATTGGTCAATAATTGCCTATGGCCTAACCCTTTATTTTACTCTTCCTTGTTTGCTTATATGGGGACACTACAAGTTGGTATGTAAAGGCTATTATTTCCTAGCCCCTTTCTTAAAAAGCAAACCTGTATATAGCTTAAACCGTCAGACCGGGATGGTGACGCTGTATAAGCGTGGCAATAAAGTGCGCTTTACGCATCCTTTTATCGAGTTTGACTGTGTGTTGATGTCGGCACCGAGTCCGCAAGGTCACCTGAACTACAATTTGATGTTGGTTCATCGCTATCAGCCTTATTCTGTGGGTGTGCCTATTAGTAACTTAATTGGCACCAACGAGCGAGTGGTGGAGTACCAGCGTCTTTGGAATATGATCCAGCGTTACATGGATGTGAGTCAACCGATGCCAGATCTGTTGGTATTAGAAGAAGCTCGAGCCAAAGACCCTGTAACCGCTGCCCATGATCAACAGACTGGCCGCGACCCGCGTTACTGGCGAGATATGAGCGATGATACCTACAAGAAGACGCTAGCGGAAATAGCCGAACAACAAAAAACATCGCCCGCTACCGGTCCAAAAATCAATATCTTTGCAGATAGCTAATATGGTTTACAACACCGAGCAGCTATCGCTACAACCCACAAAACCACCGCACGGCTTTTTGCAGCGGCTACTAACCAAAGGGCAAGTATTCCCCTTTACCAAGGCAAATGACACCATTACTTTATCACTTGCTCGAGAAACATTACCATCTAAAATAAAAGAGACAGAAGGAAGTGAAAAGCCTTCATTCTGGACCGAAGAAAGCCTAGATAGTGAAYCTTTATCAGGCTGGTCTCAACTATATTTTTTTATGGTAGGATTGGCAAAAATATTACTAGTTTTATTTCTGCCTTTGGCTTATTCAGTGTTTCTCTATCCATTATTATTTGGTTACGCAAGCTGGGATAAAAGATTGGATGATTGGTCAATAATTGCCTATGGCCTAACCCTTTATTTTACTCTTCCTTGTTTGCTTATATGGGGACACTACAAGTTGGTATGTAAAGGCTATTATTTCCTAGCCCCTTTCTTAAAAAGCAAACCTGTTTACAGCTTAAACCGTCAGACCGGGATGGTGACCTTGTATAAGCGTGGCAATAAAGTGCGCTTTACGCATCCTTTTATTGAATTTGACTGTGTGTTGATGTCAGCACCGAGTCCGCAAGGCCATCTGAACTATAACTTAATGCTAGTTCATCGCTATCAGCCTTACTCTGTGGGCGTACCTATTAGTAACTTAATTGGCACCAACGAGCGAGTGGTGGAGTACCAGCGCTTGTGGAATATGATCCAGCGTTACATGGATGTGAGTCAACCGATGCCAGATATGTTGGTATTAGAAGAAGCTCGAGCCAAAGACCCTGTAACCGCTGCCCATGATCAACAAACTGGCCGCGACCCGCGTTACTGGCGAAGTATGAGCGATGAAACCTACAAGAAGACGCTAGCGGAAATAGTAGAACAACAAAAAACATCGCCCGCCACCGGTCCAAAAATCAATATCTTTGCAGATAGCTGATATGACTTTCATCACTGGTTTTCGTTATTGTACTCATAACTATCCCCATTAATAGGAGGCCTTTCTTTGTTGATTATATATACTATTCTTTTAATAGTTATGAGTGTGACGCTTTTTTCTTGGTTATATGATAATAGTGCCCGAAAAAAGGAGAGAGATGAATCTATTCTCAAATTTAGAGAACAGGTAGAAAAGTATAGCACTCTTTCTGATAATGATTTAATAAAAATGCGTAAAATATATAGGCGTAGGTTTAGTGAAAAATCAGTGTATCATTATCAGGGTAAATATAATTCTGTATGGTTGTCACCAGGTTTCCAAAATCGTTGGTTTGATCACTGTATTGATAATATACGAGTTGAATCTATATTCTGGCCGCCAAAAATTTATTCAGAACAAGAATCTCACATTAAGGTTAAAGGTCTTATTTATAAAGATGCTTTGTTTGCCACTCACATAAATGATATCGATCTGATTCATGAAAGGTTGAAAAGTGAACAATTGCCAAAAGAGTGGGTGATGAGGCCTGTTGATAAGGTCTATCTCGAGGCGTTTTTATTCTTACCTCTACCTATATCTATTTTTAGCCTCATTATGTCTACTGCTAACTTCCCTTTGGGGCTTTCTATTACATTGATATTTTTATTGATTGTGGTTGGATTAATAGCGTTTGCAATTATACGTATGCATCGATTAATGAAAATCGAGGGGGAGTGTAAACTTCCTCAGCGAAAAGAGGAGTTTGACTCTTATAAAGTTATTGACTCTATTCTTGTCAGAGATCCGCAAAAAAATTATCCCCTGGCGAGTCATATATATTACACTGCTCTAAAACAAATGGTATAGCACTCAGCACTGAGTGTGTAAACTACAATGAATATATTAATGATGATAGGCTCTCACTTTTTGGAACGCCGTCATTTAAGTGTTTTTGGGCACTGCTTTTTCTCATTTTTCATGCGGCTTTTTTTATAATGTAATATCTTCTCGCTCATACGATATATATAGTGGTGTTACTGAGTTTAAACAAGATATAAATATAGAAAAAGGAAACTTGGAAAGTATTGAATATACATCGGAAGGAGATTATATTCATATTCGAGGAGCACTCGCGATGCCGTTTAAATTTGGATTTATGCTCTGTATGAATGACTCTAGGATTAAGGATGACAACAATCTGTTGTCTGTCATTGGAAGTGTTCGTGATAAAAGCTCAGGTTATCTCTCAAAATCTGATTATATTGAGAATTTGAAGTCTGAAAATATAGAGCAATGCCAGGTTAAAATTAAAGTCAAGGAGCCAGTAAAAGATAATTCCCTGATGTCAGCAAAAGACATCTCTGATTGGATAATTTCTCTGCCTGATTCTAGAATAGGTCATCATGTAATCAATACATTAATAGGATATATCTATGGAATTGAGTTTTCCAAAGACTACCCCTTGTCAGGACTGATAATAAGTAATCAAAATGATCATGATGGCTCCTCTTTGATTATATTAGATAATACTCTTTCTCCGGTCACGGATGACAAGATCAAAAGCGTTAAATATAAGTTACTAATCCATGGTATATTGACGACTATTTACTTGATTTGTTTCGCTCTTTTTCTTTTAGGGATTGTTAGAGATAAACGCGTGAGCCTGAATCAATATAATAAGTGAAACGCTCATAGTTAAACTGGCGAGATGACGTCAACTGCTGATAGTGGTACGCTTCTCATCGCTAAACTCAAGCGTGATTATCATGAGTTACCAGTAGTTGGTCGAAGGACAACGATATAAGTCTGGAATACTAAAGTATCGTAGGTTTAACTGCGATATTATACATAATAATAGACGCTGAAAGGCATTGCCGTTGAAATGCAGTCGGCTTCATACATCAATATGATGGGCTTCATAAACGGTTATCATGGTTAGGAGCATTAATATAATGAATTTCAGCCAGCGGGTTATTAGTTTTTGCCCACGAACCTATCCAACGCTTGCTCCGCACTCATGGGTTTGAAGAAATAGAACCCTTGAATTTCATCGACACGCCACACATTAACAATGCGCAGTTGTGAGGCGGTTTCGACACCTTCTGCTACGGTAGTCATTCCTAACTCTTGTGCCATGTTGATGATGCTGCGTACCAGTGTTTTTGCTTTTTCATTTGTCTCGATTTCACTCATATAAGATTTGTCGAGTTTGACAATATCGAGCGGGAAATTGCACAAAGAGCTGAAGGACGAGTAGCCGGTACCAAAGTCATCGAGTGCAAGCTGGACGCCAAGCGCTTTAAGATCGTGCATCCGTTTTATTGTTTCCTGATCGGCACCAAGCAAAATACTTTCAGTGACCTCTAATACCAGCTGTCCAGGCGTCAATTGATATTGCTGAATAAGCCGTTTGAGGTTGGTGACGAGGGATTTTGCGCCGAAGTGTGGGCTTGATAAATTGATGTGAATAGTCAGGCGATGTTGTGACTGTTTGCTCCAGTGTTGTTGAATTTGTTGTAAAAAGGCACAGGCTTTTTCTAGCACCAGCTCGTCGAGCTCAATAATGAGTTTGTGTTTTTCCGCTAATGGTATAAAGATACCAGGTGAGATCATGCCCAAAGCCGGATGGTGCCAGCGAGCCAATGCTTCAAAGCCGATCACTTGATTGGATGTCGCATTGACAATGGGTTGAAAGAAAGCGGTAAACTCATGATTTTTGAGCGCCGCAACGAGGTTCCGGTTGATCACCAAGGTCTCTTGAGCTGCTTGAGCCAGAGCATCGTCTACGATAATGACATGTTGCTTGGGCCCATGCTGTTGTTCTATCGCATAAAAGCCACAGTGCACCAGTGCTTCGAAGTGCTCAAATTGAAGATGGGAATCAACGAACGCGGCTTTTAAACCAATATCAAACTCGGTATCGGTAATGGTCGAATGGTTAGTACTGTCTCTTAGCACATCGTTGGCTTCATTAATGAGTTTGTTATCGTCGTTGCTATGGCTAAAGATCACAAACTCATTTTCACTCAAACGCCCCACAGTAACGCCGTGAAAACGATGGCTCAGGCTGTCAGCAATGTGTTTCACGGCACCGTCATAAGCTGCATGGCCGTATATTTCATAGATTTCACGCAGCCGAGTGGCAATAAAGTAGATGGTGGATACTGGGTTAGGCCCTGATAAGGCCTCGTTTAATGCTTTAATGGTTGCGGGCCGATTGAGCAGCCCTGATAAGGTGTCATGTTGAGACAAGGTTTCAATCAAGGCGGCTTGTCGCTTCTGTTGACTCATGTCTTTTACGGCAAGCATTACGGCGCCGTTTTCTTGTCGTTCGAGGCGGATCACCTCTATGGCGCAATTTAAAGGTTGCCCAGAGGCACTTTGTAACGTGGTTTCAAAATGCGTTGTCTCACGCTCGGGGTGTTGCTCAAATTGCATTAGCTGTTTAAGTGCAGAGTCATCATTGATCACCAGTGTGGCAAAAGAGCGATGCAGTAAGGTATTACGCTGATGACCGAGCAATTGTAAAAGCGCCTGGTTGACATCAACAATCTTTTCTCCTTCTAAAACAATCATCCCCAAATGTTGGCTGTGATATAACGCATCGAATTTTGATAATGCTTCTTTTAATTGCTGCTCTGTTTGTGACGAAGACTGAGCTAGAGCTTCAATTTGCTGGGTAATGCGTTTGAATGTGTCTTTTGACTTGGATGGGGACGCAGTGTCTCCCAGTAGATCACTTACATCACGCTCGAAAGAGATAAACGGCTTAGTCACTTTTCGTCGATACAGGAGATACACCGAGCCGCCAATGAGCGCGCTGATGATAACCAACGCGAGAATCAAGTAATAAAACACTTGCTTACCTTGCTGGTAATAGCGGCGCGGCTCTTTTGTTTTTAAAATAGCGATAAGGTCGCCATTGAGATCGTGGAGCGGACTCAGGCGTGAAATGTAGGTATTATCCCGTGCGATGGAAGGAAGCTCGGTGTTTGCGTAAATTGACGTTGTTGTAACGAGGGTGTTTTTACCCGCCAAAATATTCTCATAGGCAGATGGAAAACGTCCCGTCAGTGCTTGGCCCCATATCATCCACCCAGCAGCTTCAGCCTGTCCTGAGCTGTCTCTGATTGGGCTGACACTGATCACCCATATTCTTCCGCGCAGTTCAAGTAAGCCAGCTAAGGATTGTCGTTGAGTACTCCATCTTTGGGTGATGTGGTTGTGCACCGGCGCTGATTGATATATGTCGGAGATAAAAGCGTGCTCGTCCTTTTCATTCAATACTTTAGCTTCGATCACGTTCCCGTTTAAATCAGCAAACCCCATCAGGTTGAGTCCCAAAGACTCTAAGCTGGCGTCCTCTAGGTTTCTTGCTGCAAAGTCGGGATTGCGTCCGTTAACCAATTCGTAGGTATCGTCCCAATGCGCCCAATCGATAGCATATTCTGCTTGATTATTAATGAGCCGCTCGATAATGGCTTGAGCTTGATTATTGGATCGGGCAATCTCAATACCTTCTAAATGGCTGATACCGAAAAGAAAAAAATACCGTGTCACCATGAGGCTACTAATAAAAATGGCCAACAAGCCCAAAATAAAAATGAGTGCGGCTTTGCTATGCAGTGTGACAAACGGCTTACGAGTCATGCAAAAATCCAATTAAAAGAGGCAGGTGGCGAATGCCATGGTTTGAAAATAGGCGAAGGGCTGCCAATGTTCAATCTATTTGGTTTGATGGTGAGGAAGGCGTAACGTTTTACAGTGTAAACTGTGCGGAAGCGTGATTAACGCGGCGCCGCCAGGACGCCGCTTGTGGGCTAAGATGACCCATCAATTGCTTTGAGGCTCATTTACGGCGGCAGAATTCTGCAATCACAAACAGGGTTTGGCCGTTTACTTTTCCTTGCACATGAGTAGGATCATCGGTCAAGTTAATGCCGCGTATCACCGTGCCTTGTTTGATCACTTGGCTTGAGCCTTTAACGGGCAAATCTTTAATCACGGTCACGTCGTCGCCTTTTTGCAGTGTCACGCCGTTAGCGTCCAATACTTTGACTTCTTCGATATCTTGACCGGTTTCTGCCCACTTACGGACATCGTCTTCCATATATATCATATCAAGATTATCTTGCGCCCAACTTTCGCTAGAAAGGCGAGAGAGCTGGCGATAGGCAACTACCTGTACCGCAGGCTCTTGGCTCCACATACTATCGTTCAGGCAGCGCCAGTGGTTCACATCCATATTGTCTGGGTGTTGAAGTTGGTCGTGACACGTGCTGCAAACCAATACGCAACTGTTCGCTGTGGTGTCGGGCGAGTACGGGACTTCATACACAGATAAGTTGTCTGGGCTGGTGCAGAGTTCACATTGGCCGCCACTGCGCGCCTGAAGCGTTTGTTCAATACTCATTGATTATCTCACGGTTGGCAGGGGATCCCTGCAGTTACAGTGCTGCAGAGTGTAATCGCTGAAATAATTTCTTACAAGTTGTAAGGGATTAGGTCATCGCATGACGTTGCTTTATGTAGGCTCAGTACGAACACAAAAATGCCACGCATGGGCGTGGCATGGGTAACGTTTATTGTTTTCAATAATTAGGCATTTGCCGTGTCTTGCTTCACCACTTCATGGTGATCGAAGATGGTCTTATCTTGGCCACCGGTCAATCGAGAGGTGAGGGTACCGGCCGTCATTGAGCCGCTCACGTTCACAGCGGTACGACCCATATCGATTAATGGTTCGATAGAAATCAACAGACCCGCTAGCGCGACTGGCATATCTAGTGCCGAGAGTACAATCAGTGCCGCAAAGGTCGCGCCGCCGCCCACACCGGCAATACCGAATGAACTGACAGTGACAATCGCAACCAAGGTGGCGATAAAGCCCGGATCGAGTGGATTAATGCCAATGGTAGGCGCAATCATGACCGCCAGCATAGCTGGATACAAGCCGGCACAGCCATTTTGACCCATGGTGGCACCGAATGACGCTGAGAAATTGGCGCTGGCCGGATCGTTACCCAAGTTCTTCATTTGCGAATCGATATTGAGTGGAATCGTGGCCGCGCTTGAGCGAGACGTAAAGGCAAACGTCAGCACAGGGAGCACTTTTTTGAGATATTGAATTGGGCTCATACCGACAAGGCCAATCAATACCAAGTGCATGACTAGGATGGCACCTAAGCCTACATAAGAGGCGGCAACAAAGTTGGCAAGTTCAAGAATTTCACTTACGTTTGAGCCAGCTACCACTTTGCTCATCAAAGCTAAAATACCGTAGGGAGTGAGGCCGATGATCATTCGAACCAACGTACGCACTAATTCTTGAGCCACATCCATAAAGCGCTCAAAACGCTCGCCAAGCTCAGGTTGAGTGCGCGACAATGTGACACCAGCGATACCCACGAGCGCAGAGAAAATCACCACAGCGATAGTCGAGGTTGGACGGCTACCGGCTAAATCTGCAAATGGGTTTTGTGGGAAGAAAGAGATAATCATATCAGCTAGTGATAAGTCTTCGACCGAGCCCAAGCGCTGCTCCAAGGCGGCACCACGCGCCATCTCTCGCGCACCTTGTACGATATCTTGCGCAGACAACCCAAAAAGGTTGCTGACGAGTACACCAATGAGCGCAGACGCGGCGGTGGTGGCCAGCAAAATACCGATATTCAAGCTGGAAATTTTGCCCAGTGAGCCTGAGTCTTTCACTTTCAAAATCGCGCCAATAATCGACACCGTAATTAACGGCATGATGATCATCTTGAGTAGGCTGACGTAGCCTGAGCCGACGATATTGATATAGTTGATGGTTTCGCGCGTGATCGCGCCGTCAGCACCGTATAACGCTTGCAGCGCCGCACCGAAGGCAACCCCCAAGCCGAGGCCTGTAAACACACGTGTGGATAAGGATTTTTGTTGCTTGTGCAATTTGACAAGCACCGCCAGCAACAGCGCAAAAGCGATCAGATTTAAAAGGATAACTGTCATAGTCGGCGTTCCAATCTAGAGAATTATAATGACGTGAAGCTCTAACCCCGTTCAATGTATTCGAGGATTAGCGATTGCTTGGCATCATATGCCGGAAGGTGCATGCAATGAAGACCTGTGTCACATTCTTACTAGATAAAAAAAGCACTTATTAAAACCAAAAAGAATATGGCGCAAAATTTCAGCAATATTTGCTGAGTCAGTGTGCAATAGCATGAAAGGTCTACCAATGTTGGAGGCGATGACACGGTCGGAGCGAATCTCAATTGGATAAAAACGAACGTTCGTACTATAAATGAAGGCATCGTTGGGTTAAAGTGAACCGACTGCGCCACTGTTAGCAATAGATAGTGGCGTATCAACTCGGCTGCTTTGAGGGAGAGTGTCATGGCCGTTTCCGCAGACTCAACATACTCGCTGTCTAAGCGCGAGCAAACGAGATTGCGTATTCTCGAAGCCGCGTTTGAAGCTGCCAGTGTATATGGGTTGGAGAGTTTAACGATAGGTAGTTTGGCGCGCGACGTGCAAATGTCAAAAAGTGGTCTCTTTGCGCATTTTAATTCGCGAGAAAACTTGCAGATCGCCGTGGTCCATTTTGCGGGCGATTGCTTTGTCGAGCGGGTGATCACCCCGAGCCGTGAAGCGGACCACGCGAGTATTGAGGCCAAATTGCAACACTTACTGCGTAATTGGATGGGTTGGCATCAGCACTTTCAGGGTCAGTGCTTGTTTTTAGATGCGTGGCATGAGCAGCGCGCGAGCAATGATCCCATCCATCAGGCGTTGCAACGTGTTACTCGCCAGTGGCTTGATTACCTGGCCGCGCAATTTGAAAAGGGCAAACAAGCCGGAGAGTTTCGTGCCGACCTCGATACGTGGCAAGCTGTTTATCAGTTATATGGGCACTATTTGAGTAGCCAGTTATTTCTGCGTTTGTCACTTGAATCGCCGGAAGGAACACGCTTTTGGCATGGTGTTGAGCAATTGCTCGCGCAAAGCCGCCGCTAATTACCCAATAAGATGAAGAGAGTGTCGCATTGAAAACAACGAGGTTGTTTTTCAGCGTAAAAACGAACACTCGTTCGATTTTAAGGATTCAATGACTATGAGTAAAAAAGTGTATTTTTCAACGCCGGGTCGCTTTAGCGCCAAACGCACGCTCGTGGGGGCGGTGAGCCGTTGTCATCACCGCTTGGCACCTCGACATGCTAGAAAAGTGGCGCGTAAGCTGTTTCTCACCCCAACGCGCAGTCCAATGGTGAACGCAGAGCCTGAAGGTTTAGTGCGCTCTCAAGTGCAAAGCCAAGCAGGGGTCTTGCAAATGTATAGTTTGGGGGCGGGGCCAACTTGGCTGCTGACGCATGGCTGGTCTGGATCCGCCAGCCAGTTTTTCCCTCTGATGGCGCACATTGCCTCATTGGGCTTTCGTGCGGTGGCATTCGATCATCCCGCACATGGACAGAGTGAGGG
This sequence comes from Salinivibrio sp. ML290, assembly GCF_001995695.1. Classification (NCBI taxonomy): domain Bacteria; kingdom Pseudomonadati; phylum Pseudomonadota; class Gammaproteobacteria; order Vibrionales; family Vibrionaceae; genus Salinivibrio; species Salinivibrio sp. ML290. The sequence continues at coordinate 148,167 of NZ_MUEY01000007.1, read as the reverse complement.
GAATGAGAGCCATATTCCCGGTTTTGTACAGGCAATCAATGATGTATTAGATCAAGTCGATAATGTCTCTGGGGTGATTGCGCACAGTATGGGCGCTGCCGCGGTGTTGGAAAGCGAACACCCCCAGGTGGATGATTTACCGCTCTTTTTGGTCGCCCCCGTGTTGAATTATCGCGAGAATTTATACGCCACGGTCCGTAAATCGGGGTATTCACTGAAGTTATTTGATGAAATTGTCCAAGAAGTAGGCGATCAGCACGGGTATCCGATCGAGACTATTGAGCCGCTCGAGAAATTGTCGCGTCGCCGTCATCCGGTGGTGATTGCTCACGACAAAAACGACCGGTTTGCCTCCTTCGCCGTCACCGAGCGAGCAACCAGCTACCCGCATGTGACTGTGCTAGCCACCGAAGGGTTGGGGCACGGGCGTATTCTGACCAGTGACGTCGCCTTGCAGGCATTTACCGACTTGGCGGCAAAGATGAATCCTGCGGTACACAGTGTGGAAGCACAAACCGAGAATAAAAAGGCATCAGCCTAAACCGATGCCTTTAGAAGATGCGCCGTTATTCACCCGCGATGGATAAGCGGGCGAAGCGGATGCGTGGCGCAAAGAAGGCGCCATCATAGTTGGGTAACACGGTATTGCCGATGGCATCTATCTCATTGAGCATGGTATAGAAATTGCCGGCGACTGTGATCCCGCGAACCGGACGAACCCGTTTCCCATTTCGGCAGACAAACCCACTTGCACCGAAAGAGAAGTCGCCACTGATGGCATTAGCGCCTGAATGCACACCTTGCAGTGACACTAACTCAAGATATTCACCGGCATGCACGTCTGCATCACTGTGTTTACCTGCGGCAATCACATCATGACGAGAAGTGACATCCAAACCGCCTTTGGGGCTGCGGCCGGCGTTAGCCGTATGGGGAACACCAAAATGCTGCGCCGTGGCGCTGTTGTGTAAAAAGCCGACTAAGACGCCGTTTTCAATCAAAGGCGTGTCGGCGGTGGCAAAGCCTTCGCTATCAAAGGCTTTAATACGCATCCCGCCATCAAGTCTTGCCACATCGGTGATGGTGAGCGCCGTATCTGCAACGGGCTTGCCGACTTTTTCATGCCACGGATTAGTCCCGCGCTTGGCCGCATCGCCGGAGAAGCAGCTGCCAAAGGCGCCCAGCAATTCGCTGAGACAATCATGCTCAAAAATCACCGGATACGAACCGGTTTTCACTGGGCCACCCTCGAGCAAGGCGTCAGCGGTTTGGTAGGCCAGTTGAGTTGCATGGGCGCGATCAAGATCAGCAAAGCGGCGTGACACTGAGGCGCCGAGATGCATCGCTTGCTTACCGTCGTGATTGAGCAGTGCTGCGGTGTAGCAACTAAAGCTACGCTCACTGTGATAGCAGCGTGTGCCTAGAGTATTAGCAAGCAACTGATATTGGGTTTGCTCACTGTACCCATTGTAGGGCGCCCCCGTTGCGCGGGGTTGGCTGACCACATCTTGCTCAAGGGCCAGCGCCAACGCGATCTTGTCTTCAATCGGGGTGTTATCTGCTTGTAGCAAGCTGGGATCTTGCTGATCAATTTGCTGCCCTTCAGCGCGAATTTGCTGATCCGGGTCGGCTTTGGTAAAGCTTGCGTTGGTGAGTGCGGCGTTCACCATGCTGGCAAGACTGTCGCTATCTAGCGATTCTGAATAGCTGGTGGCGACTTGATCCCCTTTGATCACCCGCACGCCGATCACTTGACCAGCGGTGACTTTGTGCTCAGAGAGATCGCCTTGGTCGGCTTTGAGTGACAAGCTTTCGCTGGCGTTGGCAATCACGTCTGCTTGCGCACCTTGTTGTTGAACCAAGCTGAGGACCTGATCGACGGCATCGCTTAGGGTTGCTTTAATGGTTGGCTCACTCATGCGTTACCGCCTCCTACTAGGATGTTATCGACTTTCAATGCAGGTTGGCCCACGGTGGTGGGGACAGCGCCGCTCACCGAACCGCACATGCCGGCGGCGAGGGCAAGATCTTTGCCGACCATGCTGATTTCTTTAAGCACCTTAGGTCCCGTACTGATTAAGGTGGCAGATTTGAGTGGCACAGTGATCTTGCCGTCTTCGACCAAGTAAGCTTCTTGAACCGCGAAGTTAAACTCGCCGGTGCCGGGCTGGACTGAGCCGCCCCCCATCTTCTTGGCGTAGATGCCACGCTCCATGGAGCCAATCATGGCGTCTAAGCTGTCGTTGCCGGGCTCAATAAAGGTGTTTCGCATCCGCGAGGTCGGTGCGAATTTATAAGACTCACGTCGGCCAGAGCCGGTGCGCGCATAACCGGTTTTCAGGCTGCCCATGTGATCGACCATAAAGGAGGTGAGCTTACCGTCTTTGATCAACTGGGTATGCTGGGTTTCCATGCCTTCATCATCGATATTGATTGAGCCCCATGCATTCGCCAAGGTGCCATCGTCCACCGCGCTCACCACAGGGCTGGCAATCATTTCGCCCATTTGGTCATGGAAGACGGAAGCTTGCTTAGCAACCGAGGTGGTTTCTAACAAGTGGCCACAGGCTTCGTGGAAAATCACCCCACCAAAGCCGTTGCCAATCACCACCGGCATTTCGCCCGATGGGCAGGCTTGGGCACCGAGTTTAACCAGCGCTTGTCGTGCGACACGCTCGCCAAGCTCAACCGGATCGATATCCTGATGGAACTCCCAGCCTGTGAGTGCACCGGGAGCATCAAAGCCTGTTGACTGTTCTTCACCGTTAGTTGCGACCGCTGTAGCGGCAATACGCGTGTAGTGGCGGGTATCTGTGACATGCAGGCCGTGAGAGTTAAAAATCTCGACCTGTTGCTCACGTTGGCCGACACGACCAATAATTTGCGCGATTTTATCGCTCTCGGCACGAATACGCGCATCCACTTGGCGTAAGAACGCCACCTTATCGGCCACATGTTGATCGGTCGATAACGGCTCAGACACCGGATGTTTGTCATTTAAATGGGACAAATTAAGTGGACCAGCGGTGGCGATTTGATCGCGCTTATCACGCGCACACAGCAAGCTGGTGACTTTTTTCAATTGTTCTTCATCGCGGCTGTTGGTGTAGCCATAAAGCACTTTATGACCGAAAAACAACCGGATACCAATACCAAAATCAATCCCTGAGCTGACTTTATCCACCTCACCAGACAACAGCTCCACGTTGCCTGAGTGATGGCGTTCGACAAAGAGTTCGGCGAAATCCGCTCCTAAAAACAGGGCATGGTCAATCACCGACTTTGCCGTTGATGGATTCAGCATACTTCCTCCTAAAGAAGTGTGTTAGCGAACCTTTTATTTTACCAAGCTTTTATGCGTAATGATCACCACTTGCAGTGAGTGCATGATATTTCATCATTTTTTGTGCTACTCACTGAGCTGCATATGGCTGGTTCAATGTGCTTTACCAAAAGGCGACGAGTGTGGCGCAATCCGTTACACTACGCTGATGCAGATAACAAGCAGGATAAAGCAATGAGTCAGTTCGCAGCCAACATTATCACTGGGTTTCTTGGCGTGGGGAAAACCACGGCGATTCGTCATTTACTCGCGAATAAACCCGAGCATGAGCGTTGGGCTATCTTGGTGAACGAGTTTGGTGAGGTCGGTGTCGATGGCGCAATCCTCTCTGAACAAGGTGCGCTGGTAAAGGAAGTGCCGGGAGGATGCATGTGTTGTGTGGCCGGCCTACCCATGACGGTGGGGCTAAATACCTTGCTTGCTGAGAAGCCGGATCGGATTTTGATTGAACCGACGGGACTCGGTCATCCCAAAGACATTATCGGTAAGCTGACTCAACCGCCTTTCGATACTTCTTTGTCGCTGGGCGCGACCATTACCTTGGTCGATCCGCGTTGTATTGACGATGTGCGCTATCGTGAAAATCAAAATTTTCATGATCAAATCGCGCTTGCGGATGTGGTGGTGGCAAACAAACTTGACCAGTGTAGCGAGGCGCAAATCGCCAACTTTTATGATTATGTCGCCGCGTTTGATGGCGAGAAAAGCTTGGTAACCGGCGTTGAACAAGGGGCGCTCGAGACCGCGTGGCTTGCGTTACCGCGTCATGCCCGTCGAGCGCACTATCATCACCATCACAACGATGCTGAGCCGATGACCACGTTAGCACTGGGTCCGGACGATACCTATACCCGCAAAGAAAACCAAGGGCAGGGTTATGTCAGCTGCGGCTGGTTGTTCGCCGCGCACTGTTGCTTTCCCTTTGATGCTTTATATGGGCTATTAAGCAACATCAACGCCCAAAGGATTAAAGCGGTGGTCAATACAGACGAGGGTTTTTACGCGTTTAATGTCGCCAATCAGGTAGTTACTGTGACGCCTATGTCGATTGAACAGGCCGAGTCGCGCATCGAAGTGATCGATACCGACGCCTTGCCTTGGGATGAGCTAGAGTCGATCCTGCTTTCTTTTCTTACCCCGCCTAACTAACTGGCACACACAGATCTTGCCAGCGGCGCGTTCTTATCCGATAAAAAACCGGCCCAAGTGGCCGGTTTGTCGTGTGTCGCTTGCTCGTCGCGGCTAGCTGGCGTATTTGGCGGTGAGCACCTGCCAGCTACGTTTTTGTTGCTGAAAACGCACTTTTAAATCTTTGTATTGCTGGGTTAGCTCGGCGTTTTCGACTTTTTCGCGCAGCTTGTCACGCTCAAGCGCTAACAGCTGTTTTTTCAGCGTATAGTAGTCCGCCATTTTGGCGACCAAGGCATCATACTCTTGTTGTAGGATTTGCAGACGATGCGATGCGTGTGGCTTGTCACTAAGCTGCTGTGTGACACGCTGCAATTGCATGGTCGCACGCGCTTTTTCAATCTTCTCTTCGGGGGTCACGCGTAGCTTTTCCGCCAGGCCCAACCAAGATGCGGTTTTGATCAGCCATTTAGTGGGATCAAACTGCCACCAGCGAATGCCGTTGCGGTAGTCGTTCTCAAAAATATGGTGAAAATTGTGGTAGCCCTCGCCAAAGGTCATCAAGGCAAGCACGCCATTATCCCGCGCGGTATTTTTATCGGTATAAGGCTGGCTGCCCCACACATGCGCCAGTGAGTTAATGAAAAAGGTGGTGTGGTGGCTGAGCACCAATCGAGTAAAGCCGACCAGTAAAATCGCGCCCCAAAGATCGCCATGGAGCAAACCAAACGCGATAGGGAAGCCAAAGTTGGTGGCCAGTGTCAGTGCAAGGTAGTGCTTGTGTTGCCACATCACGATCTTATCTTTTTGCAGATCGCGGCAGTTGCTGTAATCGCCGTAGCGGTTGGGGTGGTATTCGCGCAGCATCCAACCAAGGTGTGAGAACCAAAAGCCGCGTTTGGCCGAGTACGGGTCAACATCGTTGTCATCGACATGGCGGTGGTGAATGCGGTGATCTGATGACCAATGAAGCGCGCTGTTTTGTAGCGCAAATGCCCCACCAATAGCGAAGATAAAGCGCAAAGCTGGATGGGCTTGATAGGTTTTGTGGGCCCACAACCGGTGATAGCCGGCGGTGATCGACAGGCCACAAAAGCTGAATGCGACAATCAGCGCGGTGATCTGCATCCAATCAAAACCGTGGTGCCATGCCCATAGTGGTGTTCCTATCACCGCAATCAAAAAAGTCAGGGTAAACACGCTAATGTTTAACCAGATTAAGCGTGGTTTCTGAGGGGGAGAGGTTGAAGCCTTGGTATCCATAACTCGTTATCTTTATTTAAGCGTACACTTGTACGCTAGAATAGGTGCGTGCTACCGCTTGGTCAAGTCCTCACTGCGGCCTTTGTGCGCAAAAATGTTTCAGGGTTTGTCTCGGCTTGCTAAGTTGATGGAAGCACTATACTTTTTAACATCACCCACAGAGGTCATGTCTTTAATGGGCGAATGCTTCTGAGCGGTATAGTTTTACGCCACGTTGCCGATAGCATTGATAGATGCCTCGACATTCACTGATATCAGCGAGTTATTAACACAAGGTTAGGAAACTATGATGTCCTATCCGGCCATTCCGCATTTTGTGAAAGCGATGGGCCACCGCGTGGTGAGCTACATCCTGAATGTCACAGAAGCGGAAGGTCGCTTAATTTTGATGCAAAAACTCGGTTTGAGCCGGATTCAGCGCGACACACTCAATCAATATATTGAGCTGTGTCGCCAGCTACGTGTGTCTGCGGTGGACCAGGGAGAGAGTGAGCAATCCTTCTTCTATCGGCTGCCGCACGTGATGCAAAATGGCCGCCACGTCTTTAATGTCTGGCGAGCGCAGCAGGGCGGTGAGTTGGCGACGCGCGTTAACAGTTCAGACCCTTTAACCAGTGCTTTTTGCCAACTGGCGGGCGAACTCTATCCGTTATTTCTTATTAAAGCCGGACAACGGCCGCACCTTTTCTATCGGGGGGCCGGTTATCTCACCGCAGCCATTGAGCAATTCCCGGTCAGTAAACAAGTACAAAAACGCATGGCAGCCGATCCGGCGCTATCTCGGTTATTTACCACCACGGGAAAAGAGCCGCAGCAAACCTGTGGTGATTATAAGGACGCCAGTGGTCACCGCGGCGTGGTCAGCTTGGCCAGTTTACCCGTGTCGATTCTGGTTAATAGCTACGACCTGATGCGTATTCGTGGGGTTGTCAGCCCTGATACGTTCGTAGAAACGGTGCAAGAAATGTTGGAGATGGCACGTAGCTTAGCTGATGGTGAAGTCGCTCATATTCCGATGTTTGTGGGCTTTCGCAATGCGGCGCTCACGAACTTGGCCGAGCTGGATACCAAATGGGGCAGTGTGCGTCGCTATACCCCAGGGATTGCGGAATATGTCCTACAAGCGGCGAGTTTAATGGCTAAACGTCGCGATAACGGGTTCATGCTCGAGTCGGGGTATGCGTTTGCGATTAACTTTGGTGATTTTTTAGAGGACGATGATTGGCCAGAAGAGGTATTGGACGCCACGACTGAACAACAAACCACTGAGCTGAATATTGTTTTGTGTATGGCGCTTTGTTACCTCGGTGAACACAAAGCCTTTGTGGCGCCAGAGTGGGTTTGGCGTATCGATCCATTCTCGCTTGATAACCGGCGACAAGACTTTGGTTCAGTGGCAGAAACGGACGATCCTGTTGCTATCAGTGAGACAGACTTAGTCGATATTGAGCGTTGGAGTATGCTCGTGGATGACACCGACTCGAGGGGGATTCGCTTGGCAATGTCTCGTCTATATACCGCAGCGAAAAAGCCAGACACACAAGATGCATTGGTGGATGTGATTATTGCGCTGAGAAATATTTTTGCCGCGAGTGAAGATATTATCCCGATAAAAAAGGCCTTGAGCCATATTCTTGAGCGAGAGACAGACGTCACTCTGATCGATAGGCTTGCCGAGGATTGGCAAGCGTTACTGACCGGTGAATTTGACGCTTCGCCTGAGATCATCAGCGAAAAAGTGTACGAATGCGTTCAGCTTTGTTTAACATGTTTGCATTATTTCTACTTGCATGCGCCCAGCCTGATCAGTCGCTCTGATCGCCTTGCTCAATTATGCCAACGACAAGAGTAGCCCCCTGATATAAAAAGAATCATCGCATTTTGACTGGTTTGCCCTCATTCCTCGCGATATTGGTTTATGCTTACAGTGTTTACCCAGCCATACTCTCAGTAAAGATGTAGGAAAGGAGAGGCTTTTGACCACACAAATTCTGATCACTGACGATTCTGCGCTCGCGCGTAAGCAATTAGCGCGAACCTTACCCAACGATTTGGATGCCGACGTGCACTTTGCCGAAAATGGCAATGTTGCCTTGGATGTGTTGAGTAGTCAGCCGATCGACATCATGTTCCTTGATTTGACTATGCCGGAACTTGATGGGTATCAGACACTTGAAGCGATGCAAGAAGCCGGAATGACGGTGCCTGTCGTCGTGGTCTCAGGCGACATTCAGCCGCTTGCCCAGCAGCAAGTGCTGGAGCGGGGGGCCAAAGACTTTGTTAAAAAGCCCATCAGTCGTGAGCGCGTCGATGCATTGATCAAGGCGTATTTACCGACTGCTTCTGCGTCAGAGACCGAGCGTTCACACGCGCCCAAAGAAAAACTCAGTCGCCGAGATATTTACATGGAAGTGGTGAACATTGCGATGGGGCAGGCAGCAGATAAACTTGCCCGACATTGCGGGGTGTTTGTCCACATGCCACTGCCACAGGTCAATGTGTTTGAAGTGACCGAGTTGACGATGACTATCCGGCACTTGGCCCAATCAAATACCATGAACGGTGTGTGTCAGGGTTTCAGTGGGGAGGGGATCGCTGGCGAAGCGCTGATGCTGATTAGTGATTCCAGTATTACCGAGATGGTGAAATTGTTGGACTATCCCGAGGATGGGTCGGTCGACAACGAGCTCGAATTGCTGGTCGATATTAGCAATATTCTGATTAGTGCCTTTTTAAAGGGCTTAGGCGATCAAGGCGCGTTAGAGTTTTCGCAAAGCTATCCGGCGCTCTTGGGTCAGCACGCTGAAGTGGATCAGTTGATAGCGGCGATGAAAGGGTCATGGAAACGCACAGTGACCATTGAAGTCAGTTATCAAATTGATGGGACAGATATAAAATGCGATTTGTTACTATTGCTACTGGATGAGTCTTTGCAGCTGCTCGATGCGAAGTTGGCCTACCTAATGGATGAGGAGTAATGCGATGAGCACAGAAGATTTTGACCAATTCCATTGGATGCTCGACATGGTACAGCACATCGACATGGGATTGATTGTGTTAGACAGAGACTTCCATATCCAAATGTGGAATGGCTTTATGGTTCACCATAGCGGTAAACACGCTAAAGATGTGCAAAACCGCTCGTTATTCGAGGTGTTTCCGGAGATCAATGAGCCTTGGTTTCGTGCCAAGTCGCAACCCGTGTTCGATCTCCGTTGTCGCAGTTTTATTGTCTGGCAGCAACGCCCGTATTTGTTCCGTTGTCGTCATGTTCGCCCGATCACCGGTCAGCTCCCCTTTATGTATCAAAACGTCACCATGCATCCAATGGCGAATACGCGGGGTGAGGTCAATCACATGTTTATCTCCATCCAGGATGTGACTAATGAGGCGTTGGCGAGCCAAACGCCGCGTGCCACAGCACCATCACAACAAGCCGCGCAAAAATAAGCATCTCAAAATAGCCAACCGTGAGTGTCTAGAGTGATTGTTTCCCGCGGTTGTTACTCGTGGTTGCATGATTATCAGGGTCACAGACGGCATAAGTGCCGCCTTTTAGCGATTTCTTCGCATAATACATGGCGGCATCTGAGCAATTGAGCAACTGTTCGACCGACTCTCCATGATCTGGATAGCAAGCGATACCGATGCTGGCGGAAAGGTGTGCGTGTTGCTGGTCATCTATTGCAAATGGCTGATTGAGACTGGAGATAATTTTCTCGGCGACGCGTGCTGCGTCTTCTGAGTGGCTGGTATATTCTAAAATCACCGCGAATTCGTCGCCGCCCAGGCGAGCGAGGGTATCTGAGTTACGGATGCTTTGGCCCATCCGCTTAGTCGTTTCCACTAACACACTGTCTCCGGCGTCATGGCCATAGGTATCGTTTATTTTCTTAAAGCCATCGAGATCGATAAACAGTAGGGCAAAATGTGCGCCTTGCTGACGTGCTTGCGCCAGCACAATATCCGCACGCTGCTTAAAGGCGACGCGGTTAAGCGCGCCTGTCAGGGTGTCGGTATGCGCCATATGCTCAAACTGCAGGTAAAGACGCTTGGTTTCGTTGATATCTTGGTGCGTGCCCGCCATGCGAATTGGGTTATGGTCGCGATCCCACTCCATGACTTTACCCTTGGCCAAGATCCAAACCCAAAACCCATCTTTATGCAGCATGCGAAACTCACATTCATAAAAAGGGTTAGAGTCGCTAAAGGCGGCATCAATTTCTTTAGACGCGCGCGCGAAATCTTCGCTATGACAAAGCTTTTTCCAGGTTTCAAATGAGGCAGGTATCAGCTCGTGTTTTTGATATCCCAAAATTTCTGCCCAGCGCTCATTAATAACCAGCTCTCCGCTAGGGATATGCCACTCCCAAGTGCCGACATGGGTACCGCGGATTATTTCATCTAAGCGTTTACGCTCCAGTTGCAGCTCATATTCGGTGCGTCGTGACTTAGCGAGAATAAACCACATTGTCGCGAGCCCTGCACCGAGCACAATGATAATCAAGGATGTAATAATCAGTTGGTGATTTTTTTGCGTGGCGATTTGCTCGGTCTGTTGTGCCACCATTTGCTCGAGTCGGTTTTGATAGTGCCACAGTGATGCCTGAGTGGCCCGATAATCACTGATATCGGTGATAATTGAAAAAAGGGTTGGTTCATCGCGGTAGATAATGGGTATCGAGGATACCCTTACGGTTTTGGTCGTGCCGTCCGATAATATATGGCTGAAAACGAAATAGTTTCGGTTTTCTAATTCCGCCAGCTTACGTTCTTCAGCGACGGCATCAGGGGGCAGGGCATTAATGCTGGCGATATTCATTTGGGTCAGCGTCTGCTGTGAATAGCCGTAAAAGTCGCTAGCTGCTGGGTTGGCGGCTTTGATTTCACCAGTATCTGGGTCAAGGAGAAGCATGACCAGTGCATGTTTCTCAAACAGCTGATCGAAAAGATCGTTTGTCTCTTGCGTCGTTGCGAACGCAAACGGCACCTGCAGTATAAAAAAAAATAAGATGAAAAACGGCTTCATCACGCGTGTCGTCACTCGTCCCCAATGAAAACTTAAGCGTAACATATAGGTTAATTTTTTGTGTGACGGGGACGGGCTGTTCTCACGCGACGACGCTTTGTCCGTGTTTGTATGCAGGCTTTGTGATGATGCTCACTATGTTAGTTAAATGTTTTTACTCTGTTTCTTTGATGGTGGTCGAGGGCACGACGATGTCAAGCGATGGGGCACGTTAGGCAGTTGATTGACACCTGTTTGTAACGCATTAATACGCGTGTCGGGTGATGGATGGGTTGAAAGCAACTCCGGCGGCGCGCCTTTGGATGCTTTTGCCATATTTTGCCACAGGGTAACGCTGGCGCTCGGGTCAAACCCTGCTTGATGCATTAACTGCAGACCAATCTTATCCGATTCTGATTCTTGAGCGCGGTTATAAGGAAGCAATATCCCCACTTGGACGCCAAGCCCAAGCCCTGCGAGGGCAAGATCGCCATAGGGGTTATCAGAAAGAGTGATGCCGGTAATGGTCAACCCCAAGGCAGTGAGTTGCGAGCGCGATAAGCGCTCGTTACTGTGATCGGCAAGGACGTGCCCAATTTCGTGGCCGATCACTGCAGCCAATTGATCGGGCGTTTTTGCAACGTCGAGCAGTCCGGTGTAAACGCCGATCTTTCCGCCGGGAAGTGCAAAGGCGTTGACTTGATCACTGTCGAATACCACCACTTCCCATTCCGAGAAGTTGGATTGCGGTGGTACCACTTTTAAGATGGCGGCGGTGACGCATTGCACGTAGGCGTTGATGGCTTTGTCGTCACTGATAGGTTGCGACTTTTTCATCTCCTCAAACGAACGCTGTCCCAGATTCGCCATGTCATCACCGGAAAAAAGCAATAACTGGTTTCGTCCCGTTGGCGAGTGAGAGCAAGATGAAAGCATAACCATCAGGCATAGAGATAGCATGACGGTTTTAGCAGTGCGTAGCATGGTCATTTCCTGTATCGTTTTGCGCCACAGTCGCAGTGAATATAAGCAAAGATATCAGAGTGCTAATGTACTGGCTTCTTGGCTTAACGTCTACTGGTGCGCGCAGGCAGCGTTAGGCGCGGCTTGATAGTCCGCGTTTCGCGCAGCGTTTTCCTTTCCATCGGGATAAACAGCAATGGGTGAAAGTATTGTGAGTATTTGGAAAAAAGACATGTCGTTAGCGGGGTTAAATGCCTCTTCGACTAATACGTTGGTCGCGCATTTAGGGATTGAATATACGGCTTTTGATGCGCAGAGTTTAACAGGAACCATGCCGGTGGCACCGCATACGCATCAGCCGCTGGGCATGCTCCATGGTGGCGCATCTGTCGTGCTTGCTGAAACACTAGGCTCCTTGGCAGCAAACATGTGTGTGCCAGAAGGAAAGTACTGTGTCGGGTTGGACATCAATGCCAATCATCTGCGTGCGATGCGAGAAGGCACGGTGACGGGCGTGGCGACCCCAGTGCATCTCGGCGCAACCACGCAGGTGTGGAATATCACCATCCAAGATGAACGAGGTCGGGATGTGTGCGTGAGCCGACTCACTATGGCGGTACTCACTGATAAGCGCGCCGATAAATCCTTGGAGGACTGAGCAAGATGGTGGTCGATATAGAGCAAGGTAAGCTAATCGTGACCGCGCATGAGGTGGTGATCCAATTGCCCGCAATGAAATTGAGCATGCAGGTGCAATCTGACTCGTTACAGATTATCGCCGACGCCAATGTGCTGGTGGCTGATGCCGGTGATGTGCGTTGGTCACTGCCGTTAAGTGCACAACATATTGCGTTGATTTCAGATATGACGGGCATCCAACCTCAGTAGCCACCTTACCCATACCGTGCTAGTGGCAACGATCACTCGCACGGTTGGTTAGAGGCTAACTTGATGCGCCGTTAGCTGTGCGAGGTGCTGACTTCGTAGCTGGTGAATTTACGCACGTTAATCACGCCAGTATCGAAAATCAAATACTGCCCTTTAATGCCTTTCAAAACCCCACTCACCTCGGCATTTTTATCAAAGTTATGTGAACTTATTTTGGTTGGGTGCTCAGTGACAGGGTAACTAAAAGTGAGGGCGTCAAGTGCTGCAGGCAAGACCGCATCATTGCCAAATTGCAGACGGATATCCGCTAATTCTGGCTCGATCGCTTGGGTTAAACGTTCAGCCTCTGCGTGAAGATCAAGCGGGTCATTGTCGCCTTTTAGGAGCGCGCGCCAATTGGTTTTATCCGCGACATGTTTCGCCATCGCGACTTCAACTAGCCCGGAAATCTGGCGCGTTTTAACCCGAAACAACGGGAGAGCTTGCGTGGCACCTTGATCGTGCCAGCGTGTTGGCATCTGGTTAGCGCGGGTGATCCCCACTTTTAATCCCGAGGTGTTGGCGAGATAAACAATATGATCCGTCATGCAGAACTGTTCTCCCCACTCGGGCTCACGACAGGTTCCTTGCGCATAGTGGCAGGTTTCAGGCTTCATAATACACATATCGCAACGCGCGAGCTTTTTCATGCAGGGGTAACAATGGCCTTGCGAATAGCTTTTTTTGGTTTTTCGCCCACAGGCATCGCAAAAGATATTGCCAGTATGCGTCAGGGTTAGTTTCTGCCCAAGCAATGGATTGAGGTGTAGCTCTTCATTACCCACCCGCAGAAAGTATTGTACGTCGGCACCGGCTTCTGTGCGCATCTTATCTAGGGTTCCAATCACGACTTTGCTCATTATGGTTTTATTAAGAGCGGCAAGTGTAGCAAATGGGAGAGAGCGGAGTAAGGCAGAGAGGAAAACAGGCAAGCGACAACCTGCCTGTCTCGAAAACGGATTAGCCGAGGCGAGCTTCTATGCTTTTTTGTGTGTCTGTGGTGTGCTCACGATAAAGCGTAACGGAGACCACTAAGAGGTCTTTCTTGGTATCTTCGCTAACCTGATTGATCACGAAATAATCCGCCTCTTCTTTTGCCACCCCTCGTTCGGCCAGGCGTAAGACATCTTCTTGAATATCGCCTTGTATCTCCACGTTGGCCGTTTCTTCAAAATCACCAAACTCAAGCGTGGACTTGGCAATTAGCTCAGGCGCTGCAGAGGCGTGAAATGATAAAAAAGAGAGAACAAATAGCGCAGTAGAGAGACCTTTTTTCATAAGACATCGGATACATCGGTGGATTTACTGACAACCTACTACGCAGCGGAAAAGGGGTTGTCAGCGTCATGTTAGAAACGTGATATCAACGCCTATCGTGTGGCGTCTTCGATATCGTCGCTAAATACGTCGTTGTCACTGCGCGCGTCTTGGCCTTGGAGCACGCCAATATCGCCGTAGTAGTCGGCTAATAGGTCGTCATCGGTTGGGATGACTTGATGTTGTAAACTATCCATTTTTTTCTCCTTGGGTGACTCTAACAGCCCACATGAAGGAAGGCTAACGACCCTTTATGTCATCACCATGACAGCTTGCTAGACTCTCGCAATCTTTTTGGTAGGTCAATGACTTTTAGCGCTTATTGGGGTTTGAACGTCGCCACGACGGGACAATGATCGCTGAGCCTGAAGTTCATGACGTTATGATAGGCAAAATGATGCTGAAAACTATATTGCCACCGAGACGCCAACGATTCGGAGACTAAAATATGATCGATTAAGCGACTGTACATCACTTGGTTCCAGGTCTGAGTCCGCCAGTTATAGCGTCGTGCTTTACAACGTGCGCGGACACTCTCTGTCACGTTGATGATGTTTGTTGGTCTCGAGGCATCGTCGAGAAGGGATTGGCGGAATTGTTGCCAAAACGGATCCTGCTTTTCACTGATATAGCGATTAAAGTCACCTGCAATGAGGATGTTTTTATCACCATGTTCACGCACCCAATCGGCTAACACACTGAATTGCTTGCGTAGCTTTTCGCAGCTTCGTGAGGCTTGAGCTTGCTTAAAACAGCCGGACTTAAGATGCACCGACAGCATATGAACCGGTTCTTGGCCCGGCGGTGTGACCACAATATAGGTGCCATATCGCAGAGAGGGCACGCCAAAAAAACCAGGTAGCGCGATTTGACGCAGATCGCGAGGGTCGTCTACTTTCCAGTCTTTACGGACGGCGAACCCCGTCAGTTGCTGACTTTGTGTGCTGTCTTTAAGGGCGGCATAACGATCGGAAAAATAGACATTATACGCCTCTGTGGGAATGACTCGTGCCAGTGCCTCAGGACTATCAACCTCCTGAAAAGCCAACACATCGGGGGCGAGTTGAACAAAGATCGACGAAAGCTGTTGATAATCGTCTTGATGACGGACGCCGGCTCGTTGATCACCCTTTAAGGTCAGCCACTCAAAATTCCATGTTGCCACTGTCAGTCCATAGCTAGGGGCCGAAAATACCCCAACAAGCACGAGCAGGCCTAAAACTCGAAGTACGATGGTGGATACCTCATTATTACGCGTTCCACTGTGATCCTACTGGAAATGTTGCGCATGCAGTGGAGCATTGTAGCACTTTGCGGAGAACCTTTGATTTTAACTGATAACTATCATAACGAAGATCAGTGAGATTGCGGTACAGATAGGCATTTGATTCGTCGGTTGGACGTTATTCGAGACTTCGATGATCTGTGTCAACACAATGTGCCCCCTAGTTGCTATCTAATACCACATCTTGTGTTTTAGTGTATTTTGTATCCTATATATAGTGTGGAGGGCATATGCCAGCGGTAATTAAGCGCGATGGAACACGCGTCCCATTTGATGCAGATCGGATTGTCCAGGCGGTGACATGTGCGCGAGAGTCGGCGCAATCGATGCGAGAGGCTGAGCTGTGTCAACTGACCGACGCAGACATCCTCCGCTTAGCAGATACCATCGCGACGCAGTTTGCTGGCGAGGCCGAGGTGGATATTGATCATATTCAATATGCCGTTGAAGATGTCCTCATGACCGGACCGCATAAAGCGGTGGCACGTGCCTATATTGAATATCGCCATGATAGAGACATCGCTCGCGAGCGCCGTGGCCGTTTGAATCATGAAGTACAAGGGCTGGTCGGGCAAACTAACACTGAATTGCTGCACGAGAATGCCAACAAAGACAGTAAAGTCATCCCCACTCAGCGTGACTTGCTCGCGGGGATCGTCGCCAAACACTATGCCAAACAACACATGTTGCCCAGTGCCGTGGTAAGAGCGCATGAATCGGGTGAAATTCACTATCACGATTTGGACTATTCACCTTTCTTTCCGATGTTCAACTGCATGCTAATTGACTTGGCTGGCATGCTGCAAAAAGGCTTTAAGATGGGCAATGCGGAAATTGCGCCGCCCAAATCCATCTCAACCGCTACCGCGGTGACCGCGCAAATCATCGCACAAGTCGCGAGTCATATTTACGGTGGCACCACGATTAACCGCATTGATGAAGTGCTGGCCCCTTATGTTGAAGCCAGTTATCAAAAGCACTTGTTGGTGGCGCGTGAGTGGTCTATCAGTGATCCCGACGCTTATGCCCGCGCCCGTGCTGATAAAGAGTGTTTTGATGCCTTTCAGTCGTTGGAGTATGAGGTCAACACGTTGCACACGGCGAATGGGCAGACTCCTTTTGTCACCTTTGGCCTCGGCTTAGGTAAGAGTTGGGCGGCACGTGCGGTGCAACGTGCTGTTTTAGCGAATCGGATTGCTGGTTTGGGTGAAAATCGAAAAACGGCCGTCTTCCCGAAATTGGTGTTTTGTATCCGAGAGGGCTTAAACCGCCGCCCGAGTGACCCCAATTACGATATCAAACAATTAGCACTCGAGTGCGCTTCTAAGCGTATGTACCCAGATATTCTCAATTATGACCAAGTGGTATCAGTCACGGGCTCCTTCAAAACCCCAATGGGGTGCCGAAGCTTTTTAAGCGCTTACGAAGAGGACGGTACACTGGTGCATGAAGGACGTAACAACTTGGGTGTCGTCAGCGTTAATTTACCTCGTTTAGCCATTGAGGCGGAGGGGGACGAAGACGAGTTCTATGCGCGCCTTGATGCAACGTTAAGCCTTGCGCGCCAGGCACTCGATACCCGGATTGCTCGTTTTAAAGGGGTGAAAGCGCGGGTGGCACCGATTTTATATATGGAAGGCGCATGTGGTATCCGTTTGAACCCAGACGATGATGTCAGTGATATTTTTAAACATGGGCGTGCGTCCATTTCGCTAGGTTACATTGGCCTGCACGAGACTATCAATGCGCTGTACGGTAGCGTGCCGCACATCTACGACAGTGTGGTGAAACAAAAGAAAGCCAAAGCGATCGTGGCTTATTTGCATGATGCGACCGAGCGTTGGAAAGCCGAAACAGGTTATGGATTTAGTTTGTACAGCACCCCAAGTGAAAACTTGTGCAGTCGTTTTTGTCAGCTCGATACCCAGGCGTTTGGTGTGATTGAAGGGGTGACAGATAAAGGGTATTACACCAACAGCTTCCATTTGGATGTGGAAAAGCAGGTGACGCCTTACGATAAAATCGATTTTGAGATGGATTATCCGCGCTTAGCCAATGGCGGCTTTATTTGCTACGGGGAATACCCCAACATTCAACACAACCTAGAAGCGTTAGAGAACGTTTGGGACTACAGCTACGATCGCGTGCCGTACTATGGTACCAACACGCCGATTGATGAATGCTACGAGTGTGGTTTTACCGGCGAATTTAATTGCACCAGTAAAGGCTTCACTTGTCCGGCTTGCGGCAATCATGACCCAGCACGTGTGTCAGTGACACGACGTGTGTGCGGCTATTTAGGAAGCCCTGATACGCGACCTTTTAACCCGGGTAAACAGCAAGAAGTGATTCGCCGTGTGAAACACATGTAGGGGGAAGCGTGAATTATCACCAATACCTTCCCGTTGATGTGGTCAACGGGCCAGGCACACGTTGTACCTTGTTTGTATCGGGGTGCGAACACCAATGCCGTGGTTGTTACAACAAAGCCACCTGGCCGCTGAACAGCGGCCATCCTTTCACTGATCTGATGCAAGAGCAGATTGTTCAAGACTTACTCGATTCACGGATCCCGCGCCGAGGATTATCATTGAGCGGTGGTGATCCGCTTCATCCTGCTAATATCGACAGTGTAAAAGAATTGTTACAAGAGGTGGTTAGCCGCGCACCGAGCAAAGACATTTGGCTGTGGACAGGCTATACATTGGCAGAATTGTCATCAAAACAGCGAGATGTTGTCGATTTGGTTGATGTATTAATTGACGGCAAGTTTATCCAAGATGAAGCGGATCCTCATTTAGTGTGGCGGGGAAGTGCCAATCAATGCGTACACTTTCTGTCCGAGCGTGCCCGAAAAGGGCAAGAGAATCATGGTTAAGAGGTTGCCAATTTTCCCGCATGGGGTAGGGTATAGCGTATCTTGAGCATTCAGGCTTTAAAGGACGTAATACTATGTTAGATCTGCTCTCGCCTGCTCAGCAGGATCCGATTCTCTCCTTGTCATTGGCGTATCGTGACGATCCGCGTGAGCACAAAATGGACTTGGGCATTGGCGTATACCGTGACAGTCAGGGTCAAACGCCGATCATGCACGCCGTTAAAGCAGCGCAACAATCACTGGCACAAAGCCAACAAACCAAAGCCTATGTCGGGCTGGCGGGTAATGAAAACTTCAACCAAGCCATGGTTGACCTCTTGCTCAAAGGGACCGATGCTTACCACCGATGTGCGGCGGTGCAAACCCCAGGTGCGAGTGGCGCACTGCGCATGTTGGCTGATTTGATGAATCTGGCCAAGCCGGTGACCACTGTGTGGTTGACCGATCCTAGCTATGTGAATCACAAACCTGTCATGGAAGCGGCAGGCCTGACGGTCAAGTTCTACCCGTATTTTAATCGCGACACCAAAATGGTGGATACCGATGCCATGCTTAATGCCTTGTCGCAAGCTGGTGCGGACGATGTGGTATTACTGCATGGCTGTTGCCATAACCCCACGGGCGCTGATATCAGCTTGAAAGAATGGGAAGCGATTACCGAGCTTGCTAACCGCAATGGTTTCACACCGTTTGTTGATATTGCCTACCAGGGCTTCGGTGATGGGGTAGAGGAAGATGCGCGTGGTTTGCGTATTCTCGCTGACAACGTCGAGGAAATGTTGATTGCCACCTCGTGCTCTAAGAGCTTTGGGTTGTACCGTGAGCGCACTGGCGCAGCGATTGTGGTGGGTAAATCTGCCCAAGAAGCGCAAAATGCGAAAGGGCGTATCCTTCAGCTTGCGCGAAGCACTTATACCATGCCGCCTGATCACGGTGCCGCGATTGTTGAAACCATCCTCACCGACGACGCCCTCACCAAACAGTGGCGAGATGAAATTGAGGCGATGAACACTCGGATCAATACGTTACGTGAAGGGTTGACAGCAGCACTGCGCGACCGTACGGGCGATGGTTATTTTGATTTTATTCAGCACCACCGTGGTATGTTCTCTGTCCTCGGGTTAACGGTTGATCAGGTGAATCAGCTACGCGACCGACATGGTGTGTACGCAGTGGGTGATAGTCGGATTAACATTGCCGGCTTGGCTGAACGTCATATTGATAGACTGGCCGATGCGCTGGTGGATGTGACACGCAACGGCTAACTGCTGCGGCGCTAATGGTCGAGACTTAATAAAAAGGGGCTTTAAGCCCCTTTGTTCGTCTATATCTAAATCATCGCTTATTTTTGAGGTAACGTTTACGGCGGGCCTCTTTTTTAGCGGCTTTTTCTTGCTCTCGGCGGGCGTTGTCTTCTTCAACCTGTACCAGCTCGGTTTCAATCATATCCGGTTTTTCTAAAGTGAGGCCACCCAGCGCACCAGCGCGTAAGTCGTGCAACAGCACTTCTGAGGCTTTATGCAAGTCGACCCGTCCACCCGCGCGCAAACAACCGCGTTTGGCACCAATCGCTTCCATTAACTCAATGTCTGTTTCGGGTAATACATCAAGCTGATAGCGTTCTTTAAGCCGCTCGGGATAGGCGCTCGCCAAGTATTCCACGGTATAAAAGGCGACTTCGTCATAATCCATTGCCGTATCTTTAACGGCGCCGGTTGCCGCGAGACGAAAACCGCTGTGTGGGTTCTCAACCTTTGGCCATAAAATCCCGGGTGTATCGGATAGCACCACGCCGTTTTGCAGGTTGATCCGCTGTTGTTGGCGCGTCACCGCGGGTTGGTTGCCGGTTTTGGCTATCACTCGGCCAGCAAGGCTATTAATAATGGTGGACTTGCCGACGTTGGGGATCCCCATGATCATCGAGCGAATGTTTTTTCCCATGGTTTCACGGTGTGGGGCGAGTGAGCGGCAGCGATCCATGATTTGATTGACTTCATGCGGGTGCGAGGTAGTGATTGCCATCGCCGACACGCCTTGCTCTTTTTCTAGGTGAGCCATCCACATTTCGGTCATCGTCGGATCGGCCAGATCGCGCTTATTCAGTACCTTGATCACCGGCTTTTCACCACGCAGCGTGCTGATGAGCGGGTTTTCGCTACTAAACGGAATGCGCGCATCGAGCACCTCGATGATCACATCGATCTTGGGGACGACCTCTTCGATCTCCTTGCGAGCTTTATGCATATGCCCAGGAAACCACTGGATTTTGTTGTTAACCATGTTTGTACAACCTTGCTGATGCCAGTGCGCCAACACGATATCAGTCAGTGGCGCAAGAATGGCGCGCATCATACCACTTAATCAGAGGGATGAGAAAAGCTGGGGCAGGTGTGACTAACTACGTATCTTTCTTTCTCGGGCTTAATTGCTTATCACACCATTTTTCAATAGAGGGGGCGTATAAGGTGAACAGGCCAATCATCATGGCGATGGCGCAGATTACATAGATAGCTGTCATTGCAACCCTCCTTATTGGTTAACTTTATTATACACCTTATTTCGCCTTTCCTCTGCCTCAGGTGCCGAGGAAAGGCGCGTGTTTGGATCAGGTCGATGAAGATGGTTTGGTATCTGTATCAAACTGCTTGATCAGGACCGAGGTGTCGCAACGGCCATAGCCGCGCGCTTGTAACTTGTTATACTGTTGATCCACCTGCTCGGTTAAGGGAAGTCCCACGCCTAACTTGGCGGCTTCTTCTAAACAAAAGCCCAGATCTTTACGCATCCAATCAATCGCAAAGCCAAAATCAAAACTGTCTTCTGCCATGGTCAAAGCACGATTTTCCATTTGCCAAGAGCCTGCGGCCCCGTGCTTAATGGCATTGATCATCTTTTCGATATCGAGATCAGCGGATTGCGCGAAGGTGAGTGCCTCGGATAAGCCTTGTAAGACGCCGGCAATACATATTTGGTTAGCCATCTTGCAGCGTTGACCACTGCCATGCGGGCCAATATGCTGGATTGCGCTGGCATAGACGTTCATGACCGGTTCAACGTTACTGAACACATTAGGGGTGCCACCGACCATGATGGTGAGTGCGCCTTTTTCCGCACCGGCTTGGCCGCCTGAGACGGGGGCATCGAGAAAGCTCAGGCCTTGACGCTCGCATACTTGTGCCAACTCAAGGGCCAGCTCGGCAGAGGTGGTGGTGTGATCGACCAGCGTACTGCCTTTTTTCATATTGGCTAACACACCAATATCGCCATACACCACACTGCGTACGTCATCATCGTTTCCCACGCACATAAAGACGATGTCAGCATCAGCCACGGCTTCGGCTGGCGTTATTCCATATGTGCCTGAATAGGCGTCGCACCAAGCTTCGGCTTTGCCGGTGGTACGGTTATAGACGCAAGTTGGGTAGCCGTGGCGCTGAAGGTGCCCAGCCATTGGAAAGCCCATCACGCCTAGGCCAATAAAGGCCACCTTGATATCATTAACTTGCATGGTCATCTTGCTTCCTTGTCGTTTCGTTGTCGTTAATTTATCAGAAACTTAACCTTTCTTGCATGTGTCAATGTTAAGCTTGTATCATCCTTTTTTGTGTTGTAACACGGATAATTATGACAGCACGACAACCTTTCTCGTTAACGATTGCCCATATTAACGACACGCACTCTCACTTTGAGTCCACGCCTGTCTCGCTAAACTTGGATGATAATGCGACACCGGTTTATGCCAATAGCGGCGGGTTCGCACGCATTGCTTCAGCCGTGGCACATTTTCGTGAGCAGGCTAAGCAAGATGACCATGCATTCCTTTTTCTGCACGCAGGTGATTGCTTTCAAGGGACTCTGTATTACTCCTTGTTCAAAGGTAAGGCGAATGCAGATTTGCTGAATCGACTCGGTATTGATGCGATGGCGATTGGTAATCACGAGCTTGACCAAGGGAATGGCCCCGTGGCTGACTTTCTTGATGATATTCAATTCCCATTGCTTGCGGGGAATTGGCATGTGGCGGATGAGTCAAAAGACAAGGACAAGCGCGTCAGTGAGAAACCCGCTTTACTGCCATACATCGCCCCGGAGGAGCGCGCGAGTGCACTCATTAAAACCTATGCCGGACACAAAGTGGGCATCTTCAGTTTAGCGGTTGAGCAAATGGCGGCATTGGCACACCCTGATCATGATACTCCTTTCTTGCCTGC
The DNA here is from genome assembly GCF_001995695.1 of Salinivibrio sp. ML290. Taxonomy (NCBI): domain Bacteria; kingdom Pseudomonadati; phylum Pseudomonadota; class Gammaproteobacteria; order Vibrionales; family Vibrionaceae; genus Salinivibrio; species Salinivibrio sp. ML290. The sequence continues at coordinate 125,844 of NZ_MUEY01000007.1, read as the reverse complement.
AACACGCATCGCCGAAAACACCGTAGCTTTTTTGCGTCAACAAGGCGTGAACACCATTATTCTATTGAGCCACTTGGGTTATGACAAAGACAAGGAATTAGCGGCTGCGGTTAATGGGATTGATGTGATTGTGGGAGGACATACCCATGTGCTGCAGGGAGACTTTCAAAACCTTGGTTTGGCGAAAGAAGATCCCTACGGCTATAAAGTCAATGATACCTGGATTGTGCAAGCGGGTTGCCATGCGCAAGCCATCGGCCGCTTTACGTTATCTATCGATGAAAACGGTCGGCCAGTTGCCTTTGATGGTCAAAATTACTTGTTGCTCGGGCGCAGTCTCGCGATGGATGCCTCGCGGGAACAGCAATTGACTGAAGGCTCATATCAAGCAGTAAGAAGCTATCTTAACCGACAAGACAATGTACTGATATTACCCAGTGATCTTGCATTGAAACAATATCTACAGCGCACCTACCGTCCCCATGTGGCGCAACTAGAAAGTGACGTTGTCACACATGTGCCTCAACGACTCCGTCATGTGCGCGTGCCTGACAGCGAGGGCGGCAGCGAAGTGGCGCCGCTGGTGACAGAAAGCTTTTTATGGGCGGCTCGTGAGCAAGGTATTGAAGCCGATTTTGCTATTCATAATGCGGGTGGCGTGAGAGTCAGTTTAAACGCCGGGCCGCTCTCGGCCGCTTTAATTGCAGGCGCGTTGTTACCGTTTGCTATCGACGTGATCGCCTACCAGGTAACCGGGGCACAGATCCGTCGTGCGATTGAAGGCGCAATCAACAATGCCACAGACAATGGCATGACGGGCCTCGGGTCAGGCAGTTTTCCGTATTGCGCCGATATACGCTATCGCTACGAAGCGTGGCAGCCGATGGGTGCGCGGGTAACACAACTCGAGATAAAGCGCGGTAATCACTGGATAGCCATAGATAATGAGCGACAATACACAGGTGTGTCGTCATCTTATACCGCCCAAGGAAAAGAAGGATACGATGCGATTCAAACCGGCCACCGTCGCTCGATTGGTTTATCCATGGCGGAGTGCTTTATTGACTATGCGCGTCAGCAGCCAGTGTTAGCGCTACCTACTGAGCCTTTAGTGTGTTACCTCCGAACGTCTGGTGAGAGAAAAACCTGCTGGGGTGAATAACTTGGCCTATCCCTTGCTTATTGATAGTCAGCTTGGTGTTTACGGCAGACAATTGCCGTTTAAGTTTTTGACAAGATTGTCGATACATAGAGTGAACCTGAATTGATCGACACACTATCGAAAGGTGAGGGGTTATGGAAAAACGTGATTGGTTTGATATCGGCTTGATCAGTTTTTGGTTGGTGGCTTGGGCATCGATTGTCTACTTTGTGCCGGTCATTTAACCCATTTACTGATCCGCGGATTGCGGGGGAGCCTGTTTGAGCCGGGTTCCCCAACGCACTAACAATGGTTGTAAATAGATTGGCAGCTGTATCGCGCCGATTAATGGCAGAAATGCTGGCCCGAGCGCGGCACCGGCAACGGTGTACGTTAGCAGTACATTCCGATTGACCGCCGAAACGGCGGCGATCATGCTCGCCTCCCGCCCCCGTTTGCGATATAGCCCATACGCAATGATGAAAAAAAGTATGCAAATTGCAACTGAAATGGCTAAAAGTTCTAACGCATACCCAGAGTCGTTTTGCCACATTGCCCCGAATGGCCCTACTAGCCCTAATGGAAAACTGAACACTAGCACAATCGTAAACTGTGCCAGTTTGCTGTGAATGCGTTTGAGCTTTTCTGGTTTGATCAGCGCGTGAAAAAGCGCGGCAAACAGCATGGGCCCAAAAATGAAGATCACCAATCGCACGGCATAGCTTTGCAGGTCCAGTGAAAATGAGTCACCGGATAGCACCGTGAGATTAATAAACAAGACCACGGGCATCAGCAACGTTGAAGCAATGGTATATGCCATGGCGATGAGCGCATCCATTCCCAAAGAACGAATGATGGCTGGTGTTGCAAACAAAGATCCAGTAGCGCAAATACCACTGATGGCAAGTAACAAAGGTGCAGACGCGCCGAGTAGCCACGCGAGAGAACAAGTGAGTATGGTAAGTAGCACTGAGTGAACTAATGCGTACACCCAGACCTGCCACTGAGCTAACGCTTTCACTAATAGGCCTTGATGAATGCCAAGTAGGGTAAACAGCATCAAGGCGAATAGCACATAAGGTAAAAACGGAAATAAGGCTAACGAGACGCTCGGAAAGGCAAAGCCAATCAATGCGGCAATAAAAAGACACAACGCTGAATGTTTGGCGAGAAACGCGAGCATGGTCAACACCTTGGTCACATGTGTAATCACGATGTTATCAGGTTTACACAACTAATCGAGTGAAAAATAGTCTTTTTCAATGATTAATACGCCTTATCGTACAAAAAGTCAGACAGGATAAGGGAGCGAGCAGTGAATTCAAACAGACAAACTGAATTCATTGATGGTTTGTATGTCAGGTAAGTGATTAGCTTATTTTACTGCAACTTAACATAATGAATACGTGCTAACCGGCAAGCACTTTAGATTAGAAAAACTAATCCATTGGTTTAATTTTCATCAGTTTAAATCTCGGGGCAGCACCTTATAATTTGCGGCGAGTGATTAAGACAACAAAGCGAGGATCTTATGACGACTGCAACGGTTAATATGCCCCGTTCTCGTCGATCTTACGCGGTAACAATCAAAGGACTGATCGCTCACGCCATGGATGTGCTGTTCACTAGCAGCACACACGCTCCCGCTTATGATGCCAGTCGCTTACCGGCACATTTGCAGCGTGATATTGGTATAAACCGATAAGACGACTTAAAACGGATAGAACGCGAAACGCCACATCATCGAGATGTGGCGTTTTTTTTATGGTTTAATCGTTCTCGAATGTTTACGTAAAATGAGTGGCTTGCTAAGCCGACGAATGCGATCAATTGAGGAGTACAAAAGATGGGATGGTTTTCTGCACTGTTTTCCAAGGGAAGCGACAAACAACCACAGATGTCAGTCACCCCCACAGAATACCAAGGCTATTTAATATACCCTGAATCGACCGCCGAAAACGGTCAATATCGTGTCAGTGGCCGCATTTGCAAACCGCTTGATTACAAGGTACTCACTCATACGTTTATTCGCTCAGATTTGCTGGGAAGTCAGGAAGATGCCAACAGCTTGATGGTCACAAAAGCAAAGATGATGATTGATCAAAACGGTGATCGGCTATTTGATTGAGGGGCGTCAACGAATCGCGCGATAGCAAAAATAATGCATAAATATGAGCAATTAATTCGGATAAAGTGTAGCCCAGATCACATTTATGCCCCAATGGCGATCCCCGCCCTGTGGTGATTAAGGAATAAACTCGTTAAGTTAACACTGTTGCGTTGCTAAGCACGAAATACTGACAACAGACCGCAACAGCGTGATAAGCGAATAAAACCGCTTGGAATGCTTATTTTTGTCAGTGAACCTATTTCAGGCCGCGGTTTTAGCGCCTGTGATAACCAAAAAAATTTCTTATAAGCCAACATTCAGGGAATAGCTATGCAGATTGGTGTTCCAAAAGAGAGGCTCGTTAATGAAACGAGGGTAGCTGCGACACCTAAGTCGGTTGAGCAGCTTATCAAGCTCGGTTTTGACGTCGTAGTAGAGAAGGGTGCAGGTGAAAAAGCAAGCTTTGAAGACACTGCGTACGAACAAGCTGGGGCGAACATTGTTGATACAGATGCTGCCTGGCAGTCTGACATCATCTTTAAAGTTAATGCACCAGGCGTGATTGAAGAGACAGGCCAAGATGAAGTGGCATTGCTGCAAGCAGGCACCACCTTGGTGAGCTTTATTTGGCCCGCTCAAAACGAAGAATTACTCGAACGTCTGTCAGCGCAGAACGTGAATGTGATGGCCATGGATGCGGTCCCACGTATTTCGCGTGCGCAGTCATTGGATGCGTTAAGTTCGATGGCGAACATCGCCGGTTATCGTGCGGTGGTTGAAGCAGCGCATGAGTTTGGTCGCTTCTTTACCGGACAAATCACGGCGGCGGGTAAAGTACCGCCTGCGAAAGTGTTTGTCGCGGGGGCTGGCGTTGCTGGGCTAGCGGCGATTGGCGCAGCCGGTAGCTTGGGGGCGATTGTCCGTGCTTTTGATGTTCGTCCTGAAGTGAAAGAACAAGTCGAGAGCATGGGCGCGGAGTTTCTAGAAGTCGACTTTAAACAAGACAACTCAGACAGTGGCGATGGTTATGCCAAAGAAATGTCTGACGAGTTTAATCAGGCGGCGGAAAAGCTTTATGCGCAGCAAGCAGAAGATGTCGACATTATTGTCACGACCGCACTGATCCCTGGTAAGCCAGCGCCCACGCTGATCACCAAAGAGATGGTTGACAGCATGAAGCCGGGCAGTGTGATCGTCGATCTCGCCGCAGCGAATGGTGGTAACTGTGAGTACACGGAAAAAGACCAAGTGATCACCACGCCCAATGGTGTAAAAGTGATTGGTTACACCGATATGGTCGGCCGTTTGCCCACCCAATCGTCACAGCTTTATGCGACTAACTTAGTCAACCTCACCAAATTGCTTTGCAAAGAGAAAGACGGCAACATCCAAATTGATTTTGATGATGTGGTCGTGCGCGGCGTTACCGTGATCAAAGAAGGCGAGGTCACCTGGCCTGCGCCACCGATTCAAGTCTCTGCGCAACCCAAAGCAGAGCCTAAAGCAGAACCCGCTCCTAAGCCGGCACCCAAAAAAACCTCTCGTGCGACCAAGTATGGCCTGATGGCCGCTGCCGCCGGGGCGTTCGGGTGGATTGCCAATTATGCCCCCAGTGAATTCCTCTCACACTTTACCGTTTTCGTACTGGCCTGTGTGGTGGGCTACTACGTGGTATGGAATGTTACTCACGCGCTGCATACCCCGCTGATGTCCGTGACCAATGCGATCTCAGGCATCATCATCGTTGGGGCGTTATTGCAGGTAGGACAAGGCATTGGCTTTGTAACCTTCCTTGCTTTCATTGCCGTGTTGATCGCCAGCATCAATATATTTGGCGGCTTTACTGTTACAAAGCGCATGCTTGAAATGTTCCGTAAAGGGTAAGGAGAAAGAATGTCTGAAGGATTGGTACAAGCTGCGTATATTGTCGCTGCGCTTTGTTTTATTCTCAGTTTGGCTGGGCTATCAAAGCAAGAGTCAGCGCGCGCAGGCAACTATTACGGGATTACCGGGATGGCGATCGCTCTGGTTGCCACTATTTGGGGGCCGGAAGTGCAAGGTGTGGGCTGGATTATTCTGGCCATGGTCATTGGTGGCGCGATCGGTATTTATTACGCTAAGCGCGTAGAAATGACAGAAATGCCTGAGCTGGTGGCGATGCTACACAGTTTCGTGGGTTTGGCTGCGGTATTGGTGGGTTTTAATACCTACATCGATCACCCGCCGCTGACGGGCGCGATGCTTAATATCCATTTGGTTGAGATTTTCCTCGGTGTCTTTATCGGTGCGATCACCTTCACCGGCTCGATTGTCGCCTTTGGTAAGCTACGTGGCGTGATTTCTTCCAAGGCTTTGATGTTGCCACATCGCCACAAGCTTAACTTGGCTGCTGTCGTTGTGTCGTTCCTGTTGCTAATCAGCTTTGTCAACGCAGAAGGTTCAACAGCGGCACTGCTGATAGTGACCGTAATTGCGTTAGCGTTTGGTTATCACCTAGTGGCCTCGATCGGTGGTGCAGACATGCCCGTGGTGGTATCGATGCTGAACTCCTATTCAGGTTGGGCCGCCGCTGCAGCTGGCTTTATGTTGGCAAATGATCTCTTGATTGTGACAGGCGCGCTAGTGGGCTCATCGGGGGCGATTCTGTCTTACATCATGTGTAAAGCGATGAACCGTTCTTTCATTAGTGTCATCGCCGGTGGCTTTGGCTCTGATGGCACTGCGTCTTCTGGTGATGACGAAGTCGGTGAGTATCGAGAAAGCACAGCCGAAGAAGTTGCCGAAATGCTGAAAGAGTCTAACAGCGTCGTCATCGCCCCGGGTTATGGCATGGCGGTTGCGCAAGCCCAATACCCTGTTTACGAGGTGACAGAAAAACTCCGGAGTATGGGTATTGAGGTGCGCTTTGCGATTCACCCTGTTGCGGGTCGTTTACCAGGCCACATGAACGTCTTGTTGGCTGAGGCCAAAGTGCCTTATGACATTGTACTGGAGATGGATGAAATCAATGATGACTTCCCTGACACAGATACGGTTTTGGTCATTGGTGCCAACGATACGGTAAACCCTGCGGCAACGGACGATCCATCGAGCCCCATCGCTGGCATGCCGGTCCTTGAGGTTTGGAACGCCAAAAATGTGGTGGTATTTAAGCGCTCAATGAACACAGGTTATGCCGGGGTGCAAAACCCGCTATTCTTCAAAGACAATAGCAGTATGCTATTTGGGGACGCGAAACAAAGCGTTGAAGCGATCTTTAAAGCATTGTAATGACGTCTACTGATTGGTGGCGTTGCCGAAAAGAGCCAGTTTCGACTGGCTCTTTTTTTCGCTACGTCTTTTGGCGTGACGGAGAGTGCCGGGCGCGGCCTTGGAACTTACACGGCACTGACATTTTGATAAAAATTGATGGTAAGCTTGCGATCATGCGAATTCTGCTGCTACTCATTCTCACATTGACTGGCTGGCCAACCTTGGCCGCGAGCACGTTCTCGGAACAGATGACTGCCTTTCGTGCGCAGTTATTGCTTGCCGATCCCGTTGCACGCTATAACCTGATTGGTATTAACCGTGCGTTCCCTCGTGTGCTGCTTAGCCCCGATAGCTTGTTGCCGCAGAGCGCTAATTATCCTTTAAAAGATATTCGCCGCCTTTATCAAGCTGCACAAAAATGCCAAGGCCCGTGGCCGGTCAATCCAAAGGTGACAGAGCCGTTGGTGTTCACGCGAGCGATGTGTAATAACACTCAGCTTCCGGTGGCATGGTTCTCTCGGTCTGGCTTTATTCATCCCGGTGGGGGAAGTTACGCGGCAAAATATGCAGAGCAATTTCCTGAGCGGCGCAGCGAACTAATGCGTTTTTTTCATATTCAAGAGCGGCCTCAAGCAGAACCAGACAGCTTGTTGGGACGATTGCAGCGGATGGAGTCTAATGCCGTTGATGCCTTAAACAGCGGCGCTAAATCGTTAATCAGTCAGAATGAGATGTGGGTGCGCGTTGGCAGTTATTACCATTTATACCAAGCCTCGCAATGGCAGCCATTACTGGCCGAGTTTGATTTAAGGATCACCCCTCGTGGGGAGCAAGATTTCTGTTTGGCGCGAGTGGGCAACATTTGTTGGAATGAGGAAAAAGCGCCCAGTTATTGGCCCTACTTGGTCGGAGCATTAATCGTTATCAACCTTGTGGCACTGGGTGGTTGGGCGTTTAACCGTTGGACGGTGCAGCGCCGGTTGATGCAAGAGCGTATGCTGGTGTTGCAAATTCTCACCCATGAACTGCGCACGCCGATTGCGAGCCTCTCCATGACAGTGGAGGGCTTTCGGCGCAAATTTGATAGTTTACCCGATGATTTTTATGAGGAGTTCCGCCGGCTTTGCGAGGATTCGCGACGCCTAAAACAATTGGCAGAGGCAAGTAAAGATTATTTACAATCCAACCAGAAACCTCTCAGTAAAGAGACGATCCCTTCTGTTGAAGAGTGGTTGGGTTATATTTGCGACGAGCACCAAGTTACGTTACACGTAAGCCAAGATGGTGCCGTGCGAGCGAATGTTTATTGGTTAGCAACATCGTTGAACAATTTGATTGCTAATGCGGTCAAATATGGCGTTGCACCCGTCGATGTTCATGCTCACGTGTCTGAGGATCGTTTTACGATCGCGATACGCGATCAAGGGGAACTCACGGCCAAGGACTGGAAACACATACGCAAACCTTTTGTCAGCCAAAGTGGACTTGGACTGGGGCTGACGATTGTAGAATCCATGATTGAGCGAATGGGGGGGAAGTTAATTTTATCTGGCCCACCCACCACATTTACTTTGGAGATTCATTGTGACGCAAGCGACGTTACTTCTGGTTGAAGATGATGCCAACCTGGCTGATGGTTTACTGGCAAGCTTGGAACAAGCAGGCTACCGCTGCTTATATGCAGAAAATGCGACAAAAGTGGCCGAATTATGGAGAGATGCCGATCTCGTGATCCTCGATCGCCAATTGCCAGAAGGCGACTCCATTGAGTGGCTAGCGGATTGGAATAAGCTTAAAACCATTCCTGTGATTTTACTGACGGCCATGGTCTCGGTGCGCGATCGTGTAGGCGGCCTGGACTCCGGCGCCACAGACTATATCACCAAACCCTTTGCGGAGGCCGAGTTGCTTGCGCGCGTGCGTGTGCATCTTCGCCATCCCGTGGGTGAGGTGGAAGTCTCGAGCGATGACCTCATTATCAATGATGTGCGTATTGATACCGCGAGCCGAGCGGTATTTTGTGGCGAAGAAGAGATGACTTTGACACGAACTGAGTTCGACCTTTTACACTTTTTGGCCAAGAATGCGGGACGGGTATTTACGCGTGATGAACTATTGGATCAAGTGTGGGGCTACAACCATTATCCCACAACTCGCACCGTCGATACGCACATATTACAGCTGCGGCAAAAGCTACCTTCGGTCAATATCGAAACCTTGCGTGGCGTTGGCTACCGTATGAAAGCATGATGAAAAAGTGGGTCGTTTCTGGAACATTACTGACGATTTTGACTGCAAGTGGTGTGCATGCAGCATGGTTTGATGGCAATGATGCATTAACCAGTGCCCATCAGCGCCTGTTAGAGGGGAAAACCGCGGCCAGTGTCGAATCGATGATTGAGGCGTGGCAACAGCCCAGTCTTTCAGCGTCGCGTCAGGATCATCTGGCTCAGTTATTGGCACTGGCCATTACTGAAGATTGTGGCCGTAGTTTGAGTCGTCAGACGTTGCCGGATTGGCTGAATAATGTCTCCATTCGTCGAGAAACGGTGCAGACTACCAGTCGCGTTTACTACCGCGTCCAAGTGGCGGGAGAGTCGCAGCCTGGCGTTGAGGCGTTTACACTGAAAAAATGGCCGGACGAAACCGTCATCAGTGACGATTTATCGACAGAGCAACAACATCGCTGGCGCCTTATGAAAGATGGGCTATCAGAGCCGGTTTCTGAAGGGCTTTACCAGTTAACCGCTGAGTCAGTGGCGGGAGAGACATGGTCTAGTTGGTTATTGCTGACACAACCTCAGCCGCGTCAAACGCTGAGCTGGAAAGACACCCGCAGTTGGCACATTGCGCCTTTTGATGATTTTAACTCAACCTGCCAGCGTCCTTTTTTGACGCTTAACCTTTATCCGCAAAACCAAACTGATGGCGCACCGATTTGGTCGGCAGAGAAGCACAAACGACTCCCGACTCAGTTGCCCATGCTGGATGTACCCAATGGACAGTATTGGTTCAGTGTTGCCTTGATTGAGCGTCGCTGGCAAGGCGCGTTATCGATAGAAGAAGTACAGCGCATCGGGCGTGCGATTGATCTGCCGGACTTGGACCCTGGCTCACTTGAGGCGATTGCGCCTGAGGCTGATAATCAGTAAAACGACGTTTAGATGTGTCGTAGTTTGATAAAGCTCACAGGTTTTAGTGAACGCTCTCCACCCATTGGGTTTTGCCTCTATTCTTGCTTTTAGTAGCGAGACAAACAATATAGAGGCCGCTCAATGACTTTTAAAACGAAAGCACTTGTTCTAGCGTTAGCCACGTGCTCTGCCAGTGCGATGGCTGCAACCAATCCCACCGATGCGCGCGGCAATGCGATGGGCGGGGTGGGTGTCGCATCGGGCGACTACCTCTCTGCTGGCTTTCATAATCCTGCTTTGGCGGCGCTTGACCCTGACAGCGCGTTTGGTGTTCTCGTGCCTTATCTTGGCGCTGAGGTGCGTGACCCTGATGAGCTGGTTGATGGGCTTGATGATGTAGCAGATGCGTTTGATACCAATGATGCCAATCAAATTGAACAATCATTGAGAGCGGTGCAAGGCGATAAAGCGTATCTCGATGCAGGCGTCGGTGCCGCAGTCGGCATTCCTACTGGCTCTGTCTCGGCCACCCTTTATACCTCAGGGTTGATTGAAGGCGCGGTGTTACCTGATATCGACACCAGTGATTTTGGTGTCACTTCCAACCCCAATTCAACTGCGACCATTATTGCCGCGGGTATTGGTGAGTTAGGGGTCGCGTTGGCCACTAACCTCGAGCTCGCGGGTCAGCGAGTGGCGGTGGGAGTGACGCCGAAACTAGAGAGAATTACCACCTATAATTACGGTGTCGCGGTTGACGATTACGATACGGATGATTGGGATGATAGCCGCTACCGTGAAGAAGAAAACACGTTTAACCTGGACCTTGGCGCCGTCTGGCAGTCCGGCCCTTATCGGGTGGGGCTTGCAGGCAAAAACCTTGTTAGCCAAGATGTCGATACTGTGACCAGCGCGAGAACCGGTCACAGTTTCACCTATGAACTTGAGCCGCAAGTCACGCTGGGTTCAGCCTTTGTATCTGACTTTGTCACCCTCGCGGCGGATTTGGATTTGAACAAGAAAAAGGGCTTTAAAGGTACCCTGGATGTGGACGATGACACCCAGTTTTTCCGGGTTGGGGCAGAGTTTGATGCCTTTGGTCATGCGCAGTTACGTACCGGTTATCGCGCGGATCTTGAAGATAACGTCGACAATGCGTTTACGCTCGGTTTAGGGTTGTCTCCCTTTGGTGTGGCCAACTTCGATATTGCTGCCAGTATTATTGATAGCGACAGTTATGGCGGATCGGCTCAGCTGGCATTCACATTCTAGCCCTTTATTGATGATGACAAATGATGAGGCAGGCCCTAAAATGGCCTGCCTTTTTTGATCACGATTTACCACCAAGAGAGTTCCCTATGTTTGATGGCGTCACGTTAAACCATGAACAACAGCAAGAAGCGGCAGAGCGCATTCATGCACTGATGGCAGAAGGGATGAGCAGTGGCGAGGCCATTATGCACGTTGCTAATGAAATCAGAGCGCAAGCGGCGCAGGCATCTTCGTCTGAAGAGTGAGACAAGCTGCAAACAAATCGCCTTTTTATTTACAATTCCGCCAATCCCTGATTTATTTAAAGGAGATCAGTAAAAGGAGTGTCGGATGAGCAATCGGCTTGAAAAGGCGCGCGAGTGGGCGAGGGTGCGGCACGCACTGCAACGTTATGGTGCCCAGCCTTATCGTTGTCACCTTGATCATGTTGAGCGCATTGCCGCGCCCTTTGGTGAGCAAGCACGCATTGTGGCGCAATTGCATGACATTTTGGAAGATACCGCCACACGTGTTGACGAGATCTCAGCACTTTTCGGCCCAACGGTTGCCAGGGCTGTCATGCTCGTGACGGATCCCCGACGGCCAAGCCGGGAAGAGAGAAAGCGCGCATTGAACCAGCGTTTGATCGCGCTCGATCCGAGCGATGAAGCTGCGTGGCTAGCATTAGTGGTAAAAACCTGTGACCGTTTAGCCAATGTGATTGCCAGTAGTGAGCACAGTCCGCCGCGTTTTTTACAATATCAACGCGAGCATGGAGGCTTCCGGGTCGCGGTGTATCGGCCAGGGTTATGTGATCACCTCTGGCGTGAGCTTGATGGCTTGATTGATGCCGGCCAACAAGCAGACCGGCACCCAGATCATCAACTGCACGCATCCATCTCTTGACTCAGACTAAGCCAGACACGCTTTTCTCCTTAATGCTTTAGTTCATCAATCAGTTATCGAGATCATAAATTGTCGGAATCGGTTGACGTTTGTGCTGTGTGGCTTGGTAAACCTGTATGATTTTCTCCTTAACCGCGTTATCGACAGGCTTGCCCTCAAGAAAATCATCTATTTGCTCATAGGTCAGCTGTAGCGCATCTTCATCCGCTTTTTGCGGTGATAAGTCCTCTAAATCAGCGGTGGGCGTTTTATGCACCAAGATGTCTGGCGCCCCCAATGTGGCCGCGAGTTGACGAACCTGGCGCTTGCTTAAACCAAAGAGCGGCGCAAGATCACACGCACCATCGCCGAACTTGGTATAAAAACCCGTGATGTTCTCAGCTGAATGATCGGTACCAATGACCAGCCCTTGGGTTAATCCTGCTATTTCATACTGTGCCACCATTCTTGCGCGTGCTTTGACATTGCCTTTAGCAAAATCAATACGGCTATCACTATCGGGCAGTAGGCCAACGGCAGATACCGCGTCTAAAACCGATTGGTGGTTACCATCGACACCCGGCTTAACGTTTACTGTGACGGTTTTACTCGGCTTAATAAAAGACAGTGCGAGTTGCGCTTCGTCTTCGTCTTTTTGTTCGCCATAGGGCAACCTAACCGCAATGAATTGATAGTGGTCGTTGCTTGCTTCTTGGTTAAGCTCTTCAACGGCTAACTGTGCCAGTCGTCCACATGTCGACGAATCGACACCACCACTGATACCTAACACGAGGCTACGTGTCCCTGAACGTTGCAACATGGTTTTGATAAAAGCGATGCGACGACGGATCTCTGTTTCAGGATCGATATTCGGTTGAACGCACATGGCTTCGCGGATCTGGTGTTCCATCTTATGTTCCTCTCAATCACTCTGGCATACGATGTAAATGAAGACGCTATGAGGTTATTGTGCATGATCTCTGTTGGCTTGGGTATAGCGCGAGTGAATCTCCTCACGTTGATGGCGACAGGTTGGGCTTTTGGTCAGATTCATGGCATCATCTCCCGTAATCCCTAAACGCGAGAATGACTTGGCGAAGAGCGTATAATGACAGAGCAAATAGCCGTATTTGGCAGTGCATTTAATCCACCTACTCAAGGTCACGCGTCTGTTTTGGCGCAATTGTGTCATTTTGACAAGGTGCTGCTAGTGCCAAGTTATAAACACGCATGGGGCAAAATGATGGCACCTTACGAGACACGATGCGGGTGGGTACAGGCATTGATTAATGATTTGCGCTTACCGAATCTACACGTGTGTCAGCGAGAGGCGTCGTTAGGGCAAAAAGGTGACGCTGTCACGACATACATGCTGCTTTCCGCGTTACAGCGCGATTACCCTGATGCAGCACTCACGTTCGTCGTTGGCCCTGATAATTTGCTCAAATTTGGCCAATTTGCGCATAGTGCGCAAATACTCTCTCGCTGGTCAGTCTTAGGGATGCCTGAGACGGTGGTAGTGCGTAGTACACATATTCGCGAAAGACTGGCGCAAGGCTTACCGATTGATGATCTCACTACACCCAGTATCGCAGCACAGCTGAGCGAGACGGTCTTTTGTCGCTAACGGCCTATCGGTGCGGTTTCAAGAACACGCGCGTTTAGCGTTCAAACACACAGGCATAGCGGGTATACAGGGTGTCAGCGTCGGCTGTGGAGAGTCCGGCCGACTCAGCCGCGCGCTGCGGTGTTTTACCAGACTTTATCGCTGCTCTGAGTTGTCGAACAGTAAAATACTCTTGCAGTTGTTCAATGGTTAGCTGGGTGAGTGCTTGTAATTGGTAGTGTTGCGCTGCGTTCACCGGTGGCTGACCTGTTTGGGCGCACGCCGCACAATCTGCCAGCGCTTGTGTGGGCGCATCGAGTTGTTGCGTCGGAGCCAGATGCATGATTTGGTCAAGCAGCACGGCTTGAATGTGATGCGATTGCTGTGCCGTTAATACGGGTGCTGTCGGCGTGCCAAGTTCCATCAAGCCAGCGGTCAGTAATGGAGGCAAAACAACATGCCCCACGCGCTCAGGGAGAGGGTGTTGTGTGCGTGGTGACACGGCCAATTGGTGTAAACGGGTATCGGGCGTGATGGTCAGTGCGTGAAGGCACTCAAAAGGTAGCCAGAACCCCTGACCGGTATAGACAGGGATATCTGTTTTTCCTAAGCGAACAAGCACCAAACCGTCCTCAACATAAAGCAGGTTCGCTGTGTAGCGGCGCTTTCGAGGGGTGAATATCAATGAGGGTGTGTGATAAAGAGTGTATTCGCTCGTGTTCTTCATAACCGTGTCTCGATGTAATAAGGCGGCAATGGTGATCACTTTTGTTGTCGAGGTCAAGTCAAGGACGGCAGGTGGAACTCTTAACCCGCTTGAAGGTCTGACCTCCAACCTGTGTAAAATTTCGGTGGGTTCACTTTGAATCCTTTGTTGACTGCGTAGAATGGCGCGGTTTTTACTCGATATAATGGAAGAAAGTGCAGACAGTTAACGATCCCTATCAAGAGATTCGTCCTTATCACGACGACGAAGTTCCCAGTGCGATTCAGCGCCTCATCCAAGATGATGAGTTCATTAATGCGATCTTGTCTTATCGCTATCCACATGCGTCTGGCCCACTTGGTTGGCTTTTAAAGCCAGCACTTAAATTGTATCTAACCAAAAAGTGGAACAACATCAAAACAGTGCAGGATGTTCAACTGCATGTTGCCAGTTACATGCGCAAGATGATTAAAACAACGTGCGACAAAGTCACGGTTTCAGGCATAGAAAAGTTGGATCCGAATAAAGCGTACCTCTTTGTCTCGAATCACCGAGATATTGCCATGGATCCCGCGTTAGTAAACTGGTGCTTGCACCAGCAAGGGCTTGATACCGTGAGGATTGCCATTGGTGATAACTTATTGCGTAAGCCGTGTGCGACCGAGCTGATGAAGCTCAATAAAAGCTTTATCGTCAAACGCTCTGCCAAAGCACCACGTGAAATGATGAAGTCGCTATCACAGCTTTCTGCCTATTTACGCTTATCGCTGGATGAGGGGCAATCTATCTGGATTGCTCAGCGTGAGGGGCGGGCAAAGACCGGTCAAGATGTCACGGATCCGGCGATCTTAAAAATGTTCTTTATGGAAGGACGAAAACGTAAGCAAGCGTTTGATGCCTATATGGAGGCACTGAATGTGGTGCCTGTGGCTATCTCTTATCAAAATGACCCGTGTGATGTGGACAAAGCGACTGAATTAGATGCGGTCAATCGCCTTGGCGCCTACGAAAAAAGCGAGTTTGAAGACATTCAAACCATTGTGAAAGGGATTGTCGGAGATAAACGGCATGTGCACGTGGCGTTTGGTGAGCCTGTGACGTTGTCACAAGACACGCCCGAGTCAATGGCCGCGAAAATTGATGCGCAAATCCACCAGTTATACCGTTTATACCCCGCAAATTATATTGCCGCTGGGGTAGAACATGACAGTGTCACGCCAGCAGAGCTGCGCTTATATGAGCAAAAGCTTGCTCAGGCTCCCGACGCGGCACGTGATTACTTGCGCCAAATGTACGCAAACCCGGTACTCAACCAATCAAAGACGGTGCCAACCTCCAATACGCCGACCAGCGGTCTCACTGCTGAGCAGCGATAAGTGACGGCGTCACAATTAAGGGCGATCCCAAGTCGGGGGATCGCCAATTTCTTGCAGCATAAAGTCGACAAACTCTCTCACTTTGGGCGCGAGATGCTTGCGTCTTGGGTAAACAATGTAAATGGGTAACTCAAGACAAGGCTTCCATTCAGGAATGAGCTCAATAAGCTCGCCTTTTTCTATTTCCTCGTTGATAAGGTAAGTAGCTAAATAGGCAATGCCAAGTCCCGCCTTTACCGCCTCTAGCACAGCGGGCGCGTTATTTATTGTGTACTGTCCGCTAACATGCACCACTTGCTCTATGCCCGCTTTTACAAACGGCCATTTATCATAGCGGCGTTCACGGCTTTGATAGGTAATGCAATCGTGCTGACGCAAATCACCCAGTTGTTGTGGTGTGCCTCTCGCTTCTAGGTAGCTGGGTGCCGCGACCAGTTTAAATTGGCAATCAGCCAGCTTTCGCGCCACCATGCCTTCAGGAGGATGTTCATGGATCGCGACCCAGCAATCATAGCCTTCCTCGACGAGGTTAGGGCGGTGGTCAAAAAGGTTAATGTTAAGATTAAGCGCGGGATAAGCTTGGCGGAATTTAGCGAAGTGGCGCGTCATTAATGTATTGCCAAACGACTGTGCGACCCCAATTTTTAGTTTTCCTGTCACTTCATTCCGATAGCCTGCCACCATTGCCTCAGCTTCATCCAACGTGGCGATCAGTTGGCTACCGTATTCTGCATATCTGTTGCCTACTTCGGTAAGCGATACGGAACGCGTGTTGCGCTGCACCAACTGCACACCGAGCCGATCCTCTAAATAGCGAACCTGTTTACTGACCTGGGACTTAGAAATTCCTAGTTTTTCTGCTGCGCGAGTAAAGTGCTGCTCTTGCGCAACAGCCGCTAGCACAACGATTTGTTGAAGGTAATCGAGCATTCTACGCACATCCGTTTCATCAATAGGGTGAGACTACCACATAACGTCGGCTGTCAGGAATGTGTGTGACAATGTCACGCATTATGTTCGTCTAGGGTGGTCATCTATGCTGCCTCGAATCTATTTTATTAAATGCGAATATGTTGTGACATCGACACTTCTATGAGAGCACGACTTTTTGCCTTTGTAAGCGACAGATGATCACCTTACCTTCATTATCACGATAATCATCACAACATACAAAATATTGTTTTATATGCAAAAGTAATGATTGTTTCTCTGAGTAGACACTTAACTTTTAGAGTTGTAAGTACTCACTCTTGTTTGTGTTGTAAACTTACACATCACGATTATGCGGTGCTATGCCTTGTTTATCTATTAATTTAATCGATTCATTAAATCAAAATGTCTTGTTTTTGTTCATTGTTCTATTCGCATACACTCTTAGCAGGAGGTGAGCAATGATTGAGTTGATCAAACAGTTTTTTTTGTTGGGCTGTATGTCCTTTGGTGGGCCCGCCGCCCATGTGGGTTATTTTGAGCGGGTTTTTGTCAAAAATAAGCGATGGTTAAGCGAAGAAACATTTGCTTCGGGTCTGGCAATCAGTCAGTTTTTACCCGGTCCGGGAAGTAGCCAGTTAGGCATGTATATTGGCTATCAGCGTGCAGGGTACCTGGGGGCGTTCGGCGCATTTGTGGCGTTTACCTTACCTTCCTTTGCCTTATTGACAGCAGTGGCGGTACTAAACAGTGGCGCGCAGGCAGCAGACTGGGTGGCAACGATCATCAGTGCGGCGAAGTTATTGGCGGTGGTGGTCGTCATTGATGCGACGGTGTCGATGGGTAAAAAGTTTGTCAGCTCGTGGGTGACTGCCGCTGTCGCAGTTATAACGGCATTGTGGTTGTTACTGACGCCTTCAGGCGTGTTGTACCAAATTCTGCCCATTTTGGTCGCCGGCATGATTGGCGCAATAGGGTTTGCAAAAGCGCAGCAGAGCCACACTGTCGTGTCTATTGCGTGGCGTCGTAGTGCCATTATTATTGGCCTGTTTTTATTATTGCTAACGGTGCCTTGGTTGTTTAACCAGACACTTTGGGTACAAGTGTTTAATCTTTTCTATCAGGCAGGGAGCTTTGTGTTTGGTGGTGGCCATGTCGTGCTACCTTTACTTGAGCCCATAGTTGGTGACGTTGTCACAGATTCTGCGTTGATTGAAGGGTATGCGGCGGCACAGCTTGTGCCTGGCCCTATGTTCACGATGGCGAGCTACCTTGGTGCCAGTATTGATGGCTTGTCACCGCTTTGGGGCAGTATTATTGCCACTATCGCGATTTTCTTGCCTGGCGCGTTGCTGATGTTTGGTGTTTTACCTATCTGGGAGGCGGTGAAAACGCAGCCTCGTTTGGCCGGTGCGATCAGCCTCATTAATGCCAGTGTCGTGGGGTTACTCGCTGCCGCGCTTTACCAACCTGTATGGGTGTCTGCCTATACGCARCCCCTTGATTTATTGCCGATAGCGCTAGGTTTAATGGCACTTATCAAGTGGCGTGTTTCAGTGTTTTGGTTGCTCCTATTGATGATGGTGTATCAGTTTACTCTCGCGTAATACGCGCCGAATTTTGTAGCCCTGCCATGTTCTGGGCTACATTTTGGCATTATAATGCACTATAACTTTAGTGGTTGTTCGAAAAAAGCTCAGTCACATCTGTCAATGTAGCTAAGCTTTATTCATCAATTGGTGAGGATCAGGCTTGGAACTGCCAGGGTTGGCGACTGCCCGTATCAGAGGCTGTTTGTGCCAGCTCAATGGCATAGATAACTTTGCTGGCGGAGATAGGGCAAACAGGCGAGGGTTGGTCATTTGTAATTGCCTGAGCTAACCCGTCGAATAGTCGATGGTATTGGCCATCTTCTAAGGTCAAGGGATCAGGTGTGACGCTGTCACCAATCTCAAGCATTCCCTGATACGCTTGTTCTCCGAAACCGGAGACGGTGACCATTAAACCGGCGCGTAGTTGATCCTCTTGGATATCTAAACCAAACGTACTAAAGGTCGCTTTTTCACCATGAACAACAAAACGCTCTGTGGTCCCAGATCGATAGGGGCTAGAGGAGAGAACCACCTCTTTGTCTGGGTAATGCAGGGTGACTTGAAAGTAATCTGTCGTCTCACTGCCTGGGCGGAGTGCGCGGCAACTGGCCGAAACCGCATTCGGATCCCCTAATAAGTGCAGTGCTTGGTCAATTAAATGTGAGCCCAAATCATACAAGATACCGGCGCCTTCACCTGGTAGCTCACGCCACCGTTGACGCACCTCTGGGCGGTAGCGATTAAAGCTAGAGTGCATGACTTTGATGTCACCGAGCTCGCCTGCAAGATGTAAGCCTTTCAGAGTGAGAAAATCACCATCCCAGCGGCGGTTATGGTAGGGGCACAATACTAAGCCTTTCTGTTTAGCCAGCGCGGCCAGCTCAAGGCCATCACGACTATTGGTGACAAAAGGCTTTTCCACTAAGACATGACAACCGGCTTCTAATGCTTGTTTAACATGTTGGTAGTGGAGATGGTTGGGCGTGGTGATCACCACCAAATCCGGGGCTTGTTGTGCTAATAAGGTGCTGAGATCATCAAAGCAGGCCGCTTTAGGTAACCGTTGTGCAACCTGATCGGGTTTACTGGACACGACAGCTGAGATAGCAAACTCAGAGATTGCGCTCAGAAAAGGAACATGAAATGTATTGGCAGAAAAGCCAAAACCCACCAAAGCTGTTTTTATCATAAAGCTCACTCGCATTGACGACGTATTATCAGCACTTTATCGGACATCGACATGCCAATCAATCCAAGCGAGATGAGGAGTGATAACGCGTCGCTGTTAAATGCGCCAAGGCATACAAAAGGGCGAAATCAGAAGAATGCTTTAGATCGTTGATATGGTTGCGAGGTTTGGTCAATCCAAGACGAAAAAATGTCGCGAGCTGTGTAAGGTTATCGGTCTCATTGTGGACAAAATTAAACATTAGGTCCACAATGAGAGTGTGCAAACATGAAATGGTGAATGATATGACAGCAGCACAAGCACTAAAAGCGGCAGACAAGAAGAGAATGGCTCAGGTCGGCTTCAAGGCTGCTGTAAACATAATGGAAGGATGGGGATGTACCGGAGCAGACATGCAACGAATTCTTCGCATACCAAGGTCTACGTTCCAAAAGTATAAGGCTAACCCAGACACGATATCTATGGATGATGATCAGCTTGAGCGTTTGAGCTACATCGCAAACATCCACGGTAGTCTTCGAATCATCTTCGATAACCAAGAGAACGTTCAGGGGTTCATGTCTATGGAGAACAAAAACGCTTACTTTGAAGGGCGGACTCCTTTATCTATTATTAGTAGCGGCAAGTTTGCTGACCTCTACGAAGTGTTCTGTCGTGTCGACGCTTTACGTTCCGGTCAGTGGGGATAAAATGCTGAATGCTCGAGAAAATCAAGCGGTAGGATATAGGCTCATTCCGTCTAAGTACCCGACGATTGACTTGTTTGATGATGTCGTCAACCCTGAGGACTTTGAGGTGATGTATCAACTGCAAGCATTGACGAATCCACGTATTCGCGATGAAGTGGGCGATGTATCCCTGATTAAGCCGGAAGAAATCCCGTACCACTGTGAGCGTGGGCGTAGCTATGCTGTCGCTGCCTTTACTCACATTAATCGTGATGGTTCACGTTTCGCTGATGGCAGCTTTGGAATGCTGTATATCGGCGACACCGAACAAACCGCTTTAAAGGAAGTCATGTATCACCAGCGCAAGTATTGGACTGATGTTAATGGGCTTCATTATGATCGCTTGGTGTTTAGGGCGCTTCGTTTCACATTTGATGACGATAAAGTGATTGATGTGCGCGATAAGCCAATGACCGATCCAATCTATGACCTTATTGATTACTCCGCGGCACAGGCGCTTGGTCGTCAGGTTCGGCAAGATGATACATTAACAGGGATCCGCTACAACTCAGTACGAAATGAAAAAGGGAGCTGTTGGGCGATGTCTACGCCACAAGTTGTTAGCGACGTCATACAATGCTTCCATGCAGAAATGATTTGGAACGGAAAAGAAATCAGTCAGGTCGAGAAGATTTACTCAATGGCGTAATCGACGCGATTGCATGTTAACAAACAAACCCTCAGTGCGCATTATGTATGTTATGTTAAATATAGTTTGGGAGTGCAGAAGTAAAACGAGGTTTGTTGTTTATCATATAGAGAGCGCTGCTGATGCGCCATTACGACAACTGTCGCCCTACTTAGCGACGTGTATTCATGCTTGCCCATCATTCACCATAAACGATATTTACCATAAAATAGCTAATCACCACTTTCTTTAACCCACTCAGTTCAAATGCTCCGCTTGATCTGAGATGCTTCAAGCGCGCGGTGATGAGCCAAAAAGATCTGCGTTATCTTATACTTTTACCGCATTGAAGCGTCAGCTCGTCAAAGTCATCGATCACTTTAATCATGTTGGGTGGCGTATCACGCCATCGCCAAAATACGATATTTTTCATCTCTCGAGTGGCGCCACGCGCAAAACTGGGCACAATAATGGCGTTGACCTTTGCACTGATAAGCTGTTTCGATAAGTGCCAACTATCGGGAGTTTGGCTCTGGATCACTTGATCTAACCAAGCACAGCTTAGCGTCGAGGGCTTGATGCCACAGTTTAGCAGTACTGTCCCATCGGTCAGGTCGAGTACATTGTCACAGTCAATATCATACTGACATATTGTCAAAGGCTGAGCTTTAAAACGAAACCCCTGCTGAGCCTCTACCCATGCACCCGATTGAGACAATGAGGTGTACAGAGCGGCAACGCCTTTGGGGTTAAAGCGTCCACCATTGCGTCTTGCTCCTTGCCCACTGTTAGGCGCGTATGACCAGCGAGGGTTATGGCCACGAAATACCGCACCTTCAAAGCGAAATAGGTATTCCTGTAGCTTTTCTTTACGCATAACCGCCTTCGCTCGTATGGTTAAGGTAGGCTCTCAGCGCGTCCATTCGATCGTGTTTAACCAGTTGCTCTGCGGTTAATCCGCCAAACTCTGGTAGCCCTTCGCTCCGATACCATGCGTAGGCATGAAATTCATTTCCCGTCCACGGAAGGATTCGGTTGATCACTTCTGTGCAGTTACGCAGTTGTTGCTGTGCCTTGATCGTTGAGTATCGCTCTGTGCGGCTTAACGTGGAATAAGGTAATCCAGACAAAGACGCGATTTCTTTCAAATTGGTATGGAAGAACGCGGCCATTTTGCTTGGTTCGACGATACCCTCTGCGTTCATGACTGCATCTAAAATGGATTGGTTCATTTCGCTCACCATGTCAGCAATATTTGACTTATATACATCCAATATGATTGTCAGTATGGTTATTGTCAAGGCGAGTATGTGCTGTGCTTAGCGTATCAATCATGGCACGTGTAGGGCGACGGATTGTGAAAAGTCATCTTATCGGCGAATTCCACCTGTTAACCTTTTTAGTCTGCAGAAGGTTTGCTAAAGTCTCGCTAGTTCTAAACTGATTCGTTACATAAGGATAACCATGAAAGCGCACATTTGGGCTTGTTTGCTCGTGGCGTTGGCAAGCTTCAGTGTTATTGCTGAAGATGAAAACGATGTCAAGCATACCAAAGCGGCGAAAGAGCCGACGTCGTATGCTGAGCAAAGTATCTACGATAAGCCGTTGATGGAAAGATACGTTTTGGATGAAATCCGAAACTTAAGAACAGATTTCCAGGCGCTAGAAAAGCGAATGGTGACGGAAATTACCGATCGTGAGCTGGACGTAGCGGATAAGTCATTGAACTATGCCAACGTGACGGTGACCTACTTCTTTTATTTGATAGCCGGTGCGGCCTCATTGATTGCATTGGTTGGTTGGCAGTCTTTGCGCGATATAAAAACCAATACCAAAGAGTTGGCCGATCAACAACTGTCAGAGATTGCAGAGCAATATGAACGCAAGTTCCAAGCCTTGGAGCGGGACTTGAAGCGTAAAACACGCATTATTGCAGAAAACAATAAAGAGATTGAGCGTATCAACGAGATCCATAACTTATGGCTACGCGCTCAACACTCGCAGACGCCTGAGCAGCGGATGGAAATTTACAATGAAATCCTGAAAATCCGCCCAGGTGACCTCGAGGCGCTCACCCATAAGGCGGATGCGGCAATGGAAATGG
The DNA here is from genome assembly GCF_001995695.1 of Salinivibrio sp. ML290. Lineage (NCBI taxonomy): Bacteria > Pseudomonadati > Pseudomonadota > Gammaproteobacteria > Vibrionales > Vibrionaceae > Salinivibrio > Salinivibrio sp. ML290. The sequence goes on along the minus strand of NZ_MUEY01000007.1, from coordinate 103,212 downwards.
GCGAATACCATTGGGCGCTTAGCATCAGTAACCGCGTACTGGAAGTGGATGAACGTAATGCCAACGCCCTCTTCCAGCGTGCGTGCGCCTATGCGCGATTGGGGGCTGAAGATCAGGCAGTGTCTGACTTAGAACTGGCGGTTGCAGAAAGTGCGTCGCTGCGCGAAGCCGCCCGTGAAGAAGCGGACTTTGAATCATTGCATGGTAATGAGCGCTTTGATGCCTTGATTGATGCTGAAGGCCAAGTTTAAATAAGGCGGAATACAAAAAGGCAGCGTGGGCTGCCTTTTTTACTTCTATTAGGATGTTGTTTTTAACACCTAGCCACCTGCCAGTTTCACCGTATGGCCTTTCTTTTCTAGGTGCGCCTTGAGGGTATCACGCTTGTCCCCTTGGATTTCAATGACGCCCTCTTTGACTGCGCCACCACACCCGCACACTTTTTTAAGCTCGGCGGCCAGCAGTTTCAGCGCGCCATCATCGAGATCCAACCCGGTTACCAGGCTGACGCCTTTGCCTTTGCGCCCTTTTGTTTGTCGCTGAATACGAACGATGCCATCACCTTTAGGTCGGCTTGGCTTTTCTGGCTCGGCTTTAATTCTGCCCGTTTCGGTCGAGTAAACTAAATGATTATTGTCAGACATAACTCTGTCTCGTTGAAGCGTTTGACCTCACTATATCAAAGCTGAATCAACTTAGCAGCCAGTGACAGAATGAGCAACTCGGTGACTATCCGTGTTAAGCACGGAGTTGCTCTGCATTTTTATCAATAAAGTGTTTGAGTGCGGGCAGCGAGCCTTTCATCAAGTTACCGCGCACAATCATGTACCAGCCCTTTTCGTCTTTTTCTGGGTCGTCGTTCATGATACGAAAACCTTTATATTCTTCTACCTGCTTTTTGGACGATACGTGATCCTCTTCATCATCAAAATCAGCGGGCTCCACGAATGTGTTTGTGTCAGCCCACCACTCGATTGACTTTTTTATATTCTGCAAACTGCYAGAGATAGATTTACCTGCGACTCTAGCCCGGTAAACCTCCGTGGTATCTTGACCACCTTCTGTCTTTTCAATCGTATAACCGCGATGAAAAAGGCGTCGAGTCATGGCTCTCTCCTTTCGCGAACAATAATCCGATACCTATGTATGCAATGGATTACGAACATTCTTCATTTTTAGACTATTATCACGTGTTGTTCGAGCAATTTCATCAAGCCTAAGCCGCTGATAGACCGAGTAATAGGCAAATTGAGATATGTTTCAAACAATTTGCACTGATGTCTGATACATTAGTGCTAGCAATAAAAAGTTATAGTGCATTATGAAGAAATTATTACCATTAGACCCAAGTGACATTGAAGCAAGTCAAACTCGCTTTAACACTGGTGCATTAAGCATTGAAGAATGGTCGTCCATCACACAAAACGCCTACAGCAAAAACTCGCTATTGAGTTATCGCAACGACTGGCGCGTTTTCGTTGCTTTCTGTCAAGAACAAAACGTGACGCCCCTTCCTTGTGCCGTCACCACACTGCGCCGTTTTGCTGAAATAACGGCGAACCAGCGCAAGATTTCTGCAGTGCGTCGAATGGTTATCACCGTCGGTTTGGTGCACAAGCTTCACCAATTCAAAGACCCGAGCAAGCATCGAGAAGTGAAGTACGCAATGGCTCGCCTTCTGCAAGAGAAATTACCGGAAAGCCGCGAAGCCACACCTTTTCAAGCCTATCACTTAGCTAGCTTAAATCAGCAGCTTGCAAACTCTAAGCGCCTAAAGGATATTCGAGACCGCTTGGTTTGGTCGCTTTGTTATGAAGGATTATTAAAGCGAAGTGAATTAGCCGCCCTGTCGGTGGAGGACCTTGTCACCGCTGAAGGCCAAGCATTCATTTTGGTGAAAGAGCAACGCGTGCCGCTGTCTGAATCAGTCGCAACGCTGCTCATGGACTGGCTCGAAAAAACAGGGATCAGCCAAGGTCCCCTACTCCGTCGAATCAACAAACATGGTCACTTAGGAGAAGCGCCTCTCGACCCTTCCTCTATCTATCGCGTGTTCCGCCGAGCCAGTACACTTTTAGACGAGTCGGTCACTTTCTCTGGCCAGTCACCGCGTGTGGGAGCGAGCCAATCGCTGGCGAAACAGGGAATGTCCATTAAACAAATTCAGTATATGGGACGTTGGAAAAGCCCAGCCATGCCAGCGCAATATGTCGGTAACACGGTAGCTAGTGAGCAAGCCAAGTCGCGTTACCGACGCAAAAAGCTCACCGATTAATCAATTAACCCGCCGGCCCGTGGCCGTGCTAATACAGGATGCCAAATATTCATGGAATGCCAAGCCATGGTGCTCCACCAGTTTGGGGAACATAGAAATAGGTGTCATGCCAGGAAACGTATTGATTTCATTAACTAAGATTTCGTTGTCTTCCGTTAAGAAGAAATCGATACGCGACATATCTTTTAAACGTAGTTGCTTGAATGCTTGATGTGCGTATGAACGAATTGCCTCGACCTGGTCTTCGGTCAGATCTTCTGCCTCAATGTAGGTATTACTGTGGCTACCCTCGCTATACTTTTCTTCGTAAGTGTAAAAGCTCCCTTCAGGGCAACGGATTTCCCCAGGGCGCGTCACTATGATCTCATCGCCGACTTGAAACGCCGCCACTTCTAATTCACGCGGCTTGATGGCTTTTTCGATCAATACTTGGTCCGAGAAGGTGAATGCATCGGCAATCCGCGCTTGTAGCTGCGCTGCATCCGTTACGTGGTAACAACCCACACTGGAGCCTTGGCTCGCCGCTTTCACAAACACCGCCTGATGGTCGGCTAAAAACGCGGAGGCACGTGCTTGACTCTGCTCGCCTTGGTCGGTGATAAACACATAGGGAGTATTGGGGATGCCCAGTGCATCAAACCATAGCTTTGACGTTATTTTATTAAAACAGATCTGGCTGCCTTCCGCGTCACACCCTAAATAAGGAAGGCCAGTGATCGTCAGTAATGACTGAATATCGCCTGTTTCGCCCGGGAAGCCATGAAGGCAAGGCACGACATAGTGAATTTGCGTGTGTTCTACTTTACTGCACAGGTTGCCATCTGTATCGAGGTGACAGCGCATGCCATCATCAAGGCGCCACCCGTCTTGGGTCATTTCAACTTTGTGCACCTTAATGCGCGGTAATTTAGCCAATTGTGATTCAATATACTGAGCAGACACGAGGGAAATATCATGTTCTGCCCCGCCGCCGCCGCATAACAAAAGCAGGTTGAGTTTGGTCATTTTCTTCTCTCATCACGCGTCGAAACGCGCTATTCGGACATTAACGCCATAGTAGACAAATGCCGTTTCGCTTTCATCTATCAGAGACGTTTTATTGGTTGATTAGAGCCCATTTGCTGCAGGTTTGTTCAATCTGTGCTGCCAATGCGTCTCCACAATACAGGGATAAACGCCACGCAACAAAAAAGCTGGCATTCGCCAGCTCTTTTCAACCACACCAATTTGCGAATTAATTTATACGGATCATCTCAGGTGTTGAAGACCGTTTTATTTTACCAATATCGCGTACAAAAGGACCATATTGCTGAATCGTTTGTGGCAGCGCTTTAATCGCACGCTTGGCCGCATCACGGCTTGGGTACTCACCATACAACAAGGTGTACCAAGGCAAACCATCTACCATTTTTTTGTTGCTCCACAATGGCTGGTCGCTCGGAAGCCGTTTGGCATAATCACTGAACCCTCTATCATGGCTAAGGGCAACGACTTGGATGGTATACCCAGCGCCTTGCGTCGCTGATTTCACCGTTTGCTTTTTCGGTGCCGGCTTCGGCTCAGGCTTGGCCGTGTTCATCATTGGCTCGGCGTCTGCCGTTTGCGCGGTATCGCGCTTGTCAGTTGATTCAATTGTCTGACTGTAGATTTCAGTGGTAACGCCACCGCTACTGCATCCAGTTAGCAGTATCGCGATGGCCAGTAAGCCCAATTTTTTCATTGTGATTCTGTCAGTTATCCAAGTTTGTTTCATTGTGCCCCCGACCCAGTAGCCATTCAACCAAAAGTTATCCTCTTGCACGAGGTTTCCGGCTACAGCTCACAGATAGTCATGTTAAACGTCGTTTTTTAGTCTATCTCACGGTTCACTTTCTGCCATGCCGAGATCACATTGCGTTAAAAAAAACCGTTGAATTCAAGCGCGAACCGATAAACTGGCTTGTGAACACGCTTGCGCCATTGCGCACCACAAGCAAGCACTCGTCAAACCAACGGAGGGCATCATGGCCGGTATCGATCAACTCCTCAAGCCAAAGTCCATCGCGGTGGTGGGCGCCTCTGATCACAGTGGTCGTGCAGGCTACGTTGTTACACGCAATTTGCAATCCGGCGGCTTCCAAGGCCCTATCATGCCCGTGACACCCAAATACCAAGCGGTCGCCGGTATCTTGGCCTACAAAACAGTGGCTGATCTCCCCTTGGTGCCTGATTTGGCCATCCTCTGTACGCGTGGCGAGATCACGCCTCCTCTTATTGAGCAGCTTGGCGAGCGCGGAGTAAAGCTCGTGATTGTGCTAGCAGCGGGAATGCGGGGGCAATTAAATGCTGAGGGGGTAAGTCAGTATGACGCTATGCAACAGATTGCGGCGAAATATACCATGCGGGTGCTCGGTCCCAATAGCCTTGGCATGATCTTACCTTGGCTCAATCTCAATGCGTCGTTTGCGCCAGTACCCGCCAATAAAGGCAATATTGCCTTTGTGTCTCAATCAGCCGCCGTTTGTACCACCATCTTAGATTGGGCGCGGAACAAACGCATCGGTTTTTCCACCTTTATCTCGCTCGGTGAAGCGAGCGATATCGACTTCCCAGAGTTACTCGATTTTCTTTGTCGCGACAGTAAAACCGACGCTATTTTGCTGTATGTCGACTCTATACGCGACGCGCGCCGATTTATATCAGCTGCTCGTGCCGCTGCCCGTAATCGACGAATTCTCGTGCTTAAAAGTGGCCGCACACGAGGTGGCTCTGTTGCACTCGAGCAGCTCAGTCATACCAACATTGGCTTAGATGCCGCTTATGATGCGGCTATTCGCCGCTCTGGGATGCTACGTGTCAACAATACCCACGAGCTTTTTGCCGCTGTTGAAACGCTTTCTCACTCGGTACCCCTTCGCGGAGAACGCCTTGCGATTATTACCAATGGGGGTGGGCCGGCGGTGATGGCCGTCGATACGCTCATGGATACCGGTGGCAAACTGGCCACGCTCAGCGAGCAGACGCTCGACGCATTGCACCAGGTCCTTCCCAAAAGTTGGTCGCAAACTAACCCCATTGACATTGTTGGTGACGCCGACATGCAAAGATATCAAGCGGTGATTGATATCGTACTAAACAGTGACGATGCCGATGCTGTGCTCATCATGCACTCTCCTTCTGTCACGGCACCAGGACTGGCGACCGCTAAGGCCATAATCCATTCACTCAAAGAAAACCCGCGCGCGCGTCGATTCAATATTCTGACCAACTGGCAAGGCGAAGGCGATGATGCCACGGTCGCGCGTCTCGCTTTTACCCACGCCGGGTTCCCGACCTATCGCACACCCGAAAGCGCCGTCACCGCCTACATGCACCTTGTAGAATACAGACGCAATCAAAAGCAATTAATGGAAACGCCCACCTCAACCGGGAGTATGGACTACGACTTGCCCGCCGCTCGCGCCTTTATCGATCAAGCAGAAGATATCGAGCATTTGACCTTAACCACCCATGAAGTCCGTCCCTTGCTCGAAGCCTATGGCATGCAAGTAATATCGACATGGCTCGCCACCGATTCCGTCGAGGCGGCACAAATTGCCGAGCAAGTCGGCTATCCTGTGGCGGTAAAACTCCGCTCCCCAGATATTCGCCATAAATCCGATGTACAAGGCGTGATGCTCAATCTACGCACCGGCGCCGAAGTCGCCAATGCCGCCCAAGCAATTGTTGATCGCGTCGCGGTCACGTTCCCAGAGGCTCGAATTCAAGGCTTACTTGTTCAATCCATGGCTTCCCGCGCTGGCGCGCAAGAATTGCGGGTCACCATCAGCAACGATCCCGTATTTGGTACCATTATTCTGCTGGGTGAGGGAGGCTCGGATTGGGATGTGACCAAAGATGCCGCCGTTGCGATCCCGCCATTAAACATGGCATTGGCACGTTATCTGGTCATTGGCGCGATAAAGAGCGGCAAAATCAAACAACGTGGTTTTCCGATCTCCATTGATATTGCAAGTTTGTGTCGCTTTTTAGTGACCCTGTCACAGATGATCATTGATTGCCCCGAAATTGATGAACTCGATATTCATCCTTTATTGGTGTCTGGCAATGAGCTGACTATTTTGGATGCATCCCTACGATTGCGCGATTACGCAGGTAGTCAACAAAAGCGGTTAGCGATACGCCCCTACCCGAAAGAGCTTGAGCAGTCTATCCAGCTCAAAAACAGGCAGACCATTCTGCTGCGCCCCATCCTCCCCGAAGACGAGCCGACGCACAAAGCCTTCGTAGAAAAAGTGTCCGAAGAAGATTTGTATCGTCGATTTTTTTCTGACGTCGGCGAGCTCAACCATGAAGCGCTCGCTAATTTAACCCAAATTGATTATGACCGTGAAATGGCACTCGTGGCTACTTGTCATCTTGCGTCTGGCGAAGAAGAGATTTGGGGGGTAGCACGCTTGCTGGCTGACCCACAAAACACCGACGCTGAGTTTGCCGTGCTCGTGCGCTCCGACCTAAAAGGAGTGGGGTTAGGTCGCGTGCTCATGCAAGCGATCATCGATTATGGTCGTCAAGCGGGGTTGTCGCGGATCACCGGGATGACCATGCCCAATAACCGTGGGATGATCGCATTGGCACAAAAATGTGGTTTTAGTATTGATGTGCAAATGGAAGATGGCATTGTCGATATGCAACTGTCTTTGCACCCAAACCCGCCGATTAACGATTAAGAGCGTCTCGGCGGTCTTCGACTGTGTTCGTACGCCGTGCGATCGGACTCACTGATCGCGGCTAAAGACGAGCGAGCGTCCCCCCTATTTCATCGACTTGTCAGCAATAGGCATATCCCCAGCTTGTAAGTAGGGTTCGAGTAGCTTGGGAAGCTGGCGTACTAACCATGACTTAGCATTACCCATTCGGTTGCGTTTCCATGCCAGCCCGAGCGTTAACTCGAATGGCTCTCCGCCTTTTAAACGTTTCAAACGACCCGTATTAAGGTCATCTTGTATCCAGAACCAAGGTAAAGTACCGATCCCTTGTCCGTTTAAGATGGCTGCGTACTTATCGTGCATTGAGCTGACAGTAAGCCGTGGTTGGTCTTCTAACACATTGAAGGTTTTAGGTTGCATACCTCGCGCGGTATCCGCCACCGCCACCCCGCGATACTTGGCACGCACATCAGGCTCTACGGGACGCGCTTCTTTGTGAATAGGATGGTCGGGCGCTGCCACCCAGTAGGCACTCATATCGCCCAAAGGCTGAACTTTGATGCCCTGCGGCACTGTGTCGGGAATGGGTGCCACCAACACATCGGTGCGGTCTTGAGCCAGCGCTTCCCAACATCCTGCTAATATTTGTTCCGACAGCTTAAGGCGTGTATTACTTTTTTTCGCCAAGCGCTCAATCAAGGGAAAGAAGAAATGGCTTTTAAATAACCCGTCATACGCTAAGCAAATTTCTAATTCCCAACCATGCGCCAGAGAAGCGGCGTCGGCCACCATTTCATCTGCTGCGTTCAACAGCATGCGCCCACGTTCAACTAATAAATACCCGGCATCGGTGAAGGTTGCACGATGCCCTGAACGGTCAAAGATGACTAAACCGAGCTCGTCTTCCAACTTCTGAACCTGATAGCTCAGCGATGATGGCGCACGATTCAATGATTCAGCTGCCGCGGCAAAACTACCTTTTCTCTCAATGGCATCAAGCACTTGCAAAGCTTCAAATGATAGCATGACGGTCTCTTAGTCGTTGCCCATTAGGGGCGAGATAACTCATGTTAAACACTATATCAGGGTTTGGCTCACCGCCATATCGCAAATCTGGCGCTAACATGCGCTCGCTTAAATGCAATAAATCAGGCATATAGCACAAAACCATCACGGGTTTGGTTTCCTTTTTAGTGAAGGTGTCATACTGTAAAACAGAGGTGACGATGAGACTAGACCGAATTGAAATAGCAGGCTTTCGTGGTATAAATCGCCTGTCACTGCAAGTAGATGAACTGACCGTTTTAATCGGTGAAAACGCATGGGGAAAATCGTCTCTGCTTGATGCGCTAGAAATTGCATTGCACCCAAGTGGCGATAAACCCCAGTTTAAACGGTCGGACTTTCACGTTGACCATGTCTTAGGTGTCTTGCCTGAACAACAGTTTCAAATCATCCTTCGCTGGCAAGAGAGCTTTCCCGGTGAGCATAAAGCGCGCCGCTATCGTCGTTTTAAACCCGTTTGGAATGGGAGCAACGCGGGGTGTCGAACCCTTGATTATTGCTTAAGCGCCACCATCCAAGAAAGTAAAGTCGCGGTACGGAGAGAGTTTTTATCCTCACAAGGCGATATTATTGAGCAAGCAGACAGCGACGCGCTCGCCAGCCACCTAATGCAAATTCACCCAGTTGTTCGTGTGCGTGATGCCAGACGCATGCGCGTGCCAGGGCAAGCAGTGACAAAAGATAACACCCGCCTTGAGCAGCGGTTAGACAACACCTATCGCCGCCTGTTGATGATGCCCGGCCATGTGAATAAAGGCGAGATAAAAAGTGGCCTGCATGCCATGCGTCAATTGCTCGATCACTATTTTGCCGCCTACGAGCATGACCGCGATCCTTATCCCATTCATGCCCCGGGTGCATTAGCCATCACTCATAACCAAATGCACCCGCTCGAAGCGGTGGCCGCCAATACCTCTAATCAAAGTCGGCTCGTGCTCATGGGCTTATTGAGTGCATTTGTCCGGGCGCGCGGGCCAAAACAGCTCAAACGTAATGCGCGGCCAGTGATGTTATTTGAAGATCCAGAAGGGCGACTTCATCCAACCTTGCTGAATCAAGCGTGGCGCTTGATTCAGTTGATGCCGATGCAAAAGTTGCTCACCACAAACAGCGGTGACTTGCTCGCAGGCGTACAACTGGATCATATTCGCCGACTGGTGCGACACCCCACTGAAACGCATAGCCACCAAGTACCGCCTCACCTTCTTAGCAAAGACGAACGCCGCCGCGTGACCTTCCATGTCCGTTTTCACCGACCCAGTGCGCTATTTGCACGCTGCTGGTTGCTGGTGGAAGGAGAAACGGAGATATGGCTGTTTAACGAGCTAGCGCGATTGCAAGGTTATGACTTAGCTGCAGAGGGTGTACACCTTATCGAGTTTGCCCAAAGTGGATTACGCCCGCTTATCAAGGCTGCAAAAGCATTAGGTATTGAATGGCATTTGGTGGCGGATGGTGATATGGCTGGTAAGAAGTACGCTGCGACGGCGCGCGGGCAAATAGAGCATCAACCAGAGGGCGCGCGTTTAACCGTGCTGCCTGATAGAGATATTGAGCACTACTTGTACAACAACGGTTATGAGCCTTTGTTTCGCGACATGGCCGGCGTCACCAGTCAACAGCCCCACATGAATGACAAACGTATTATCGCCAAAGCCTTAAAACGCTATGCCAAGCCTGACGCCGCGTTGGCGATCATCGCCTATACCGAGAATGAGTTAAAAGCACCCATTCCCAAGCTGCTGCGCTGGATTATTCAACGCGCAATCGGTTTGGCCAGAGGTGTTGGTTAACGCCTCTGACTCGTCCTATGCGCGAACTATTGCTCCACCCGCTCAAAAAACAGCGTGACTTTGCCTACTTCAATCCCCCACTTGCGCATTGAGGTAACGTTAAAAAGGCGATTTTGGTCTTGCCGAAACATCCAGTCATCAAAGTGAAGCTGATATTCGCTATCGCCGACGGGAACCACTAAATCATAACGCCAATTAAGCACATTGCCCGCCACAACACCTGTTGCTGTCCCGACGATATCGCCCGCCGTCCCCGTGTAAGTCCCATCAGAGTGACGTTTAATCGTCCAAACCCGGGTTTGCGTTTCGCCATCAGCATACACAAAGGATTCATCCAGTGTCAGTGTGTCGCCTTCTACCACACCGTCGATATAGACAACGAAGCGTCGGGTTTGCTCGCCGGTAAAATCTTGTACCATGCCCCACGCTTTTGTTTGTCCCTCAAAGTACTCAAACAAGTTAAAGTCTGGCTTGCGCCCTTGGTAGTCTTCAATGTCGGCAGAGCACGCCGCCAATAGCACAGCACTCACCAATACCGTCAGAATTTTGCCTATCGTCTGCGTCACTTGTCTCATGGCGTTTCTCCTAATAATGCTCGACGATGATCTGGATAGTCAGTGTCTTCTGATAACCAGATTGCGAGAAAGGCATCTGCCAACTCGATGTCCTTGACCGTCAAGGTCTCTTCCCAGTCTTTCCCTTTTGGCTGAGCGTAAAAAACGCCCTTTTGCGCGTGGCGAACAAACGCAAGACGATCGCCCTCTGTTATCTCTCCCCATGCGTTGTCCAGCGCTTGTTGCCAACGCGTTCGTTGTGCTTCCGAAAAGCCCAAGTGCTCCCATTGATCGTTTGTTGCTTTCATCAGTCGTTGGTCACTGATATCGCGCGCGTAGGTAATCACTAAAGCATGAGGCGTTTGCGCTTGATAACGCCCGGTCGGTGAGCGCAGTGATGACTGATATATCGTCCACCAGCCCCAAGTTAGCGTCGCTTCGCCAACTTGTGGCCAGCTTTGCCATGTCATTGAAGACGAGGTCGCCCCCATGGTGGCGTAAGGCGTTGCGAGCGCGAGCATTAATACAAGGTGTTTCACCCACTTATTCATGGCTCTCTCCTTGTCGCGGCAGAACGGACATCTAACTGGTGTTGCAGCCATTGCATCAGATTAATCAGGATGATGCTGTAGACTAACCAAGTGCCAATCAGCACCGCGCCAGTGACCCATATGGACTCTGGGAAGCTTAAAACCCCTAAACGCTCTCCTGCCCAGTAACTGCTTGCGCCACCCAAACTGCCCAGCGCCGCCATAAACCAAAATGCGCGTGCGAGGATAAGCTCACGCATTAACCACGCAAAGCTGCAAAATCCTAGCCAGAGTAATAGTAGCCACAACGGCATCACAACGTACTCGGTATCAACCGCTAACCACTGTGTGTGGAGTAATAAGCTATCTCCAATCAACCCAACAGGCGTAAGCACGGCAATGGCCCACATCACGCTGCGGTCATAAAGGATCGCGCCTAGTAGCATCGCGACCATTAACCACTGAAAGCTCGGCGGGCCAAGCGCCGCCGAAAACCAGTAAACATTGAACAATAAAGAGATAACGACAAAGCGCACAGATTATGCCTCTCGCCAAGCAGGACGGCTTAGGAGTAGCTGGACCGCACTGATCGTACGTTCCTTAAAGCCGCCCTCACAATAACAAAAGTAATAGCGCCACAAACGTGCAAAACGATCGTCATAGCCGTAATCGCGCAGTACCTCCGTCTGCTGATTGAAGCGTGTGTGCCAATCAGCCAAGGTTTGTGCGTAATCCAAGCCGATGTCTTTTAGGTCTCTGATCACAAAATCAGTTTGAGCGGTGAGGTGAGACAACAATACGCTCACTGAGGGTAAAAACCCTCCGGGGAAAATATGCTTTTGAATAAAGTCGACGTTACGGCTGTAATGCTCGTAGCGCTGATCAGCAATGGTGATCGCTTGGATGGCCATTAAACCACTGGGCTTAAGCAATGACTGACATTGACGGACAAAGGTATCTAGATACTCTTTCCCCACCGCTTCAATCATTTCAATCGAAACCAGTTTATCGTATTCACCGGTCAGATCGCGGTAGTCTTTTTGTAGCAGCGTGATCTTATCTTCCAGCCCTTCTCGCTCGACACAGGCTTTTGCCCAAGCATATTGCTCTTGTGAAATCGTGGTGGTGGTCACGCGGCAGCCGTAATGCTTAGCCGCGTAGACCGCCATTCCTCCCCAGCCAGTGCCAATCTCGAGCAAATGATCGTTAGAGGTCAGCGCCAGCTGTCGGCAGAGCCGGTCCATCTTTTCCACTTGGGCCTGCTCTAGGGTCATTTCTTTGTCAGTGTAAATAGCACTGGAATACAGCATTTGCTCATCAAGAAAATGACGGTACAAGTCGTTGCCGAGGTCATAATGTGCTGCGATATTGCGGCGCGCGGTCTCTTTTTCATTGCGATTGCGCCAGTGAGCCAGCTTGTTCCCTAGTCCCACCAGCCAGCCAGTGTGCTTTTCAATTCTGTCGATAGCAGGAAGGTTGCGAGCAAATACGCGAATAACGTCGGTCAAGTTCGGTGATTCCCACCAACCATCGATGTAAGCCTCGGCCGCCGCAATGCTACCGCCGGTTAAAATCCGGGTGTAAAAACGTGGGTCGTGTACCAGCACGGATGCATGTAATTGTGCCTGAGGATCACCACACTGTAAGGTTTGGCCCTGCTCATCAACCAGCGAAATACACGCTTCATCAACATGTGCTAGCAGGGTATAAACCAACTGTTTAGCGTAGTGCTCTTTACGTGTCAGTGTGCGTTGACTCTGAGGTACGTCCGTTGCAGACATAATTACTCCTTCTTCGCACTCGGGTGCGGATAAAACGGTGCGCCCTTTATCCAAAGTTTGAGCGCTTGCCAATAAATACCAATGACAACTTTTACTGTTTCCATCGGCGTCCGGATCAATAACTTACTCAGTGTTTTTGATGTAAATGGACGTCGCTGCAGTCCAAGTGTGGCGTCGAATTCTTTCTGTTGTCGGTGAGCCTCGAGGTGCAAGTGAACCCGCGTACCTAAAGGGCGAAGACGCCAGTGATAACGTTGCTTAATGGGATTAAACGGAGAGACATGAAACGCTTTGTCATGCTCATACCGCTGACCCGCAGGCACGGCATAATAATGCCGCTCTCCCCACGGGGTATTACTCACTTCGGCTAATAAATAACGCCAGTTATGGGCTTGGTCATAGAGGTAATAAAAGTTGGCCGGACTGAAATACACGCCCAAATAACGTAGCTGGCACAACGCATACACTTTCCCCTCAATGCGCTCGCCCGTCAGTTCCTGAACCTTATCGATGCATGCCGCTTTGGTGTCGGCTTGTCCATTCAAATAATCGCGGTGATCAAAGGCAGCTAACCCCCACTTACCCAAGCGAAACCCTTTGACCTGTGATGCCAGCAAACTGAGCTCATCAAGATCAATCACAGGCATAAACACCGAGTAATTGAACGTGTGTTTTATCGGGCTAAAACGCCGATGCCGCACTTGCCCGACATACAAACCGCTATTTAGTGCTGAAACCGACTCACTCACGAATTAATCCCCTCCACGACATCAAGCGCACTCCGCACACCATCCTCGTGAAAGCCGTTATACCAATAGGCGCCACAGAACCAGCTGCGTTGCTGGCCATTAACCCGATGGCGCTGCTGCTGTGCGGCAACACTGTCGGTATTAAACACGGGGTGAGCATAGACAAATTGCTTAAGAATTTTACTCGGCTCGATCCTGTCGGTTTGATTTAGCGTCACGCAAAATGTCTCAGGCGCCTGAATTGACTGCAATATATTCATATTGTAGGTCAAAGCCGCTGGTTCTGTGTCTATTTTGTCTGACAAAGGTAAATGATAATTCCAACTCGCCCACGCGCCTTGACGCTTAGGCAACAGCGACGTATCAGTGTGAAGCACAACCTCATTGTCTTGATAGGGAATCGCCCCAAGCACCTGTTGTTCCGCTTCACTGGGATCAGCCAGCATGGCCAAGGCTTGATCACTGTGACACGCAAAAATCACCTGCTCAAACGCCTGATCACCGGCTTCTGTCGTCACCCACACCGCATCAGGGGTCCGGCGGACCTTTGTCACGGGTGAATTCAGATGGATCTTATCCTCAAAGGCAGGCGTGAGCTTTTTAACGTACTCACGTGAGCCTCCGGGGATCACATACCATTGCGGCCGATTCGTGATATCCAACAGGCCGTGATTTTGGAAAAAACGTAAAAAGAACGCCAAGGGGAAGCCACGCATATCGGACAAGGTGGATGACCAAATCGCCGCGCCCATGGGGAGAATATAGTTTTGGCAAAAATAATCGCTGAACCCATGTTGATTGAGAAAGTCGCCCAGTGTATTAAGTGCGCCTTGCCGCTCGGCCTCACCCGTTTCGTGTGCGTCGCGCGCGAGGCGGTTGAATCGCATGATCTCCGCCAAAAACCGGTAGAAGCGTACATTGATGACATTACGCTTCTGCGCAAATAACGAGGACAGGCTATGCCCGTTATACTCCAGTCCATTCGCATCATTGCGAACACTAAAGCTCATCTGGGAAGGTTGGCGACCCACACCAATTTCATTGAGCAAACGTTCATAATTCGGGTATGTGCGATCGTTAAAAACGATAAACCCGGTATCAATCGCGTACTGTCCACTGGCGACGTCGACATCGACCGTGGCCGTGTGGCCCCCCAAATAATCATTCGCTTCAAACAAGGTGATGTCATGCTGTTTATTGAGATAATGAGCACACGTCAGACCGGCAATGCCTGAGCCGATGATGGCAATTTTCATGATTTAGTTCCTTGTCATACGTCGTGCGAGAGCTCGCTGCCAGGCCATAGGCAATAGCGCGAGAAACTTGAGAATAAAGGTAAATTTTCGCGGAAAATGTATTTCCGTTTTTCCTTTTGCTAATCCTTGTTGAATCGCCGCCGATGCTTGCTCCACCGTGATGCGCATTGGCATCGCAAAGTCGTTTTGGTCTGTCAGTGGTGTCTTTACAAACCCTGGCGAAATAAGTGACACCGTCACTCCTTGTTGCGCCAGATCTGCCGATAAGGTGTTGGCTATGTAGCTAATCGCCGCCTTCGATCCGCCGTATGCCTCCGCACGTGGCAGCGGCATGTAACTGGCCGACGAGCCGACAATGGCAAGATGCGTACTGTGGGTGAACCGACTCTGTAGCGCTTCAATACAGTGGAGGACGCCGAAGACATTGATCTCAAAAACGCGTTTAAACAGCGCCACATCGACTTTGCCATGGTCGATATATTCACACGTCCCAGCATTTAGAATAATTAAATCGGGAAAGACGCTTAGGTTACTCAGCGCTTGATGCGTTTGTTCGCCATCCGTGGCATCAAACGCCAATGCGTCTAATGATGCGTGATCGCGAGCCATGGTGTTGAGCTTGTCTTGGTTTCGCCCACAGGCCGTTACCTGCCAACCTTGACGTGCATAGTCTCTTGCCAATTGCTCACCAATTCCCGACGTGGCGCCGGTGATCAATACGTGTTTCATTGTCCTAGCCTCGTTTTGATATGTTTGAGCAGGCGACCTATCACAGGCAGCGCCTCGTACAGCATTTCACCTAAGTCGAAGTAATCACGATGGCGAATGATTTTGCCGTCATAAAAACGTAAGTGAGAGCAGCCCTGAACTTGTCGCGTTTTCCCCCCATCCAACTTGGGATGCGATAACATCATGGTCCAGGTCACAAAGGCATCGTCTCCGTCTACCGCGGTCGTGTGTATATGAAATTGACAATCGGTCACGTTTTCGTACAGCAGCGAAAAATACTGGATAAACGCTTCTAAGCCGGTTATCTCATGCGCTGGGTCGACAAACACAATCTTGGGGTGATAAATCGTCGCCAGTGATGACAAGTTATCTTTATTAAGCGCTTGATAGGTCGTCACAAATTGCGACACACCGACATGGGTTGGGGAGCGAGTCATGGTGTTTGCTCCTGAGGCTGATTCTTCGCCGCTTCAAAAATAGCCAGCGCCTTTTTGCGCTGAGTGGCGTGATCCACCACCGGACGCGGATAATCTAGCGTCTGGGCGTAGTGATCTGCCCATTGCCAAGGCTGGTGAATATGCTTGCCCGGCACCTGTTTAAGCGCCGGTAGCCAGCGACGAATAAAGCGCCCATCGCTATCAAAGCGCTCTCCCTGTGTGGTTGGATTAAAGATCCGAAAGTAAGGTTGAGCATCGGTCCCTACCGACGCAGACCATTGCCAGCCCCCGTTGTTGGAGGCAAAATCGCCATCAATCAGCTTGGACATGAAGTAGTCTTCTCCCCAGCGCCAATCGATAAGCAGATCTTTGGTCAAAAAGCTGGCCACAATCATTCTCAATCGGTTGTGCATCCAGCCCGTTTGATTAAGCTGGTGCATGGCCGCATCAACAATGGGAAAGCCCGTTTTGCCCGCCTTCCACGCCTCAAACAAGGTAAGGTCGTTATCCCATACCACTGACTCGCCCCAAGCTAAAAAGCTATACTTTTTGCTGATTGCCGGATTTTGCGCACTCACTTCCTGATAGAAATCACGCCAAATAAGTTCCGAAAGCCAGGTGGCTGCCCCTGTATCGGGCTCGCGCCAATCGGCATGCTCTTCTTGTAAACGTGCCAAGCATTGACGTGGGGATAACGCGCCAATGGCTAAATAAGGAGAAAGTTGACTGGTGGCATCAACAGCGGGAAAGTCACGCTGTCTTTTATAATCAGCCACTTGCTCGCGGCAGTAACGACGCATGTGCGCGAGGATCCCTTTTTCATCAGACGCCCAGTCGGAGACATCCTCTGTCGGATAATCAAAGTGAATCGGTTTAAGCTGTGAAAAGATCGCGTCGACGGCCGAATTTATCTCGCGTTTAGGTGGCTTTTGGCGCGGTGAGGCATCCATGCCGTCTAAGGCACGTAAGCAAGCCTTTTTAAAGGGAGTAAACACCTTATACGGTTCACCTTTTCCCGATTTTATGGTGTCCGGTGCAAACAAATTGCGGTCATCATAGGCATACCATGCGATGCCTTTGTCCGCTAACGCCACGCGCGCCTGTTCATCACGCTTGCTTTCATTGAGCTCGTACTCCTTGTTGGCAAATACCGCTGCTGCACCAATGCGGTGGGCATAGTCAGCCACTTTTTCCGCCGATTGAGAAAAATCAGCCGCACGTTCAACCACCAACGGAATGTTTTGCGCGCGAAGCTCTTCACGTAACGCCTCTAGCCGTGCTTTGATAAGGCCCGCTTGTTTGGGGGCATGATGGTGCGATGCCCACTGTTCCGGTGTCTCAATAAATATCCCGACCACGGGAACGGACGCTTCGCTGGCTGCGCTCAACGCACGGTTATCCAGCCCACGTAAATCGCGCCGAAACCAGACTAGATGCATAACGTTTTGTTCTCCTTAAGTTCTTCGAGCTCGTCACCGTGTACGGAGCAGATAAAAGCTTGGCTCACAACGTCAATGTCATTTTGAGCAAGACAAAGGCGTACTTGATTGATTTGGGCGCGATCGAGACGACGATTAGCCATTAAGGCCAATGTTGTCACCCCCTGCTCGCGCATCACCTCAACGACCAAATTCAATTGTTGATGCGGAGTGGATAATATTGTGACGCTGTAACCCTTCTCGTTGAGTGCCATCGCCATAAGCACGCGTTGGTATTCGCTGGTTACCGTTAATGAGACAAGCCAGCATCGAGACTGGGCATGTCGTTTGGCATTCGCCGCCAGCGCCGTTCTGCATCGGTCAATCACGGCGCTTTGCCACAGATCGCGCTGCAATACACGAACCGCTTCATCCTCGTCACCTAACCATTGGTCGACCGGTGTAAAGGCATGTTCAACTAACCAATAAAAGGGGTACTCTTTTAAAATCATATCCAGGGCTTTCCCAAGCCGTTTGACTGAGAATGTATGAATACAGTCAATCAGCTCTTGTGCCACGCTGTCGTCTTCGGCGTCGGCCGACGTGGGACTGTGAGCCAGCAGAGGTTTGACCTTGCTGATCGGTACGCCTTTATCTAACCATTGAAGAATATGAGCGATAGTCTCTACATCTTCTTGGCGATAAAGCCGATGCCCCTTAGCCGTTCGCTCAGGCGCAAGCAATCCATAACGTCGCTGCCAAGCACGCAATGTCACGGGGTTAACCCCTGTTTGATCCGCTACCTGACTGATAGTTAGAGTGTGAGGCGTCTTATAGGCCATAGCGAAGCCTCAGCGCATCAGGATAAGGCTTGAGATAAGCTTGGTTAGCTAAGTACGCATCAGGGTGATTATGAAGATGATGCGAAATCAACGTCAGCGGTGCCAATAAGGGCATCGTGCCCTGACGATACGCATGGATAAGATTCGCTAACTCAGCTTTCTGGCGTTTATCGAGGTTGTTTTTAAAATAGCCTTGCAGGTGCATTAACACGTTGGTGTGTTTTTTACGCGTCGCACGAATGGCAATGGCTTGCATAAACGCGGTGCGGTACTGTTCGAAAAAACGATCAAGGTCATAATGGCCGATGTTGGCCATAAATCGCCCCAGTTCACGGTATTTTTCGGGCGAATGCGCCATCAGTACCAACTTATAGCGCGAGTGGAAATCAACGAGGGCTTTCTTGGTCACCCCTTGCTCGACACTCTTGTAAAGATCATCAAGCGCAAAAAGGCGAAAAACAAAGTTCTCTTTGAGAATAGGATCGTTAAGCCGGCCGTCTTCTTCAACAGGCAACCAAGGCATGCGCGCCATCAGTGCCTGCGTGTAAAGTCCTACCCCGGAAATATCTGAGGCGTAACCATTCTCGCGGTAGACTTTCACCCGCTCCATGCCACAGGTCGGTGACTTGGCACAGACAATGTAGCCACGCAGTGCTTTGTGAGCGAGCTCTTCCGCTTTCTGTTCACTGAACGCTGTCATTTTCTCGGTGTAGTCTTTTTGCTGATCTTTGGTTTCCACCAACCTCACTGATAGGTCGCCTTTGTCGACTAACCGAATAGCGGGGCGCGGCACGGGGAGTCCAATCCCGACTTCAGGGCACACTGGCACGAAGTCTACATACGGTGCCAACTCTTTGGTGACAAATGGGCTACGCTTATGACCACTGTCAAATCGTACTTTTTCGCCAATAACACAGGCGCTAACACCTACAGGGAATGACATGTCTCACCTCTACACTGACCGCGCAGCATTGGCTACGGAGTTGTACATTTATAATATTTTGTACAACTAAGAGTAGAAGATAGATCAAAATTGTACAAAAAAAATTATTTGTACAAGTAAGTGCCCTGTCGCATCCACGTCAGTTACTGAGTTAACGCCGAGATTTTGTTGGCAGCAAGCGGCCGATCACTGTCTCAGTATTGATACGCGCAATCACCCAATCTTAGCACTACACTGGAACTATCTGGTTGTCACCATAAGCCTTACGCGCAGGCCCTATGCCTTTATCAACATTCAATGATCACAACGAGGATCCACTCACACTTGCCAGACGGTCGGCACAGCCCCGTGGCGGTGCGATTATTTTCATCGCACTCATCTGTTTTGGTGTGCTCGTCGCGACGTTTTTGTTGTATCAAGCTGCCCAATCACAACAAGCGCAACGCACTGAAAAGCTTCTCAATGTGGAAGTTCAAGCCTTGTCCAGCGCCGTCGAGCGCAGCATTAATACCCAACTCACACGGCTTAGTTCATTAGCCAGTAACATCGAGTTGGATGTGCCCTCGACCTTCTCGACATGGCAAGCTTTGGTGCAACAAACCCAACAAGACAGTGCCTATATTTCATCATTGTTTTGGGCGGACAGTCGAAAGGAAATAAGTTGGCAAACACACGCAGATACCAGCCATAATAAACCGCGTTTTTCATTTGACGTAGTGGGCGAGCCAGAGGGCCAGCTTGAAACGGATCAGCCCGACCTCACCCGTTGGCGAATTGCTTACCCGATATACAGTCATAGCCGCGCCGCGCCAAGTTACTATCTTGGCGCAGTCGTTAATCTTGACGCGCTTGTTGGCGAGGTTGCGTCCGACTATCTCAATAAACATCAACACCTCACCATGACCCGCTGGGCAAACGACACCGTGTTGCTTGGTGACACCATCTCGCCGTTTGCCGCGGTTGGGTCGGCACCTTTAACCTTAGCAGGCACGCAACCCGCTATGCAGCTCGCGCTTTGGCAAGAGCCAGGCGCCAGTCAATTTATCTCATTACCCATTCTGATTTATATCGCCGGCATGCTTGTGGCTCTTTTATTGGGCGTCGCGTTGTATTTGGCTGAGGTGAATTTGATGTCTCGCCGGTCGGCGCAGACCACGATTGACTATTTAAAAAATGAAATTGAGCAACGCAAAGACGTCGAGCAGCAGCTACATTTTATCGCGAATCACGACGCCTTGACGTACCTGCCCAACCGTCATGCCCTCACTCGCTATATTCAGCAGCGTGTACATGAATCTAACGTGCACCCCCACGATCTGGCGTTAATCTGTGTGGACATTGATAATTTGAAAGAGATCAATGATTTGTACGGGCAAGCGGTGCATGACCAGCTTTTAGTTGAATTGGCACAACGTCTACAACGCGTGAGGCAAACCGATGACTATATTGCCAAAATCAGCGACGACCAATTCGCGATTGTCGGCAGCGAGCTTTCACCGCTAAAAGCGGAGA
Organism: Salinivibrio sp. ML290; assembly: GCF_001995695.1. NCBI lineage: Bacteria > Pseudomonadati > Pseudomonadota > Gammaproteobacteria > Vibrionales > Vibrionaceae > Salinivibrio > Salinivibrio sp. ML290. The sequence continues at coordinate 82,640 of NZ_MUEY01000007.1, read as the reverse complement.
TTTACGCGAAACAGATCCGAAAAGCCATTGAGCAGCCCTTCTTCCACGACGCAGAGGAGATTATTGTGACCTGTGCCGTCGGCATTAGTTATCGCTACGATGCCTCCATGCCCGCTCAGGAACTGTTGCGTCACGCAGACACCGCGGCGCATCGCGCTCGTCAACTCTCTCATCACAGAGTCGTGGTGTTTCAAATGGCAATGCGAGACCACCTGCATCAGAAAAAGGATACCGAGTACGCCATCCGCAAAGCGATTCAAGGTAACGAGTTGAGCTTACATTTTCAGCCGCAAATCGATCTAAAAGATCACAGCATTGCGGGGATTGAAGCCCTGGTACGCTGGCAAGATACAGAGGGCGCGGTGATTTCGCCTGATACCATCGTCCGCACCGCAGAAGACACAGGGCTTATGCGGCAGTTAGGCACTTGGGTGGTCAATGAGGCATTAGAGACCTATGCAACCTTGCTGGCGCAGCACTGTGCCCCCCCATTTATCGCGATAAATATCTCTGGGCATGAATTCCAAGACAGCTTCCTTGCTGATACCATTCTGCGCGCCATTGAACGCCATCAAGTCCCGCCCGAACGTGTGCAAATTGAACTGACAGAACAAGTTTTCATTGAGAACCTTAGCCAAAACCAACATACCTTACACACGCTCGCGGCAGCAGGTGTTTCTTTGGCGATTGACGATTTTGGCACCGGATACTCATCTCTGGCCTATCTTAAGCATTTCCCGGTGGACACCGTCAAAATCGATCGCAGTTTTGTCGCCGATCTGCCTCACTGCAAAGACGATATCGTGATTTGCCAAGCCGTCATTAACATGGCGCAATTGCTGAAATTAAAAGTGGTCGCAGAAGGTGTGGAACGTGAAGATCAGCGTGACTTTTTGTTTGACCTGGGGTGCCGCTATGCGCAGGGGCACCTTTATTACCCCTCAATGAATATCCATCAGTTGACTGCGCTCCTCACGCAGTCACAACCCATCACTCGTTTATTTAATTAATCAACACCATTGTCACGCACACAACAAAAGCGTGCACATAGCGCTTCCTTACGCTGCTTCGGCCATTGCTTTATTTGCCATTCGCGCTGCATCGCCGTTCGCTTTTCCATCGGTTGCGATTGCCACGCCAGTGACAGCGGTCCTTTCCCTCGTAGCGCACGTGCACCTTTACCTTGGCGATGTTGTATCAACCGGCGGCTAACATCCGTTGTTACGCCACAGTAAAGCTGCCCTTGGCGCGTTCGAATCAAATAAACAAACCAAGGCGTATCCATAGGTGTTATCGCTCCAAAACAGCCTCTAACATCTGACGTAGTTCCGCCACTTCTTGCTCCAACGCACCCACTCGCGTCACCAAAGAGGCATCGGTGGTCGGTTCTGGTTCCGCTTGCGGTGCTGAGTTCGCCGGCATATTAACGCCGTCAGTAAATAGGTGTTGATAGCGCGACTCGCGCTTCCCAGCCTCACGCGGCAATTTTTTTACCCAGTTTGACGTAATCATGTCAGCCAATGTGCGCTCGACATCTTCGACACGATTAAAGGCATAGAGGCGCTGTGTACGGGTTCTCAACTCCCCGGGCGTCTGAGCGCCTCGCAATAACATGACACAAAGGATCGCTTTCTGTGGCTCACTGAGGGTTAGGTCGCCAAATTGTGTATTACAGAAACGATGTTGATACTTGGTAACACGCCCACCGCTTCCCTCTTGCGGGCTAACCAGACGCACCTCAATCAAGGTCTCTACGATATCTAATACCTCTGAATCGGCCATCTCATAGACAGGATCACGGTTGCTTTTTTGATTCACGGCGGTGGTCAGCGCATTGAGTGTGAGCGGGTAATGATCCGGGGTGGTGACTTCTTTCTCAAGTAAACAACCGATGACACGTTGCTGATACGGTGAGAGTGTCCTTGACATAGCGATGATCCCATTTAGTCGATTTCATCGGGTTATATCAACTGAATGTCACGCAAGCAATCACTGCGCCGATAACCGCGCAATAATCCACCCGAGGCGACGATCACCAATACTGGTAGCAGGATCACATCTTACGCATCGGGTTGTACACCAGAGCGCCACCATCTGTGCACAGCTAATGATATACTTGACCAAAATGATGTATGTGGAGTGCACGACATGGGTCTGTTTAGTTCAAAGTCTACCCCGAATCATGGCTTATCGATCGTCGCCAGAAACTGTAAAGTGGTCGGTGATATTGATCTTGAGGGTGATATTCAAATTGATGGATTTGGGGAAGGCAATATAACCCAGGCTAACGCCGTTGTTATCTCAGCATCTGGCCACTTTCGCGGTACCATCAACGCTAAGCATATCACCATCAATGGCTTGGTAGAGGGGCAATGTGATGCAGACGCTATCGATATTCTCTCGCAGGGAAAGATGAAAGGCGTGCTAAATACCGAGCAACTGACCATTGAAAAAGGTGGGCTTCTTGCTGGTGAGAACCGTGCCACTCTATCAACAGACACAGTGGTACCCTTAGCGGAACAAGCAAGATCAGACGATAAAGCAAGCAAAGACAAAAAAGCTCATCCACCCTCCTCGAAACAGTCGTAAGGAAGCCTGTGAATGTCCGACTCTAATCAATCCCCCGTCAGCTTTGATAGCTTTTCTCCTGAGCTACAATGCGTGATTCGTTATGAACAAGCCCCTGAAGCCATGTACACGATGATCGCCTCGGTACATGATGCGTCCAGTGCCAGTGTCAAAGAAGCGTGGGAGAAACTGCCTGCCAGTGCGCAAAACATTCTCGACAACTATGATCAATTTCACGCACTCGTCGCCATAAGTCAAAGCTATGCGGGTATCGATGCGCTGAGCGAGCTCGAAAAGGTTGACTTAAGTGATATGTCTGATGAAGGGCGCGACAACTACAAAGCGCAAATTCTTGATGATGTGCTCAGCTCTTGTGTCAAAGATTTATCGAAGCAACTGAAACAAGCACGTTTAAAGCCTGGATTAAAACGCGAGTTTCAAGCTATTTTCCAAAAATAAGAAAGGCCAGTGCCATGCACTGACCCCTATGATTCGCCCCCACCGGTTGGGGGCTTCTTGTGACTAAACAGACGCAATTAAGCGGATTCACTGAGCGGCGTCGTCTTTTCACGACGTGCACGCACAGAGGCCGCCAATTGATGGAGTACTCTCTCCGTATCTTCCCAACCAATACAACCGTCCGTAATGCTTTGACCATAGGTAAGCGACTGACCGTCCGTTAAATCTTGGCGACCTTCGACGAGATGACTCTCGATCATCACACCAAAGATGGCTTTGTTGCCTGCTGCAATTTGCCCCGCCACATCTTCGCTGACGTCTTTCTGCTTTTGATATTGTTTGCTGCTATTGGCATGGCTCAAATCAATCATCAATTTTTGCCGTAACCCAGCATCAGCCAGCGCCCCACAGATCTGATCGACATCACCCGCGTAATAATTAGGCGTTTTGCCTCCACGTAGAATCAGATGACAATCCTCATTACCTGCGGTTGCGACGATCGCAGAGTGTCCATACTTGGTCACTGATAAAAACTGGTGCGGTGAACTCGCTGAACGAATGGCATCCGTGGCAATTTTGATATTCCCATCTGTGCCATTTTTAAATCCAACAGGACACGATAGCCCAGAGGCAAGTTCGCGATGCACCTGAGACTCTGTAGTCCGTGCCCCAATCGCGCCCCAACTAATTAAATCGGCCATATACTGTGGCGTGATCATGTCAAGAAATTCACCCGCCGCAGGCAAACCAGAATCCGCAATATCTAGCAGTAAGTTACGCCCTAGTCGCAGCCCATCATTAATTTTGAAACTGTTGTCTAAATACGGGTCATTAATTAGGCCTTTCCAACCAACCGTCGTGCGCGGCTTTTCAAAATAAACCCGCATCACCACTTCCAAATCGGCACTTAATGTCTCACGCAGCTGTTTAAGTTTTTTGGCGTAGTCGCGCGCAGCATTAGGGTCGTGAATAGAACACGGCCCTACAACGACAACCAAACGGTCGTCTTGGTCGTTTAAGATCTTATGGATCGCCTGACGTGCATTAAATACGGTGTGTTCCGCCGCGTCGGTCGCTGGAAACTTTTCCAGTACAGCGATAGGTGGAAGGAGTTCTTTTATTTGGTCAATTCTAACGTCATCGGTTGGGTGTACACTCATGGGCTAATCCTGTGTTTGCGTGTCGCTGACTCACGTAGCTGATTGCCACGTTTTCGTTATTCGACTCCTACGCTAACCTGCCACATTCTTTTGTGCAAATATTTTTTTACGCAATAGTAAAAGCTTAAATCAAACAAAACATTGACACATCAATCCTCGTGAATTCGCGACTCAATGTGCGCTGTGGTTTAAATATGGGCGCAAGATCGGCTAAGTTATTGCACTGACTGCGTTGAAGCTATTACACTGATGTTAAATGCAAATGGAGTAAATGCTGTGATCACACGCCTCAGTAAAGCGGCACTATTGGCCATGACCCTGTCCGTACCCGCTGCACATGCGACCAATTTTGATTACAACCATATTCAGGTCAACGTCCTTGCAAATCCTAGTGGGATTGGCGGGTTGGGACGTTTTGCATTTACGGAAGGCGCACACTTCGTCGCTAAAGGGGATACGCAATTCGAAGGTGACTGGTATACCTCGGGCGGTGTTGGCTTTCATGCCCCAATTAACCAGTTTGTCGATGTGTATGGCGAGTTGGAAGGGGCGTGGTTAAAACGTCCCGGAGATAGAGTGCATGATACAGGTCAGTTTGCCACGGTAGCTGGCGGTGGCATGCGAGCGTGGATCGCGCCACCTTTTGAGGCGAATCTCTATGTCGGTTCTATCATTTTTGATCAAGACGACACCACCAGCTTAGTGGAAATTGGCGGGCGCTTTCACTCCACTGAAACCTTGTCGTTAGGCGCAACGTGGCGTGCCAATGGCTTGGAACAAAATCGCTTGATTTTTTCTGTCAGATACCTGTATTAATAGCAAACGGTAACCATCTCACTCCCTTGTGTTGCCGTCCAGTGTGACCTCTCTCACTGGTTATATTGTCAATCTAAACTAAGTTTAAGGTATGGACGTAATCGCTGTTACAAGGCGGGCGTCTTAGTGCGTGGTGCAACTCCCACAGCGATGCTCGTTGTGATTGTGCGTGGGAACTGTCGGAGGGTATAACGATGGTGATGACTCAACGTATTGATGAATTTGAAAGAAAAATCCAAGAAGCCTATCAAGAAGGCAACATTGAAACCGCTCATCGCTTGGAAGAGCAAGTAACGATGTTACGGCGACGTCAACTCAAGCCTGCTGCTGACTTCCAAGCCGCCAGCCAAGTAGAAGACTTTCATGAAGTGTCAGACGGCGACTATTACGACAACTGACGCCGAGCATCGAAACACGTAAGCATAAAAAAGCCTTCTCCATGGAGAAGGCTTTTCATTTTTGCTGAATAAAACGAGTGTGTATAAAAGGGCTCAATCAGCAGATTATTGTGCAGCACGTTCACGGCGAACAATCCACGCCGCAGCAGTGATAAAAGCAACGACCAGTGCAGTTTCCACAGCAATTTTCCCAGTTTAAAAATGATAGACAGAGTGATACGCGTTTCCAGCAGCTCAAGTTGTTCAAAGGATGAGCGCTTTCCAACAGATGGACGTAGTTTACGGATAAATCACTGTAAAATCAGCCGTAGAATCGATCTCACGCAAAGAAAAGTGAGTTTTTTGGCCAACTAGACAGTTGAACGCATAAAGTTTCATCACTTAACACCTTGTGGTGCGACAAAGCGCAGCTTTCACTGTTAGCGATACATCACATTTAACCAATGACGCCTTTAGCTAGGGAAGTTGCCACGATATTGAGGCAAAGACAGAGATAAATCGTGGAGAGAGGTTTGATACTCGGCCTATGTCTTAAAAGTAACAGTAAAGTGGCAGAGCAATCGTTATATTGCGTAGTCGAGAGGTTCCGCTACACCATTTGGCATAGCGGAAGCGTCAGTGTTTAATGGTCAGCGCCAACACGCTCAGCCATTACAGCTCGATTAAGACTCAGGTTTGGACTTCTTTTTTACCAAAGGCGCATCACCAACCGGCACATTGGTATAAAAGCTTCTATCTCGCTTTTTTGGCGCCTTTTTCTTGTTCTTAACGGGTGCTTTTTTGGGTTTAGCTGATCTTGAAGGTTTTGCTTTTTCAGCTTTTTTCTCTTTAAAGCCTTTGAACTTTCCTTCAAAGCCTTCAATCTTAGTAAAGTCGAGTTTTTGCTGTAAAAAACCTTCGATATTTTTAAAACTACGCCAATCTTTAGGCCCTACCAGTGAGTAAGCCAATCCTTGCTGCCCAGCACGACCGGTACGCCCTACTCGATGAATGTATTCTTCCGCATGCTTTGGCATATCAAAGTTGATCACCAAAGACACATTCATTAAATCCAAACCTCGCGATGCCACGTCCGTGGTCACCAAAACCTCATGAAATCCACGCTCAAACTCGTTCATGATCCGGCTGCGTGTGGCTTGGTTCAATTCACCACTGAGTGCAATCGCTTGGTAGCCAGCCTGAGAAAAACGTTCAGCTAAACGCTCTGTGTCAGCGCGTGTCGCGGTAAAAATCATGACTTGCTTATGCGCATTAGCTTTTACCAATTCCTCAAGCAGCGCATGTTTATGGTCGAGGTGATCACTCAGCACAAAATGTTGCTCAATATCGCTATGTAGCGCTTCAATTTCCCCTACGGCAATACGTTTAGGAGACTTGAGCATCCCCGCGGCGATGTCTGTCACTTGCTGATGATCCAAAGTGGCAGAAAACATCAGTGTCTGCCTTAAACGGTGATCCGCATGTTGGTTAACTGCGTCGAGCTGCGCTTTAAAGCCCAGGTCAAGCATACGATCCGCTTCGTCCAAAATCAGCATTTCCAACCCCGACAAAGACAAGTGGCGTTGTTCAAGATGATCAGCTAATCGACCTGGCGTCGCGACCACAAAGGTTGGCGACTGGCGAAACACCTTCGCTTGCTCGTTAAAATTCTCGCCACCGAGTACCAAGGCCGGTTTGTGGCTGGTGCCGCTGGTCAACATACGCAGCTGACCATACACCTGTTTTGCTAGCTCACGGGTCGGCGCCAAGATCAAGACACGCGGATCGCGACGACTGAGGGGCTTAGAACGCAACACACGCTGCATAGCTGGCAACAAAAACGCCAGCGTTTTCCCCGATCCTGTTTTTGAAGAGGCCAGTAAGTCTTTGCCTGCCATTACAACGGGGATGGCTTGACGTTGAATGTCTGTTGGCTGTTCAAATCCACGGTGGGCAATAAGCGATAGTAAGCGTCTATCGAGTCCCAGATCGTCAAATTGCAAGGTATCACTCCAAAGGTCAATCAAAAGCAAAAGGCGTGCACACGCCAATTAAGGCGGCGAATGCTATCATACTTTAGCAAAAAACACCGCACCAAAAATATTGATTACGCCACGAATGGAGAGCCACGCTAACATGAATGACACACTACGCTACCAGTGGAAAAAGCTCAGCTTGGTGGAAACCCATACACAGACACCTGATGGTCTGCACCACGTACACCACGTCATACGCCACCCTGGTGCCGCCGTGATATTACCTCTGTCAGAAGATGGCAATATACTGCTGCTCAAACAATTTCGTCCTGCCATCAATCAATGGATTATCGAAGCGCCTGCGGGCACACTGGAAGCGAAGGAGCCACCGCTAGAAGCCGCCAAAAGAGAGTTAGGAGAAGAGGCCGGTTATGTGGCGACTCGCTGGCATTTTCTCGGCATCGCTCACCCTGTGCCCGGGTTTTGCGATGAAGTGCAGTATTTTTATATTGCCCAAGCGCTCACTCCCACCCAAACGCAATTAGATGACGATGAGTTTATTGCGCCTTATTGGGTGAGCCCTTCCCAGTTACAGGCGCTCGTTGCAAATGGACAAATCACAGACACCAAAACCTGCGCCATTATTCTCCGTGCCCTATTTAATGGGTTGATCCCGACAATGGGCGTCTAACCTCTGAAAAATAAAGTACTAGGCCACAACTTTGTTAACAAGATGTTGACGGCAAATTGAACACCAAGGTAGCGTAACAGGTACGACCAGATAACAAGGAGTGTCTATGTTCTCGTCTCCGTTAGCACGCGCTAATCAACATTTGTCGTTGTTTGGCTTTTTAAAAGTACCCATGATCGGTTGGTGTCGGCCCAAGATCCTCTCCATCGACGATAAGCATGTCACGATGCGAATCCCGCTGGGGCGACGTACCAAAAACCACCTCAACAGTATGTATTTCGGCGCGTTGGCAGTTGGCGCTGATGTCGCAGGTGGCTTTCTTGCCATGGCCATGGCCGAGCAACGCGGGGTTAAAATTAGCTTAGCGTTTAAATCCGTCAACGCTGATTTTCATAAACGACCAGAGGATGACGTGGTGTTTACGTGTCTTGATGGAGACAAGATTAACCAGATGATCAGTGAATCAATCGAAACGGGTCATCGCGTTAATCAGCCTGTCACCATTGTGGCCACATGCCCAAGCTTACACGGGGATGAGCCTATGGCGACCTTTGAATTGACGCTATCGGTCAAAAAAATCGGCGAATAATCCCCCATCACCGCACTTGTCTCTTTTTATTGTTTGTCACGCCTTCAGCCAGTCTGTCTCGTCAATAGACTGGCTTGGTTATCCCTACACTATAATCAACCAGTTACATAATACCTAGCATCATTGTGACTTTGGTTCTGAATTCTCCGTTATATTATTGACTTTACACAACGCCGATAAAATCGCGAGATTGCGGTGAAATTCACCGAGTTATCAACCGTTTTTGTGGATGAAATTCAAGTTATACACAGGCGCTTTTGTCTTAAGATTGAAACAAAAAAGCACCGTCAAAACGGTGCTTAAGGTGGGATTATTCAGGGTGATAGCGAATTTGGTAGAAGATACGATATAGCACAGGCACCACAATCAACGTCAGCACGGTGGCAAACCCGAGCCCAAACATAATCGTCACCGCCATCGGCCGGAAGAAAACATCCGGCAATAAAGGAAGCATCCCTAAAATAGTGGTAATGGCCGTCATGCACACTGGGCGTACCCGGCTCACCGCCGCATCGACGACGGCTTGATAGCGCTGCTTACCACTGGCCACTTCGATATTGATCTGATCGATCAATACAATACCGTTTTTGAGCAGCATCCCACTCAAGCTTAAAAAGCCCAAGAGCGCCATAAAACCAAACGGGGTATCCAACAACAGCAATCCTGTGGTGACCCCAACCACCGCCAAGGGAACCGTCAGCCAAATGATCAATGACTCTTTCACGGAATTAAACAGCAATATCGTGACCAAGAACATAAACAAATAACCAAGCGGCATAATGCTAAATAAGCCCTCTTTCGCCTCTTTGGAAGACTCGTACTCCCCGCCCCATTCAATGCTGTAACCTTCAGGCAGAGGAATTGACTCAATATCAGTGCGCACGCGGCTTAGTAAGGTCGCCGCGGTGGTTTCCCGTAACGGATCGGGGTCGGCCAACACGGTGAGCATTCTTTTGCGGTTTTTGCGCATGATAATCGGATCTTCCCAACGCATGTCGTAATCGAGAATGACTTGCTGTAAAGGAATGTAGTCTTTCAATACCGGGCTCCATATTTTCATCCCTTCTAAGGTATTGATATTCACGCGCTCCTCATCGGGCAATCGAGCAACAATCGGCATAAGGTTGGTCCCATCCCGATAAACACCAATCCGTTTGCCGCTGAATGTCATTGTCAGTAACTCGTCGACATCTTTTTTGGTGATGCCATAGCGCCGCGCCTGACTTTCATTAAACGCCGGTTCAAGGACTTTGGTGCGATTACGCCAATCATGGCGGATATTTACCGCATCAGGATCCTGATGCAATCGCGCTTCTACTTGTTTAGCAATCGCGCGTAACTTGGTGGGATCTGAACCAAAAATACGCGCCTCAATTTTCGAGCCGGTAGCAGGGCCTAAGGAAATAGGCTTCAGTTTAAGCTGCGCATCTGGGTACTGGCTACGAACATGCTCTCGCACCATGCCCATAGTGGGTTTAACATGATCGTATTGATCAACGCGGACGATCAGCTCGCCATAAGCGGCGTATGTTTTCTCCGGTGAATAGGTCAACATAAAACGTTGCGAACCTTGTCCGGCACTGGTAGAGACATAGTTGACGCCTTGTTGTTTACTCAGCCAGCTCGACACCTCATCCAGTGTACTTTGTGTGGCACGAATATCGGTGCCCTCTGGCAACCAAACGTCGACCATAAACATGGGCGTGGTGGAGTCTGGGAAAAACGACTGCTTGAGGTGACCAAAGCCATAAATACTGGCCCCCAGTGCCACTACCATCACCAACAAGGTGATATAGGCGTGATGCATGCAGGCGGTAAGAAAACGTTTATACACTACAAACAGAATCCCGTTGTAGGGATCACTGCCCTCATCCCCTTCTTCAAGCGGTGTTTCTTTGAAGAACACGCTGGCAAAGAAAGGCGTTAACGTGATAGCGGTAAACCAACTTAACAGTAAGGAGATTAATAACACTGTAAATAAGGTGCCGCAGTATTCGCCCGTTGCATCCTCTGACAAGCCAATCGGGGCAAAAGCCGTTACCGCGATCACCGTCGCCCCAAGCAAAGGCCACTTGGTTTGCGTCACTATGTCGTGAGCCGCCTGTAGACGGGTTCGTCCTCGCTTTAAGCCCACTAGTATCCCTTCGACGACCACGATGGCATTATCCACCAACATCCCTAGGGCAATGACCAACGCCCCGAGAGAGACGCGTTGCAGGTTAATCTCGAAGTAGTACATGAATACAAACGTACCCAGTACCGTCAGCAATAACACCAAACCAATGAGTAGTCCTGAGCGCAGGCCCATAAAGAAGAGCAGCACGATAATCACAATCGCCACCGCTTGGCCTAAACTGGAGACAAATCCGCTGACTGAGCTATCGACCTCATTGGGTTGGTTATAGACATGATGGACATTGATTCCCACGGGCTGATCACTGTTCAACGCCGCGAGACGCTTATCCACACTGTCGCCGACCTCTACCACATTCACACCATCAGCAAACGATATTCCTACCTGTAGCGCTTGTTTGCCGTTGTACGAAATGATCTGCCGCGGTACCTCTTGATATCCACGTTTGACCTCGGCAACGTCACGTAAGTAAATCAGCCCCTGTGACCCAGCTTCGGTCAGGATCAAGTTGCCCAACTCATCCACGGAGGAAAACTCCCCGGTTGGGTGAATGCGAATATATTCATCACCCACACGCAATGCCCCTGCGTTGCTCACGAGGTTTTGCGTCGCCAATAAATTAAACAAGGTGTCCGGTGAGATCCCTAAGCTACTTAACCGTTGAATCGAGACCTCAATGAAGACTTGCTCTTGCTGCGTGCCACTGACTTGTACCTTGCCTACGCCATCAACAAGCTCAAGCTCGCGGCGCAAAAAGTCAACATAGTCTTTTAGTTCGCTGTAGCCGTACCCTTCGCCAGTGACGGCTAGCATGATCCCAAACACATCACCAAAATCATCTTTCACCTGTGGCGGATTGACACCGGGAGGAAGCGACCCACGCGCATCATGGACTTTTCGTCGCAACTCATCCCAAATTTGTGGCAAATCATCGGCGCGGTATTTGGGTTTCATTTTGACCGTGATTTGGGACAGGCCACGACTGGAGATCGAACGCACTTCATCCACATAGGTCAGCTGCTGAACCGCTTTCTCCAGCGGATAAGTGACTTCTTCTTCCACCTGTTGGGGGGTGGCACCTGGATAACTGGTCACCACCATCGCATCTTTGATGGTGAAAGCAGGGTCTTCCAACCGCCCTAACCCCAAAAATGCAAGGGTGCCACCAATCAGGAAAATCAACGTGATCATCCAGCTAATCACTTTATTTTGAATAAAATATCCCGCTACACCCTGCTTCATGATGCATTTTCCTCTTTCGATGCCAGCGTCACTTTTTGCCCCTCAGACAGGTGATTGGTTCCTCCCACCACGATACGATCTCCTTTAGACACACCCTGGGTTATTTCTAGCCGCTGACCATGAATGCGCCCCATCGTTACCCGCTGTTTCGCCACGGTTTGTGTGGTGCTGTCGTAAATCCATACATAACTGTGGTCTCGATCCAGTGGATCCCCGTCTTGGTTAAACACCGCTTCGATGGGCACGGAAAGTCCGGTGCGTGTCAGTTGTAACCCTTCCCTCGCAATACTGACCTGTACGGGCATGCCATCTAAAATAAACTGCTCCTTTGGCATGGGCATCGTTAGCGTCACCACAAAAGCACCACTGCTCGGATCCGGCTCTGCCGTGTATTCATCAATCGTGGCTGGGTAAGACTGCCCTTGCTGAGTTAAGACTTTCGGTTGTAGCCGATCTTGCACTTCTTCTGCACTCGCGCCCGTATTTTGGGTGAATAACACATCCGGCACTTGCACACGAATATCAGCACGCGAGGCGTCATGAATGTTCATGATCCCTTGTCCTGGCGCTATGGTTTCAAATGGCTCAACATTCAGCTTAGATATCACCCCGTCAGCTGGCGCTCTGAGCGCAACATAAGATAAACGAAGCTTGGCCAGTGCCAATTCCGCTTGCGCTATTTCGCGCTGCGCTTTTAACTCATCAAATTGCGACTGGGCAAGCATGCCTTTCTCTACCAAGGGGGCTGAGCGCCGATACTGCGCATCGGCCACGTCAAAACGAGCACTGGCATTCTCTACCGCTAAGCGGTAATCCGTAGGCTCCAAACGTGCCAATACCTGTCCCTGCGTCACGCGATCACCCGCTTTGACATTAATGGCTTGGATCTCACCTGGCACGCGAAAAGCAAGTGTCGCTTTGTCAGCCGCTGCTGCCACCGCGGGAAAAGAGATTCGTTCATTCAGTTGCTGTTGGCTCACCGTAAATGTGGTTACCACAGGCAAAGGCGCCGATTGAGCATCGGTTGCGGGCTCGCATCCAAACAGCGCATTAACTGCGAGCAGACCGAACATGGCTTTTATCGCTCTCATAGTCCTCTCTCCTTCACCCATGCTTTCACACGGTCACCTTCTTTAAGCGCACTGACGCCAGTTGCGACAATGACATCGCCATTTTCAAGGCCTGAAACAACCTTTCCTTCACGCAAGGTTACTGGGGTCAACTTAACGGTTCCTTGTCGACTGACACGCCACACGGCTTTCTCACCATTTGCGTCGAGCAAAGCAGAGTCCGGTATTTGCGTTTGTGACTCGGTAGGAATGGTGGCATGCACTTTTGCTGCCATGCCTGGCAATACATTGATGGCATCAGGCCGATTTAAACTCACCGTGACATGGTAAGAGGCGGTTTTGGGATCCGCTTCTGTGTCGATTTCTTTAAACTGTGCAGGAAACTGTCGCGATGGATGGGTATCAAATGACACCTTCGGCACGAGTGTGTCAACATGCTGAGCAAAATAGTGAAAGTAGCGCTCTGGTAATTGGAAACTGACATTAATAATATCTTTAGATTGAATGTGTAACACTGGCGCTTGCGCTTGAGCGAATTCATTACGCTCTTTCATTCGGAGTGAGACAGTTCCCGCATACGGCGCTTTTAGTTGCGTATAATTCACATTAGTCTGCGCTTGCTCTAGGCCAGCCGCCGCTTCACTGAGTGCCGAGCGGGCTTCATCAAACCTTTGTTCGGAAATCACTTTATCGTTATGCAGGCGTTCGGCACGATTAAATTGTACCTGAGCAAGCTGATATTGCGCACGCGCCTTATCTAATTGCAGCTGATACTGCTGGCTGTCTAACGCCGCCAGCACTTGCCCTTTCGCGACATCCATACCTGCTTTGATCGGCATTGACTCAATCACCCCTGACACTCGGAATGAGAGCAAAGCTTTATCATCCGCTTCAACTTGAGCTGGAAATTGGCGGGCAAGCCCATCTTCATTGGTGACTACGGTCAGTAACTTGGCGGGTCGAGGCGGTGTTTCAGACGGTGCTGACACCTGGGGTTCACCACAGCCAGCGAGGGCGAGAGCGAGGCAACCGCTCAATACAAAACGCTTTATCATCAGCTTTTCCTTACAATAAAACCCAGGATCCGACAGCGTTTGCCAGGCCCTAGGTCTTTGATGGGTCATTGTTTTTATCTTATTCCGCGCTAACCGCTATGCTAACCAGTGCCGAATAATGTATCAAGATGTTTCAGATAGATGCTCTGCCTGTTGAATCACGCGTGTTGTCTGATCCTCTATCGGCTGGAGGTAGGGGTGTAGCGCCTCCAACTCATCATGCGGTGATTTCTCCAACTCAAGACATGTTTTTGATAGCTCTTTGGCTCCAATCATTGCCGCTGCCCCCTTCATTTTGTGGGCAAGCTTTTTGATCTTGCCGATATCTTGCTCTGCAAACGCGGCCTTCAACGCCTCTAAATCATTAGTTTGGTTTTTTACATACTTTGGTTCTGGTTCTGGTTCTGGTTCTGGTTCTGGTTCTGGTTCTGGTTCTGGTTCTGGTTCTGGTTCTGGTTCTGGTTCTGGTTCTGGTTCTGGTAAGGAGTTTGTATCTATGGATGCATCTGTAAAGTGCTCACTGGCCAAATCATCCAACCTTGTTTCCTCTTTGTCAGTATTCTTATCACCATAACTGACCGCATCTGGATTCGCATATAGGAGCAACAATTCAATCAGTTGATCTTTACTGAATGGCTTAGCGAGATGCCCGTTCATTCCCGCCTCCACACAACGCTCTGCATCGCCTGAGAGCGCGTTAGCTGTCACAGCCAAAATGGGCGTGGTTTTGTCGAATTTTCGGATCTCTCGTGTCGCCTCAAAACCATCCATTTCTGGCATCTGACAATCCATTAAAATGATGTCGAATGGCGAAGACTTGTGAAGTTCTAACGCTTCTTTACCATTGACGGCAAGCGCACGCTGACAGCCCAGTTTGGACAAAATAATGTCAATCAATTCTTGGTTAACCAAGTGATCTTCGGCCACTAGAACGTTGAGATTGAATTGAATATCATCATACTGCCCAGCCACGGGTCCAGGCTCTGTCAATGCATTCTCATCCTCGTTCAATACACGATACAATTCAACGTGATAAATCGGACAGGTCAGCGTCGCCATGCCAGTGTCATGATGGCCATCATGGCTGATAGCAATCGATTTATGTGCTTGACCGATCAAACGCTGACAGCTTTGCATTTTGTCCTGATCGATCATCAACACTGATTGGCTCGAGTTRTCAAAAGCTATCTCACTGCCATCCGAATAGTTGATTAAATCCAACTTTAGACGCTCTAAATAGGTCGATAGTATTTCTATCAAAATGGCGTCTTCAGACACGAGGTAAACCTTGCTATCTGTCATGCTCTCGTCAGGCTCGTAGCTTGACATCAATGTCGAGTCAGTATTCGCCACCGTCACGGGTACTTCTGCAGTGAAAGTCGTGCCTTGGTTTTCTCGACTGCGGATAGAGATATCACCATCCATTAGGCGTAAAAGCTTACGACAGACAGGCAAGCCTAGTCCTGTGCCTTGATAAGAACGTGAATACGAATTATCGACTTGCGTAAAGTTCTCAAAAATAGCTTCGTGGCGGTCTTCCGGGATCCCAATCCCTGTATCTTCTACTTCCATGACCAATGTGACCGAACCATCGCCTGCTTGCCGTTGGAATAAGCGCACGGCAATGTGCCCCTGCTTTGTAAACTTAACGGCGTTGCCGACCAAGTTTATGATCACCTGCTTATAGCGCATGGCATCTAATTCAATGTCACAGGGCATATCAGGATCGATATAACAATGTAAGCGCAACTGTTTTTCCGCCGCTTTTGCGGTAAAAATACTTAAGGATTCGTGAACAAGCTCCGCCAGATCTAATGACTGTTTGGTGAGCGTCATCTTACCGGCTTCAATCTTGGTTAAGTCGAGTACATCGTTAATGATATTCAACAGTGCAGTCGAAGAGTGCTGTAAGGTATCAACAAAATAGCGTTGCTGCTGATTGAGCGAGGTCTCCATCAAAAGATTAGACATGCCAACAATGCCATTCATCGGTGTACGGATCTCATGGCTCATCATCGCCAGGAAATTGGTCTTCGATTCATTTGCTCGCTCGGCTTGTTCTTTAGCCCGTGCCATTTCCCGTGAAATCATGTCATTAAGCGCCTTCTGCTGCACAAAGTGCACCATAGCGCTCAAACTTGATAGTATCGGCTCAATCCACCCCTGAAGCTCTTCATTATAAGTGGTCGACTCGTCAAACAAGCACACCACCCCTACCATCTGGCTAGACATATATAGAGGCGTACCGTAGACGTTAATAATCATTTTCTGATTATTCCCCGCCACACTCGCCATTTGCAGACTACGTTTGCTTTGCTTGGTCTCGATAATTTCCTCAATGAGCCCTCGCACAAACTCTTCACCAATAAACTCATTTTTCACCAATCGCGTTTGTGCCAGCACTTTATAAGGCAAGTTGTTCTTTATTGCTTCTTCGTCGTTATGGCCTACCTCAACAATAATGCCATGATTACTTTCGCCTATCCTTAGCAGTATCTGCAAGACATCCTGAAAGCTCTTACCAAAGTCTTCCCTGATAAGAAACTTATCTTGTAAGCTTTTCATTGCAGAAAAAAGCTCGGCCCCTTTAGATACTTTCTGTTTATCCAGGTGTTGTTCTGTGATATCGCGAATAATCGCTACGTTCAGCGCTCTAGGATCTTCATCTTTGATGGGGGTTGATTTGACCTGCACAATACGGACACCTTGATCCGTATCTATCTCGTACGACCGCTGTAACTGCCCACCGAGGCCATAAAGCGCTTGTGAAAAATAGCCGCGCGAATTAGGGCTTACGCGAGAGATAATCGTCGATAGGCTGATCGCTTCATCGGGCACAGATTCTAATTCGAATAGTTTCTTAGCCGAATCATTAATGGTAATAATACTGTGTTTATCACCGAGCACTAATAACGCGTCAGTATAACTATGAATTACCGTATTTAAATACGCACGACTTTGTTCCGCTCGATTAATTTGCTTGGCGTATTTCCAAATAAAAAAACCAACCAACAAGTTCAGTAGAATGATTTGCGTCGCAGTGCGAAGTATTTCTGTGTTAAGCTCTTTATCGATATAGCGACTGTCTTGATAAATGATCAGTCGACCCACATCCACAGATTGTTCTCCCTGTTCATAGACCAAGGGAACGTTGATTTCTTTTAGCTCATCACTTGACCGCATGCCTTTAGAGTCAGTCACATAACGAAATTGCTCATTGGTATCCGTCAGCTCAAGGCGGTGGACATAACGAGAGCCCATTTCACTGTCTAAGTCATTTTGAACATTATTAAAATCATAATTCCACATCAAAGTAGGAAGTCGTTGCTTTAGGCGTTGAGTGATAGAATTAATGTCTTGGTTCATATCAGACTCAAGCCGACCTTTAGCAACATGATAATTGTAATAACCAAACACACCCAACAGTAAGGTCGCTAGTACAATTAAAATGACAGCGAGCCGCATACCTACTTTATTCATCATGATCACACCTGCATTGTCGCCGCCAGGGTTTGGGTTTGGTATCGGGCTTTATCAAACGCTTTTAAAACCGCGCGCTCTCTTAGCGACATTTTTTCACACAGTGACCCAACCCAATCCCAATTCGCATGCTCAATATGTTTACATAGTTCCAAAAGGTCACCATAAGGACCTGCACGTGATAGTAATGCTTGTTTTGCCTGTTGGTTTAGGGCAAGTTGCTCTACGACATCCTCCATTGGGACACCTAACATCGCGTCCAGGAGTGAAAAAGCGCCCACCAAGAAAGCTTCATCGGGGTCCAAGTCGTTCATCAATGGGCCTGCTTGCTGCATAAAAATGGCCCGAAGAATGGCCGCATTCTGCAAGTGTGAGCATTCTTGATGATTCATGTTAGACATAATCAGCAGAGAAATCAGTCGCCGCAATGACTCTAACCCCAAGTACACCACCGCTTGTTTGGGATTAGTGATCGCTTTCTTTTTTGACTTCGCTAAGATATTGGCACTTGTGACGACTTTGTAGAGCAACGAGACATCGCGAGAGATAACCTCTGTGATTTCATCTATATCATGAGGGCTGCGATTAATCACGATACACGCATCCAGTAAACTGATTACTGAGGGTGCCACATCGCTATGACTTTTAATTTGAGGTTGTTCGAAAAAGTATCCTTGAAACAAGCTAAACCCAAGCTGTTTAGCCAAAACAAACTCTTCGTTGCTCTCCACTTTACTTGCCATAAAACGCGTCTGGGCATAGTCCGAAATCGCTGCGGTCCACTCGTTCAAGCTTTCTGTTGCCATACTGACCCGCACCACATCGAATAAGTCCAGATGCCTTTGCCAGCGGCTCGAGAAGACATCACTCTCTCCTAAAATGGTAAAGCCTGCTTTCCGGTAAGACTCCAGTTGCTTCACTAGCATTGGCGTCGCATTGCACTTTGCAGTGACACAGATCACCAAAGATTTTACTGGAATAGAAAAAGGGATCTCATCAAGCAGTGCCGCCTCAGAAAAGCTCACCACGTATCGCAAGCTATCATCGAGTTCTTTCCCTGATAGAAAATTGGCGCTGAGAATGCGCGATGTCGCCGTATCTTCATCAATTGAAGGAAACTTGTTTTCTTGACCTTCCCTAAACAGAAGCTCATTGCCCCATTGGTTCTGCGCTTCGTCAAAGATGGGCTGGCACGAAAAAAAAATTTCACTCACAACTCACTCTCCTTAAAACAATCCCTTACTACAAACGTAGACCAAAGGTATGACTTATGGCGCCTTTTTTTTGATATAACTGAGTGTGTTAAGTCCAACCACTTGGGACGTGCTCGTCTTTTGCTTGGGCAAAATCACGATTTTTGCTAGGCTCTGCGCTAAGCATATCACGAGGTATATTTATGGATGTTTTGAATCAACTTGCCGATGACGCGCCCGAGCATGAGCCAGAGACTTTGCCATCACTCGACGAACAAAAAGCGATTGTGGCAAAGCTCAAAGCCCTTGAAGAGAAAGGTGAGCTCACCGATGAAATCTTGGCGCAGTATTTTGCCGTTAAGCAAAAAGACGCAAGCGACGAAGAAGAGTAAGAACAACACGATAAAGTGACCGCGTCACTTTTGAAATTTATCGTGTTCTATTTAGGAGATATGCCAATGAAAAGCATTGGCGGCGCAGGATTGATACTTGCGTGACAGGGATAGATAGCAAGTGAGCGAAAAAGATACGCCCCGAGATCACTCTCGGGGCTTTTTTTGGTTTACTCAGGGGCGATGCCGTCAGTTTTCGCCGCACAAATAAAATCATTTTTGTGCAAGCCTTTAATCTTATGCGACCACCAAGTCACGGTCACTTTACCCCACTCCAGCAAGATGGCGGGATGGTGGCCTTCTTGCTCAGCCAGCTCAGCCACTTGGTTGGCAAACGCCCACGCCAACTTGAAGTTGCGGAAGGTGAACTCACGTTCGAGCTGATCAATCCCATCTCGTGTTACTTTGCGCCATTGCGGAATGTCTTTGAGCAGCGCCGGCATTTCCTCAGCGCTGACCAAAGGGGCATCAATATTACAGGCTTCACATTTCAACTCAGTTAGTTCAGACATGTTGCGTTTCCTTTTGCTGTTCTGTCTTTTTCGGTTTGGGCGGGAACAAAGGCGCATGAAGGCCCAGTTCCATGGCTTGATGCACATCAGCAATCAAATCTCGTTGGCTGATGGCAAATAAATCGTCAATCGACTCAATGGTAAAGTAAATGGGTTGCATAATGTCAATCCGATATGGCGTGCGCATGACATCTATCACTTCTAAAGGCTTACGCACCGCTTTGTCGCTATTAAAGGCGTACTCGGTCTCCGCCGGTGAAGACAAGATCCCGCCGCCATAAATACTGCGATTGCCTTGCGAGTCACTGAGTAAACCAAATTCGACCGTAAACCAATATAAGCGTGCAAGATAGACGCGCTCTTTGGGCGTGGCTTGCTTACCGAGCTGGCCGTACATATGAGTAAACTCAGCGAATGCTGGGTGAGTCAGCATCGCACAGTGACCAAAAATCTCGTGAAAGTAATCCGGCTCTTGCAAATAATCGAAATCGTCTTTGGTGCGCAAAAACGTCGCCGCAGGGAATTTCTTATCCGCCAGCAAGGCGAAAAAATGGTCGAAATCGATCAATGCAGGCACAGGAGCCACTTGCCAGCCCGTCTCTCGCATTAACACGGCATTCACATCAGGGATCTGTGGCACCGTGTCATGCGGCAAGTCGAGCATTCGTAACCCATCGAGATATTCCTGACACGCTTTGTCTTTGATACACGCAAGCTGCCGTGTGACTAACTGGCGCCATACTTCGTTTTCTTGTGCCGACCAGGCTACACGACCCCGCTCATCAACTGGTTTGGATTCGTATTTACTCTGTTTCACGTTCACCGCCTTGTGTCGTTGTCTGGCGTAAAAATCGCGCGTAAACAGCGGCCCTTAGCCTTACGCAATGTCTCCGTTACTCACAGATTACGTCGACTTTGCTGAGAAAATCATCTCCTCACTCTGGTTTTRATTTTACCTTTGCGTAACATTTATTTTACATTGCGCATCCAAAAGGCTATCGCTACGGGTAATGCCTCACTCTCGRGGGATCCGCGTGCTTGCATGGCTCGTAGTATTTAAGAAAGGCCTAACTGCAAGGACGAGTGATGAATTTACAACTGAGCGAACTGATAAATTACGACAACATTGACAAGATTCAGATCCGTGGCATTGATGGCATGTTATATCAAGCCATCGCCTTTTTACGTCACGGCGATACGGTGGAGCAGAAGCTAATTTATCAAGGCGATAAACCCTATTTATCTCGCAGCTTGCTGGCGGTAAAAGATGATTTTGAATGGGTTAATGCCGCGCAATACGTGTTAGTCACGGACACGGCATATGATGAAATGATAGGGCTTGGCACGGAAAAGCCTTTGTCGACTTTGGAGCAGCCATTGCATTGGAAATAACCCAACAATGCCCCCAACCTACGGGGCAATTTCTTCCCCGTCCCACGCAAACAATCGACCCGTATGACGACTGTCGAGGCCATCCAACACCGACAACAAATAGCCAGCCGATTGGGCTGGGCTGAATAACTTACCGGGCTTAACATTGGCTTGGAATGGGGCGGATAAATGGCTATCGACCGTCCCCGGATGCAGACCGACCACGGTTAATGACTTGTCTTGACGGCCAAGCTCAATGCTCATGCATTTGATCAGCATGTTCACCGCCGCTTTACTTGCACGATAGGCGTACCAACCGCCCGCACGGTTATCACTGATACTGCCCACGCGCGCCGACAAAATGGCAAGCTTCGCCTCGGCGTTGCGTTTCAATTTGGGCGCGAGGTGCTTGCTCAATAGCAGCGGCGCGACGGCGTTGACGTCAAAGAGCTGATGCATGGCCTCACTACTGCACGCCGCGAGCCGCTTTTCTGGGCTGACCGCATCGTCATGCAACATTCCCGAGGCAATGATCACCGCATCTAAGCTGTTGTCGTCGATGTGCTCGGCCACCGCTTGGATTGATGCTTCATCGCGAATGTTTACCGCCACAGGCACCACCTTTTCACTTATTTCGGCAAGTGGCTCGGGGTGACGCCCTAGGGCGAAGACTTGCTGAATGGATGGCTTGTCGAGCAACGCGCGGCAAAAGGCTTCACCAATCGCGCCACCTGCGCCGACAACCGCCACACGCTGCATGGAATCACTGTTCATTCTCTTGGCTCCTCAAACAAAAAGAGATGCAAACTGCATCTCTTTAGTTAGGGGGGAGGCGATCCTGTCGATCACCGTGTGTTAAAACTATAGCTTACGTAGCACAACCATTAGGTAGAGCCCGCCAATCAAGGAGGCAATGATCCCTGCTGGCATTTCTTGCGGATATAACCATTGTCGTCCGAGCCAATCGGCAAACAGCATCAATCCCATGCCAATCAATCCGGCGGTGATCATATGCGCCCGAGCATTTTTCGCTCCCCAACTGCGCGCAATATGTGGCGCCATCAAGCCGACAAAGCTGAGCGGCCCCACCACCAAGGTAGCACTGACGGTCATGACCGCGACGAGGGCCAGCAACAGCATGCGGGCACGCCCTACCTTAACCCCCAGTGATTGAGCCGTTTCGCCACCGAGCGGCAAAATATCGAGCCACCGCTGGCACATTAATCCCAGCGCCACCGGTAGCGCGGCAACCAAGGCCAGTGTGGTCACCGTACTGTCAGTCACATAGTAGGTTGAGCCTGAAATCCACGCGAGCACTTGATACGCGCGAGGGTCGCCACCCGCCATCAAAAAGCTTTGTACCGCTTGCATCAGAGCGGCTATGGCCACCCCTGTGAGCAACACCTTTTCTGGCTGGAAGCCGGTTTTGCGATTAAGCAGCACAATCAACGCCAAGGTTGCCCCCGCACCGATTAAACCGCCGACATATAAGCTCAGCATAGATGCGCCCATGCCAGCAAAAATGGTGACAATTAGTCCCAGCGCCGTACCGGCACTGATCCCCATCACTTCAGGGCTCGCCATCGGGTTAGCACTCAAACGCTGAAGCACGGCACCCGCAACAGCAAGCACACCACCCGCCAATGCCGCGGCCAGCAAGCGTGGCAAGCGCCATTCCAACAAGGACCAATCGCCGCTGAGCACCAGCCACTGCCAGCCCTCACTTTGACGCGATACGGTGGCAAAAATCCCCACACCCAACACCAATAACATCAGCGTTCGGCCTAGTGGCCAATCCTGACGTGGTGCGGACGTACCGGCATGCATTTGTTGGCGTTGACGATTCCCCAGTGACACCCGTGGTAACAACCACAAAAGAAGAGGCGCTCCCAAGGCTGCCGTCGCCGCCCCCGTAGGCACCATCATTGCCCGGCGGCCCGGTAACAGCTGGACAGCCAAATCGGTGGCTGCCAACATCAAAGCGCCTAAAATCATCGCCAGGCTCAATCGAGTGATGAGCTTGCGAGCGCCACATAAGCGCGCAATCGCGGGCGCGGCAAGACCGATGAAGCCAATCACGCCAATCAAGCTGACCACCCACGCGGTCAGCAGCACCGATAGCCCCAGTGCAATCACACGGATTTTCGCCAGTGATACGCCTAAGCTTTTTGCTCCTTCATCTGAAAGGCTTAGGACGTTGAGCGGCTTTAACAAGGCAAGGATCAACACGACCGCCAATCCAACACGTGGCAATAAGGCTTGCACACTGTGCCAGTCGGTTTGCACCATCGAGCCCGCGCCCCACACCATCATGCCGTGTAGCGCTTCTTGATTCATCAACAGCAGCACGGTGCTGAGCGCGCCGCAGTAGAGGTTTAAAATCAAACCCGCGATCACCACCACGGTGGGCGATAGACCGCGTCGCCATGCCAGCGCAAACACCACCAGCATGGTCAGCACTCCGCCAGACATCGCCACCATCGCGCTCGACCAAGTCAGTAGCCAAGGGGCATAAAGCGTAGCTAGCATCAGCGCCAAGCTGGCACCATTCGCCACCCCCAGCGTCGAGGGCGAGGCCAAGGGGTTACGCAATACCTGTTGCATCAAGGTACCGGCCAGCCCCAAACACGCCCCTGCCAACAATGCGGTGACCAAGCGCGGCCACCAGGTTAAATGCATCACTACCCCAATCGACGCACTTTCATCCAGCGACCACAGCGACTGCCAGAGCATCGACGAACTTACGTTCCACTGCCCCAACTGAGTGGAGGCGAGGCTTAACAGTGCCGCCAGTAACGCCAAGGGCACCCATAACAGGTTCAGTTTCATGCCTGCCCTCCTTGCTCGGTCAATGCCGCGGTCACAAGGCGGGCAAAACGTAACGCTGATGGAATCGCCCCAAAGCTCCATACCGGATCAATTATCAATGGCGTATGCCCCGTGCGTTTAACCAAATATTGCCAAAACATATTGGTCTGAAGAGTTTGCTCGACGCCCTCAGGGAGTGGGCGCACAATCACTAGTTGCGCATCAAGGTCTAGCAGCTCGCGGGTGGAGACCATGCTAAACCCCCAACTGTTGGTGGTATTTTGCCACGCGTTGCTGAGCCCCAATTCACTGATAGCGGCATGATACAAACTGTTCGTCCCAAACACCCGCACATGGTTGGCGTCAAGGAATTGAATCATCAGAAGCGGTGGCTGTTCGCCGGGAATAGTGTCGCGCAGGCTCGCTAATTGCTGTTTCGCATTGGCAATCAAGGTTTCACCGGCCTCAGGACGGTTGGCCTCACGTGCAATCTGCCGCGTCACGGTTTTGAGCGACGCCCAGCTTAGGCCACTTTCATACAGAGGAATTGAACTCACCGGCGCAATGGTGCTTAGCTTGGGCTTCATCGCCTTAAAAATGGGTGAAATTAGAATTTTATCGGGGTGAAGCTCGGCCAAACGCTCCATGTTCGGCTGGGTGCGAAGCCCAATATCGACGGTGTTTTCTGGAATGGGCGGGGCTTTCACCCACGAATTGTAATCCGCCTTTTGCGCAACCGCGACCGGAGTCACTCCCAAGGCCAACAAGGTTTCAGTTTGGGTCCAATCCAGCGAGAGAATACGAGGCGACGCGCTGACGCTCGCTGACATCATGGCCGCAGTCAGCCAGACCACAAGCGTCAGAAAAGAGGACTTGATCATACCGGCGATAACTCCCCCGGCATGGCAACCGCATAGCCGGCGGCATGATCGGCAATCGGCATCTCAATGCCATAAATCGATTTAAGGGCCGACTCTTGAAACACATCGCTGACCGCGCCTTGAGTCAGGACTTGTCCGCTGTGCAGCGCGACAATTTCATCACAAAAACGTGCCGCCATATTAATGTCGTGCACCACGATAATGATGGACTTATCCAACTCTCGACTGAGTTTGCGCACCAAGGTCATCACTTCGACTTGGTGGGCGACATCCAGTGCAGATAGCGGCTCATCGAGCAGTAAGTAACGCGTTTGCTGTGCCAGCAGCATCGCAATCCACAACCGTTGGCGCTCGCCCCCCGATAAGGTATCGACCAAGCGCTCGGCATAATCTTGGGTACCAGTGAGCGCCATTGCCTCGTTAATCGCTTGGTGATCGGCTTTGGTCAACCGCCCCAGCAAGCCATGCCAAGGATAGCGACCAAAACTGACCAACTCATACCCAGTTAAGTTATCGGTTGCCGGTAAATGCTGTGGCAAATACGCCACCTCGCGCGCAAAGGCTTTTTCCGACCATTTTGATAAGGGCTTTTGGTCTAATGCGATCTGCCCGCTGCTGGTTGCCTGTTGCTGCGCTAACAGCTTTATCAACGTCGACTTACCCGAGCCATTATGCCCGACCAACGCACAGATTTTTCCGGGCGTAAACGACAAGCTCACCTTATCGAGTAACACTTTTCCGTTGACGGCAAACGCAACGTCCTTTGCCTCTAACATATCTCGATCCTACTATTGCAAACACAAGCGCGTAGCACTTGCCCGTTATCTCTAAGAGCGGTAATTTTCCGATGCTTAAAAGGCAAATGCAAACCATTTTGATTTCGCTTTGTGTGCTTAGCGCTTGTTAATGAGAGAAATTAGACCTCAACCAAGTCCCTCTCAGGGATCCAAGCGTCATTCAGCCTCGTATCGCCCATGGATAAATATAAATTGTTGTTACGACTGTCGAGAACCCTATGTCCGCGCCCATCAGCCTTGTGTGGCTAAAACGCGATTTACGCCTGCGGGATCATGCCCCATTACAAGCCGCCATTGCCGCGGGGCGCCCCTTGGTGATCCTGTACCTGTTTGAACCACTGCTGCTTAACGATCCGCACCATAGTGAACGCCATTGGCGATTTGTCTGGCAATCGCTGTGCGATCTCAATCAACAGCTCGCACCACTGGGCGGTCACGTCACCATTTGCCAAGGAGAGGCGCTCTCAGTATTCGACGCCATCCACCGGCAACAGGCCATTGGCGCGGTGTACAGCCATCAAGAAATTGGCGTCGACGCGACATTTTCTCGTGATAAAGCGGTGGCAAAATGGCTGGAGAGCCATCAGATCCCGTGGCATGAATCCCCCACTGGGGCGGTGATCCGCGGCGCTAAAAATCGAGTTGATTGGGACGCTGAATGGCAAAAAGTGATGCGCGCTCCCCTTGCCGATCCTGATTGGCAACAAGCGCGCTGGCTAAACGCATCACTCACGCTACCCGCGCTCGATCACCATAACTGGGACTCTCCCGCGCCACGCTTTCAACCCGGCGGGCCGAGTTGGGCGTATAAAACCTTGCAGTCTTTTTTCCGCGAGCGCGGACAACGCTATCAACGTCACATCTCTAAACCGCTCGCCAGCCGCAAAAGCTGTACGCGGCTGTCGCCCTATCTTGCATGGGGTAACATCAGCTTGCGCGAGATGTATCAAATCACCCTCCTCCATTGGCAGAAAAAGGGCTGGCGGCGAGCGCTGGTAGCTATGGTGTCGCGTTTGCATTGGCACTGTCATTTTATGCAGAAATTTGAAAGCGAGCACCACATGGAGCATCGGCCCGTCAATCGAGGCTACTTACATTTTGAGTACGCAAACGGTCCGCAGAGCGATGCGCATCTGCTCGCATGGCAACAAGGTAATACCGGTTATCCGCTCGTCGATGCTTGTATGCGTTGCCTACACGTCACTGGCTATATCAACTTTCGTATGCGGGCGATGCTGGTCAGCTTTTTAACCCACCATTTATTGATTGATTGGCGCCGCGGTGTGCATCACCTCGCGCAGTTATTTCTCGATTTTGAGCCCGGTATTCATTACCCCCAATTTCAAATGCAAGCTGGCGTGACAGGCGCCAATACCTTACGTATTTATAACCCAGTGAAACAATCGCAGGAGCAAGATCCGGAAGGGGCATTTACTCGTGAATGGTTACCCGAGCTTTCTCCCTTGCCCGACAGTTTGATCCACACCCCATGGCAAATGACCGATATGGAAGCGATGATGTACGGTGTGGAGCTTGGCGAAGACTACCCAAAACCCATTGTCGATATCGAACAAACAGGCAAACGTGCGCGAGATATTTTATGGTCGTTTCGTCAACAAGACGCCGTTCGTATCGAGAAAGCACGGGTCCTCGCCACCCACGTGCGCCCAAGCAGCCCTGAGCCAACAAATAGCCCTGAGCACGCGGACAAGCGCGCTCAAAAATCACGTTCACCTGCTGCTCAATCTATCGGAGACAACCAAGATGGCGCATAAAAAGCCACATCTTCCCAGCAAGGTATGTTTGACGTGCGAACGCCCGTTTACGTGGCGTAAAAAGTGGGCGCGCTGTTGGAACGAGGTTAGGTATTGCTCTGACCGTTGCCGTCGCGAAGGTCGTCGCCATGCGCGAGCGGCGAAGATCTAAACGCTTCTAGCAGCGAGCTAAGTTGCGGATGCACCCACTGACGTTTAATCGATACCGCATAAAACGGCTCATACACACTCGGCAGTAAAGCATAGCGGGTAAGCATGCCGCTATCTAGCTCATCGCGAACCACCACTTCGGGCATTACCGCCAACGCGTCATTGTCGCGGGTTAACAGGCGTAGCATCGCCATATCATTGGCTTCTGCCATGATGTAAGGCTTGAGTTGATACTGCGCAGAGATGGCATCAAACCCCGAGCGAATCGGGTTATCGCCATAAGGTAACACCCACGCTTGGTGCTGGTAGCTGGCGTCTAAGGTGGGCGACAAGGCTTTACCCGGCCAACCAATCACGGCTACCGGCTGGCGTGCCAATTGCTGATACTGCCAAATCTGTTTATTGGTGCCCCGCACCGCAATATTGGTTAGCGCCAAATCTAACTGGTGATCAGACAGCGCATGGAGTAAGCCGGTTTGATCCATCGACTGCAACACATAGCGGCACTCTCGTTGATTCACCAATGGCTGAATAAACTGCTCGATAAAATTCCGCGACATGGTGGATAAGGTGCCAATGCGAATCGTGGCACTGGACAGGGCCCCGCCGCTGGATAGCAACTGCTCAAGCTCTTCCCCTTGGCGGAATATCTCTTCGGCATAGTTCATCGCTTGATAGCCACTTTCGGTCAACGTCAACGTACGACCTTGGCGCTCAAACAATTGCACCTGCATCGCCTGTTCAAGCTGCTTGATTTGCGACGACAGCGCCGACTGCGAAATATGCAGCTGACGGGCGGTCTGAGTCAGGTTGCCGTGGCGCGCCACCTGCCAGAAATAATACAAATGATGGTAGTTAAGTCGGCTCATCGTTCTCTAAAACAGAATAAAAAATGATTTATTATGTATTTTACTTAACTGTAGTAAGTTTTCACAATGTATCTCATAACTATTGCTGTGAGGTAAGTCATGTTATCCCTATTTCTCGTCACCCCGCTCAAACTAGTGCTGATTGCACTGGTTGCTCTTCTTGGCGGTGTCATCTGGCGATACAGTGCCACTGCGTTTGCAGGTGAAGCCGACAAACACCGTTTTCTTTCCTCTTTACTGCTCACCTTGTCGGCAGTCTTGTTGGTTTTAGTCAGCAATCATCTGTTGCTGTTTTGGCTCGCCTGGGTGGCGGTTAGCCTCTCATTGGGTCGCTTAATTCTTTTCTATCCGCATCGGCCTCGCGCCCAACTCGCGGCTCACAAAAAAATGCTGCTCGCCCGCTTTAGCGAATTGCTACTCGGTGGCGCATTTTTACTGTTGTTTTTCCACTACCAAACCGCGCAGATTGACCAATTGATGTTTCAAGTCAGCCAGCAACCTCATACGCTGACTGTAAGCATTGCCGCCTTTATGTTGGTGGGCGTGGCGATTATCAAGTGCGCTCAATTACCCTTGCACGGCTGGCTCATTCAAGTGGTGGAAGCGCCAACACCTGTCTCTGCCTTGTTGCATGCTGGCATTGTGAACCTTGGCGGGATCTTATTGATGCTGTTCGCGCCAGTGCTCGCGGCGAGCCCCAGTGCCAGCTTGGCACTGCTGGTTATCGCGGGCGTCAGTACACTGGTTGCTGGGCTGGTGAGCCTGACACGCGTGAGCATCAAGGTAAAACTGGCGTGGTCGACCGTCGCACAAATGGGGCTGATGTTAGTCGAAATCGCCCTAGGTCTTTACGAGTTGGCACTGCTGCACCTACTGGCGCACTCTTTCTACAAGGCATTCTCTTTCCTCAACAGCGGCAATGGCGTGAATCATTGGCTCGCCACCCAACTGGCTGATGCCTCAATCCCGCGTCGCTGCCATTGGCTTGCCGCGATGGCCACCGCAGGCGGTTTGATTGTCGCCGTGCATCTGAGTGTCGGTATTTTAAATAGCTTGGCCGCCGGCTGGTTGCTGTGGATGGCGATGACCATGCTGCTATTACCAGCCTTTACGCGCCCAGGCGCTGCCCGCCCGACACGCGTGCTGCTCAGTAGCGTGTTTGCGCTTGGCCTGCTCGGACTCTACGCCGCCATTAAACATAGCTTGATTGTGTTTGTCGCGGGCGGTAATGCCACCTACTTATTTGCCGATGCCTTTGCGCTGGTGCTGTTTATCGCGCTGTTTGCTCTGTCACTGGCGGTCCAATACTGGCCTCACAAAGCGTGGGTGAATCGCCTATTTATTTGGCTGAACGCCGGCGCTTACCTTGATGAATGGGCGACGCGCCTAACACTCAAATGGTGGCCAAGTGCTTCTTTAATCCAACTACAAACGACCCAATGGCAACCGCATAAGGAGACGCGTTAATGATTGCGAAAACGCCCAATGTATCTGCATACCCTGAGTCCCTCGATGTGAGCGATTTTCGCGATGCCACACAGCAAGCGGTCGCCGCGATTGCGCCAAGCTGGCCGTTGGATCAAATGATTGCGGTGAACCCATGGTGGCAGCAACGCTTTACCCCCATTGAGCAAGTTTTTGCCGAACAAGCGGTGTTAAGTGGCCACTGTCCGCTAATGTCGTCGACGTACTATCTGTCGCATTGGCAATCGCCGATTAGTGAGGCACACCTTGCCGAGGCCATTTCAACCTCTGGCAGCGCATTGACGGTAAGTGATTGTCTGCGTGCGCTGCGTAGTCATAGCAGTGACCTCCCGCGTTGGAAGCCATTAGCTGAGTTGTGTGACCGCACTCGAGAAGCACAAGAAGGCTTATCGTGGCAGCAAGAAATCCAGCAGCAAGTGAGCCAGTTTCTCGCGCTCTATCACCAATACCCACAGCGCTTTGATGCCCAAGGCCAAGGCGGTGAGCACCTTTATCGATGCTGGTTGGATGTAGTGAGCCAAGATAAAGGCATTAAAACCCTCACAGGAGTGGATTTGCTTGCCGATTTCGCCGCACTACCCACCCAAATCGATGCATTGATCGCTGAAGCGTCCGACTTTTGGCAACCGACTCTTCACGACCAAGACGGTAACTTGGCCTATTGCCACGCGCTTATGCACGGCTTGTCAGGTTGGGCAAGCTGGCAAGCTTGGTTAGATTGGCAGCAACAGCTCAGTGACAGTGAACAACAAGATCATGGCATGGGCCTATTCGCGATTTTACTCGCGTGGGATACAGTGCTGGCACGCTGGCTTGCTAAACATCGTGACGCAGCGTGGGCAAGCATTCGTCAGTCCATGCACCATCAAGCGGTGAATGTCCGCCATTGGTATCACCAAGCACAACAACAGCTCGCGCCCCTGTGGATTTGGCAACAAGCGCTGGAAATCAGTCAGCAGCGCCCTTGGGCACACGCCCTATCTGCGCAGGCCAGTGTCGACACGCTCGACACCTCCCCCACGCTTCAGGCTGTATTTTGTATCGATGTGCGCTCTGAGCCAATGCGTCGCGCATTAGAAGCGCAATCCGAACGAATTCAAACCCTTGGCTTTGCTGGCTTTTTTGGCTTGCCGATTGCCTATCAGCCCACCGATAGCCATATTCATCGCCCACAACTGCCCGGCTTACTGGCGCCAGCGGTCACCGCCTCACAAACTCATGCTACCCCCGAACGCTGGTTGCGGATGACCAAGCTCGGCTGGCAGCGCAGCCTTGATGCGCCCGCTGCCAATTTAGGCATGGTCGAAGCCGGTGGCATGTTAAAGCTAGTGAGCTTGCTAAAACGCGCATTGCGCATTTCTGGCACCGAGAACCCGTTAAATCGACTCAGCCATACTGACAGTGATTGGGCGCTCACCCGTGACAATACACCGTTAACCGCAGCAGAAAAGGCCGAGCTAGGCGCTGGTATCTTGCGCGCAATGGGCATTGCTGATCAACTGGCCGATGCGGTCCTGTTGGTGGGTCATGGCAGTGAAACCTGTAACAACCCTCATGCTGCAGGGCTTGACTGTGGTGCCTGCGGCGGACAAACCGGCGAGGTAAATGTCCGCGTACTTGCACAGCTTCTTAACGATGCCGACGTACGTGATGCCATGGCACAGCAAGGCGTGACGATTCCCGTCAGTACCCGTTTTTATGCCGCCATGCACAACACCACCACCGACGCACTGGATGTCTTTCAYGCCCCCGAGCATACCGAGTGGCAAACTTGGCTGGCCGCTGCAAGCGAACAAGCACGTGCAACCCGCGCCAACCAGTTTGATCAGGCGCCTACCCAGCCATCCAAACTCAAACGCTTCTTTGGTACACGGGCCAAAGACTGGGCACAAATGCGCCCTGAGTGGGGACTGTGTGACAACGCGGCGTTAATCGTGGGCCCGCGCTCCCTGTCTCGACAGATTAATTTGCAAGGTCGCAGCTTTTTACACGACTACGACATGCATAAAGACCGTGACTTTAGCCAGCTTGAAACCATACTCACCGCGCCCATGGTGGTGACCAACTGGATCAACCTGCAGTACTTTGCTTCTGTCACCGCACCGGAAAAATTCGGCAGTGGAAACAAATTGCTACACAACATCGTGGGTGGCCACATTGGGGTATTTGAAGGGAATGGTGGCGACTTACGAATTGGCTTATCGCATCAATCCGTGCACGATGGTCGTCGATATCGCCACCAGCCAGTGCGATTAAGCGTATTTATCGCTGCCCCTCGGGAGGCAATTGATAGTATACTTGCACGCCATGACGATATAGCCGCGCTGGCGAATCACGGCTGGCTGTACTTGATGCAAATTGATGCGCAAGGTGCAGTATGGCAACGCGATCGCTCGGGTCAGTGGTATCACCTGAACGTAGCAAAATAAAACGGAGCATGTCGTTGAAAACGCAACTTCTCTCAGCGCAGTGTTCAACGGATCTAACACAAGCCGCCGAGCTGCTAAAAGCCGGCGAACAAGTCGCGGTGCCCACAGAAACCGTGTACGGCTTGGCAGCGGATGCCAGCAATCCAGACGCCGTCGCGGGTATTTTTACCGCTAAAGGGCGACCCGCCAATCATCCTTTGATTGTTCATCTCGGTGACGTCGCATCGATCACCGAGTGGGCAACGCAAATCCCGGATGAAGCATATAAGCTGGCGAATGCCTTCTGGCCAGGGCCGATGACGCTGCTGCTGCCACGTGCCGAGCATGTTTCACCGGTAGTCACGGGTGGATTAGATACCATTGGGCTTCGCGTACCCGCGCAACCTGTGTTGTTAGACCTGCTCGCCACCCATCAGCTTGCCGTTGCCGCCCCGTCTGCGAACCCGTATAAAAAGCTCAGTCCCACCACGGCGGAGCAAGTGATGCATGGTTTAGGCGGAAAGATCGCTGCGGTGATTGATGGCGGCCCTTGCCAACATGGGCTGGAGTCGACCATTGTCGATCTTACCAAGCGTCCATTCCGCGTACTTCGCGCCGGTCCAATCACCGCCAGCGAGTTGAGCGCCGTGCTGGGTGAAACGGTCGACGCTCCCGAGCAGCACGACACCGTGGTGCCCGGCAATGTGGGAAGCCATTACCAGCCCAATACGCGGTTGCAGATGGTGGCGGCAGACTTGTCTGATCTCCCTGCGCCCCATCCGGAAAAACGCGCAGCCTTGCTTCACTTTGGCGACGCCCCAGCACGGGATGATCTGGTCTGTATTGCCATGCCAGATGACGCTGCACGCTACGGGCAAGCGTTATATCACCAACTTGCCCAAGCCGACCAACTGGGCGTCGATGAGATCTGGCTCGCCCAGCCTCCTCATGGCGAAGCATGGCTTGCCGTGCATGATCGCCTACGCCGCGCCGTTAGCTAGTTTTTGACGCACGCATTCGCATGAAGCTTGCCGTTGCACTGGCACACACAGTGCCCGCAACGGTAAGCGTTGCCTCCAACTGACTCATTCCATGTTTCGCTTTTACACACCATGCTCGTACCTCCGCCTCAACCGCAATGGGCACTGGATGGTGATAGCGAATATTAAGTGACGCTGTCACACTTTGCGGGGCAAACAGGAAGGTACAATGGGTCAACGCCGCATCAATAAGCGTAGCGATTACCCCACCGTGCAGCTGATCTTGATACCCTTGCCAAGCGCTTTCTAACCATACGCTTGCGGTCACGGCGTTATTATCGTCTTGATAAAATTTAAGGTTGAATAGCCCGTTGTCACTGCAAGCTACACACTGATGATGCGACCGTGGCGGCATCACACGTAATTCAGTCATGGCAACCGCAACCCTGTCCACTGGCGTGACCGCCTTTACCTTGCCGCTTGCCACATCCGCGATGCTCAGAACCTAACCCACTTCGTTTAGAACCACACCCGCACATCCGATCAGCACGACACGCTCCTTTCCGTAGTTGGGATTGCTGCTTCATTTGCTGCAACGCCGGCCGTCCTTGACTCGCATCCGTAAGCGGTTGCCAATACGCAGGCGACAGCCACTGGGTAGGATTTAGGCGACCATTGGTTAACTGATAAACATGTAAGCCAGCATCAAGTAATCCCGCTAACGCATGCTCGCCAATATGACGAGTCACCACACGTGTTACTTGGTTAGCTTTCAGCATCGCTATCAAGGCGTTTTTGGCACCGCAACCTTCTGTTACACGTGGGTTGGCGAACTGAACGAGTGCTTGGCCATCGTCGTCAAACAGCGCAAAGTGCTCGGCCTTCATAAAGTGTCCCGCAGGGCGGTCTTGGTTCATCGCAATAGCAATTGTCATCTTCCGTTCTCTCTTTATATAAATAGCATATACTAACAATACGCCTCATTTGTGGCATATGCAAACTATTCTGTGAGAGAAAAATGAGGAAAGTTGCGTCAAGACATCGAGAGTATTCGCGTCAAGCTGCAACGTCGCGCGACAGAATGCTTTTTCGAACACGCGCGCATCCTTGCTAAGCCGCATGATGAATGACAATAACTAAATGGAAGTATTGGTTTAAAAATACCTATTTTCACGGCAATCATTGACGTGAAATTACAGTTTAGTAAACCATAAAAGCACCTTGGTGAGTCACACGCAGCACAGATCTTGTTTTTGTAGATGGCTAACCTAACACGACTCTTCTGACTCAAACACCAAGGCTTTGCCTTCTACAAGGCAGGCGGTGGTTTTGGCGCGGGCGCGTTTAACCAGGTTGGCTAACGTTTGACGAGATACGCCCATGACTTCCGCCGCTTGCAGTTGCTGCATACCCTGATGATCAACAAGACGCATGGCTTCGAACTCATCCAAACCAATGGTCACCGTCTCTAGCTCACTGAGTGGAATGGCGTTGGGTTTAAAACAGTTGGTATGGGGTTTCCCGCAGATACGGCGGGGCATTTTAGGACGCGGCATAGGATCTCCTTTTTCGCTTATGCTAAGTGAGTTTATTGCTTATGCCAACAAAAAGGGATGCCGAGGCATCCCTTTTCTATTTATTGCTATGGACAGTGACTTAGTCTGTCACGTTACACGCCGTACGTTACACGTCGTACGTGGTCGAGGCGGTGTTACCGCCGGTGCCTGTCCAGTTGGTGTGGAAGAACTCACCGCGCGGCTGATCAAGACGCTCATAGGTGTGCGCGCCAAAGTAGTCACGCTGTGCTTGCAGCAAGTTCGCGGGCAAGCGTGCCGTGGTGTAGCCATCCAAGAAGGTCAGCGCCGATGTGGTACATGGCATTGGGATACCGGTTTCCATCGATTTTGCCGCCACTTTACGCCATGCTGCCAAGCAGTTATCCAAGATCCCTTTAAAGTACGCATCTGAGCCCAAGAAGGCCAAGTTAGGATCCTTATCAAACGCATCACGGATATTACCCAAGAAGGCTGAGCGGATAATACAGCCACCGCGCCACATCAGTGCAACATTACCGTAGTTGAGGTCCCAGCCATTCTCATTAGACGCTTCACGCATCAGCATAAAGCCTTGCGCGTAAGAGATAATTTTTGACGCCAGCAGCGCTTGACGCAGCGCATCAACCCATTCGGCTTTATCACCATCAACCGGTTGAATATGTTTTTCAAACAGCTTCTCTGCCGCGACCCGCTGATCTTTAAGTGCCGACAGGCAACGTGAGAACACGGATTCAGAAATCAAAGTGAGCGGAATGCCAAGATCCAGCGCGTTGATGCCGGTCCATTTACCGGTGCCTTTTTGACCTGCAGTATCGAGAATTTTCTCAACCAGTGGCTCACCGTCTTGGTCTTTATACCCCAAGATGTCTGAAGTGATCTCGACCAGATAGCTATCCAGCTCGGTTTTGTTCCAGTCGGTAAAGACTTGCTGCATCTCGTCATGGCTCATGCCAAGGCCGTCTTTCATGAACTGATACGCTTCGGTGATCAGCTGCATGTCGCCATACTCGATACCGTTGTGCACCATTTTCACAAAGTGGCCCGCGCCGTCACGACCGACCCAGTCACAACATGGCTCGCCGCTATCGGTTTTCGCCGCAATACCTTGGAAGATAGGCTTGACCGCAGGCCACGCCTCTTCTGAGCCGCCTGGCATAATAGACGGCCCAAAACGGGCACCCTCTTCACCGCCAGAGACACCAGCACCAATAAAGTGAATGCCTTTTTCACGCAGTGCTGCCACGCGACGGTTGGTATCTGGGTAGTTGGTGTTACCGCCATCGATAATGATGTCACCTTCGTCCAGCAATGGCGTCAGTTTGTCGATAAAGGTATCTACAACGGTGCCTGCACGAACCATCAGCATCACTTTGCGGGGTTTTTCGAGCTTCTCAACCAGCTCTTCTAACGAGTAAGCGCCAACAATGTTGGTGCCCTTCGCTGGGCCTTCCAGAAATTCAT
The DNA here is from genome assembly GCF_001995695.1 of Salinivibrio sp. ML290. NCBI lineage: Bacteria > Pseudomonadati > Pseudomonadota > Gammaproteobacteria > Vibrionales > Vibrionaceae > Salinivibrio > Salinivibrio sp. ML290. Next base: position 46,385 of record NZ_MUEY01000007.1, on the reverse strand, counting down.
CGACTTTGGCCGCGGTACGGTTATGCGCCACCACTTTAAAGCCGTTGTCGTTCATGTTGAGGATCAGGTTTTGGCCCATGACCGCCAAACCAATTACGCCGATATCACCTTTCATCGTGCTCTCCATTAATTCTGTTCTGGTAATTTTTTTGCTGCCGCGGCATCGAGTACCCATTCCGTGGTGCCTTTGGCACTGCGGATATTGGCGGCAGGATATGGCAGTTGGGTAGGCTCGTGTGTGGCGATCTCATGCACGATCGCTTGCTTACCTTCACCCAACACCAGATAACTGATTTTCTTCGCCGCACGCAAAACACGGGCGGTTTTTGATACACGCTTTTGCCCCGATTCAGGATGCGAAGCCACCAGCGCGAGCGCGGTATTGTCATACTGAGGATCGTGCGGGAACAGTGAGGCCGTATGGCCATCGCCACCAACGCCCAGCRAAATCCAATCAAACACAGGCGTGCCGTTTTCGCTTGGGATCAAGGCTTGCATTTCGGCACTAAAGCGAGCCGCTTCCACGTCCGGATCGTCTTCACCACGGATGCGGTGAATGTTCTCTTCCGGGATGCGAATGTAGCTAAATAGCAGCTTATTGGCTTCGCCGAAGTTACTCTCGGCATCATCCGGTGCCACACAGCGCTCATCGCCCCACCAAAAATGCAGGTTTTGCCACTGAATCGCATTGGCATAATCATCACTGGCTAAACGCTTAAACAGCATTTTGGGCGTGCTGCCGCCAGAAAGCGAAATGTGCACGGCACGATCTTGCGCGCTGAGCGCTTGCATCGCGTCGGCTAAGTGATTGACCACCGCGTCGGCATCATCAAAAATTTGGGCATTTATCATAATTCGCAGTATTCCGTGTCAGTCAGGTTTTTGCAGGGAAAGCGCCAAGCATGGCCATCACGCTCCAGCAACTGATCCGCTTCTTTCGGTCCCCATGTTCCGCAGGCATAGCCAAACAAGGCTTTGTCATTTTCTTTGTACTGCAGAATAGGCTCAACAAACTGCCAGCAAGCTTCGACCGCATCACTGCGAGCAAACAAGGTCGCATCGCCTTTGAGGGCATCTAGCAACAAACGTTCATAGGCGGTCAGCATCTGGGTTTCTTCCAGCGACGTATAATGGAAATCCATATTGACCGCTTTCGCGTTAAAGCCGGCACCTGGCTCTTTAAGACCAAAGCTCATTTGGATGCCTTCGTCGGGCTGAATGCGGATCACCAAACGGTTCTCAGGGGCATTCTTACCAAATACAGGATGCGGAGTTTGTTTAAAGTGGATCACCACTTCGGTCACACGTGTTGGCAAGCGTTTACCGGTGCGCACATAAAACGGCACCCCATTCCAACGCCAGTTGTTGATAAACATCTTCAGGCCAACATAGGTCTCAGTACGCGAGTCTTCCGCCACACCTGGCTCATCACGATAACTAGGCAGTGGCTTACCACCCACGTGAGATTCGGTGTACTGACCTAGCACTAGGTTATTGTGTAAGTCGTCTTCAGAGAGCGGCTCGAGTGACTGCAACGCTTTGAATACTTCATCACGCATGGCGTCAGCATTGATTTGCGCCGGAGGCTCCATCGCCACGAGCGATAACACTTGCAACAAGTGATTTTGGAACATGTCGCGCACCGCACCAGACTGATCGTAGTAACCACCGCGGCCTTCTACCCCAAGGTTTTCAGCCCCCGTAATTTCTACATAGTCAATGAAGTTACGGTTCCAAAGCGGTTCAAACATCGCATTAGAAAAACGGAAAACCAGTAGGTTTTGCACCGTTTCTTTACCTAAGTAATGATCAATGCGATAGATCTGATGCTCGGCAAAATAAGCATGAATGTCTTTGTCTAACTGACGCGCGGAGGCAAGATCATAGCCAAACGGCTTTTCAACCACCAAGCGTTTCCAACCGTTGCTCTCATCATTGAGGCCATGCGCTGCCAGGCAGGCAGGAATAAAGTTATACAGCTTCGGTGGAGTCGCGAGGTAGAAAAGCGTATTGCGCTGAGTAAAGCCATATTGGTCAGAAAGCGCATCCAAGCGGCTTGTCAACGCACCATATTCGTTGGTGTCAGAGATATTAAATGATTGATAGTGAACATGCGCCATAAAGGCGTCGAGCGTGGCAGGATCGGTCTCTTCAAGCTCTTGCATGGAGTGACGTAGTTTATCGCGAAATGACTCGTCACTGTAGAAGGTGCGGCTTGCGCCTAGAATCGCGAAAGACGCAGGCAGCTGTTTGTTCGCATATAAGTGGTACAGGGCTGGGATCAGCTTACGGAAGGTCAGATCGCCAGATGCACCAAAAATAACAATACTGCTGTTTTCTGGAATTACCATCATCTTTCCTTTGATAATAAAGGTACTGCATGTGATTTGCGCCACAAATTAGCAGCGCTAAGGCCAAATTGGTAATTGGCGCTACCTATTGATTTCATCGATGTCACCACTGGAACACCCTGAATCGGCTAGCTAATCCCTACATTCGCAGCCAGCACGACACAGACAGTGTGCGACAAAGGCGACTTAGTCTAGCACTTTCTTAACCAATAAGCTTTACCCTAACTGGTATGACATGGCGAAGTGTCCATCTGATGGGCCGCCTCACACAGCTGCTGGATCAGCGCGTCGACTTTCTCATGCCGCTCATTGCGCAAGGTATATAAACCGACGTTACCTCTCTTACTCGGGTGAACACCCAACACTTTTACCCCCTGACTCGCCAGATACATCTGGGCTCGAGTGGTATAGGGCATCACCGACTGAGTGTCATGTAATAAGTCAATACCGGGACTGAGGGCATCAACATCAAACACCACTTGGTTGACGTGCGTCGTTGGGCTGATGGGGTTCGCCAGCAAATGCGCATGCCGGGCATGATCAGGCGTGACACGCATCAAAGGCCAATCACTCAGGCGCTGAGAGTCGATGCTGGCGGATGTGTCTGTGAGTAGCGGATGGTTATCAGCCACATAATAGCTTTCCGTATCCTGAAACAACGGCATAAAGCGCACTTGCTGGCTCGCAACCAAATCGTCAATTTCATGACCGATAAATACATCCACATCGCCACTGAGTAGCGACGCCATTAATGCCAAACGGTTACCGAATTCAATATGGACGGCACACTGACGATCCGCTTGATACTCAAGCACTGCCGGTTTGACAAACAAGGGCCACCACGCCTCCCCAGTGCCAAGCTTTATTTGTCCTGCTTCACGCGCTTGCAAAGCATGAATCTGGGCATGAAGCCTTTGCCGCTCGGCGTGCAGTGCCGTGGCATGCTGATAATAAAGTTCTCCTGCTGCAGTCATACTGACGCCGCGAGGGTGGCGAACCAACAGCGGACACGCGAGACGTTGCTCCAGCTTTTGGATCTGTGCCGTCAATGAAGGTTGGCTGATCCCTAACTGCAACGCAGCCGCTTTAATACCACCCGCCTCAACCACCGCAATAAAGTAGCCGGCGACTTTTTCTACATCCATACCGCCCCCACTCACAGTTTAATGGCTTAATTTATAGCCTAATCAAGATACGTGATTCAATGATAACGCATATTTTTCATCTATTATCATCTTACCTATAGCCGATTGGTTATATCAACAAGCGTCACGCCTATTTTTCTTAGCACTGCTCGCGCGCTAGGCTGTTGGCCACATCTCAAGCTGAGGCTTTGAGGATTTTTATTGTCGATAAGAGGTAATCGGTATGCAGAACGCTTGGTGGCATGATGCCGTTGTTTATCAAATCTACCCTCGCAGTTTTTACGACACCAATGGTGATGGCATTGGCGATCTTAACGGAATTATCGAGAAGCTCGATTACTTACATTGGCTCGGCGTCAATGTGTTATGGCTATCGCCGGTGTACCAATCGCCGATGGATGACAATGGCTATGACATTTCCGATTACTGCGCGATCGCGCCTGAATTTGGCACCATGGAAGACATGACGCGCTTAATTGATAAAGCCGGCGCGCTTGGCATCAAAATCGTGATGGATTTGGTGGTGAACCATACCTCCGACGAACACCCTTGGTTCCAAGCCGCGCTTCACGACAAAAACAGTCCTTATCGCGACTTTTACATTTGGCGCGATGCCAAACCCGATGGCAGTGCACCCGATGATCAAGGCTCAATTTTTGGTGGCAGCGCATGGCAATGGGAGCCAAACACCGAGCAGTATTACTTTCACTTGTTCTCCAAACGCCAGCCCGATCTGAACTGGGAAAATCCCGCCGTCCATGACGCCGTGTATAAAATAATGAACTGGTGGATTGACAAAGGCATTGGCGGATTCCGCCTTGATGTGATTGATTTAATTGGTAAAGAAATCGATAAAGGCATCACTGGCAACGGGCCGCGCCTTCACCCACTGCTACAGGCCATGAATCGGGCCACATTTGGCGGCAAAGACTTGCTTACCGTCGGCGAAACATGGGGCGCAACGCCCGAGATTGCCAAGCTTTACAGCGCACCGGAACGCAATGAACTCTCCATGGTGTTCCAATTTGAACACATTACCGCTACCTGGAAAGACGGCGATAAATGGCAGCCCGTGCCGCTGGATGTCGCCGCCCTCAAACAGGTACTGTTCAAATGGCAACAAGCGCTGGCCGATAGCGGTTGGAACTCACTATTTTGGAACAATCACGATTTGCCTCGCGCGGTGTCCAAGTTCGGTCACGACGGCCAATATCGGACCCGCTCGGCAAAAATGCTCGCCACCACCTTGCACTTGATGAAAGGCACGCCCTACATCTACCAAGGGGAAGAGATTGCGATGACCAATGTCGCCTTCCCGTCTATCGACGATTATCAAGACATCGAAACCCGCAATTTTTACGACTTGCGTGTTGCAGAAGGCGTGGATTCAGACACCATGATGGAGGCGGTATACCAAAACAGTCGCGATAACGCCCGCACCCCGATGCAATGGGAGAACGCACCGCAGGCAGGCTTTACCCAAGGAACACCATGGTTACCGATTAATCCTAACTTCACCACCATCAATGTGGCACGGGCGACTGAAAATAGCGGCTCAGTGCTTTATCACTACCGTGAACTGATTAAGCTGCGCAAGCAATACCCAGTGATCGTACATGGCCAGTTTGCGCCTGTGGAAGAATCACACCCTAACGTGATCGCCTACGAGCGCTTCGACGATACCCACCGTATTTTGGTGGTCAGTAACTTTAGCGAGCAAAAACAAACCATCACCCTCCCCGAACACTGGCACGATAAGCCCCTAACTTGCCTCAGCTACAACATGGATCCGGTTAAACACCTAAGCACCATCTACAAACTGGCCCCTTATGAGTCGTTTGCGGTGATGCAATAAAAGAGCGCCCAGTCTACCAATCACATCAAGACGCTACGATCGCGCCTGCCGACAGCTGCAGGCGCGCGTCTATTCAGCCTTGTCGACAACCGAAGTAGCGGCTCCTATAGTTAAATTTGTGAACAAAGGAGCAGTGTGATTAGTGTCCAACCGAAAGAGCAGTCTGATTTTTTGTGTGGTTTTTTGCTTGCTTCTCGGTGCAGTCGCAACAATGGGCTTAATGCGCTCGTTACAACAAGAAGAAGATAAAGCCCGTGGGCGCGTCGAAGGCGTGAGTTTTTTGATCGCCGAATGGATCGAAGGCTCATTTCAAATCACCGACTATTTATTAAGAGATATACTAGGGCATGTTGAGCCTGAGGATCTCGTCTATCCGCCCAAAGATTTGCAGGCACATCAGCAACTAACGGCGCTTGTGGTCTCCAAAATGAACACCGTCCCTAATGTCATTCTCGCCGGCCTTTTTGATCAAAACTGTATCATTACCCATGCGAATAGTGACGAACTAGGGTGGGATGGAAGTCACCGAGACTATTGCCGAGCACTACGCGACTTCCCTGATCGAGATACATTTGTCTCCAACGCGTTTAAAAGTACGACCGGCCCACTAAACATCACACAGACGCGTGAGCTTTTGCCCGAGCAGCCAGGCTTCAAAGGGTTTGCCGCGGTGGGCGTTGATCTCACCTTTTTCTCTAAATGGGTCGAGCATATTTCCATAGATCCCCTGGACGTGGTCGCTATCACTGACAAAAACCTTCGATTATTGGCAAGAAAGCCCGCTAAGCCGGAAACCTTGGGTAAACTCATTGATGATCCTATCGTTGAGGCTTTTATCACATCCGGGCAAACCGACAAGAGCTTTCGCGCCACCTCGCCAATAGATGGCGTGCCACGTTTATTCAGTATTCGTAAAGTCGAGGGGCTCCCCTTTTATGCCGTAGTCGGGGAAGCAGACCAGCATTGGCAAGCGGATTGGCGTCATCAGGTGAGAGTCGCTGTGGGAGCGCTGATTGTGTTGTGGTTACTCGCCTTATTTACACTTCGCACCTATTGGGATCAATTAAACTACCTTTCCGAGCTCAAAATAGCTCGTGACAAGCTTGAAACGCTGAGTATTACCGATGCCCTCACTGGCTTAGCGAACCGCCGCCGCTTTGATAACGTGCTCGACGGCGAATATCAAAGGCTCAAGCGGATAAACGCCTCTATGTCGCTGATCATGATCGATTTAGATTACTTTAAGCACTTCAATGACACCTATGGTCACTTGGCAGGCGATAGATGCCTAAAGGCAGTTGGCGAGGTGATTCAACAAAGCCTCAAGCGTCCACAAGATTTGGCCGCGAGATATGGTGGCGAGGAATTTAGTTGTATTTTACCGGAAACCCAGCATGCAGACGCCGTATCGATTGCGATGACGATTAAAGCGTCGATCGCAGCACTCGGTATTCCCCACGGCAGATCCAACGCCGCTCGTCATGTTACCGCTAGTTTGGGGGTTGCGACCATTGAGTGTACGCCAGACATCTCGCCTGACTATCTTGTCCACTTGGCGGATCAACGCCTATATTGGGCCAAGAACAATGGACGTGATCAGGTGGGATTTGAGCCACGCCCAGCACACAACACGAAAGACGACTAACTCCTCTTACTCGCCATAATCTACTTATACCTATGGCATTAATACCTATACCCAAGCCAATCCATATGCCTTGCAGGCCATGATTTATCTTTCATCGGTTTAACGTACAATTCATCAACATACTCAACCGCAACGCCATAATTTGTATGTTCATGGATGCGTAGCCAAGAGGCATGTGACTCGACGAGCTGAAAGCCATTGGCCACATAAAAATCGTGCAGATCAGAAATAAGAATAATGAAATCAACATCTTTATCTCGCGCATAGTCAGTCAGTTGCGCCAGCATACCCGAGCCTATCCCTTTTCTTTGCCAAACGCTGTCGATGCAAAAATCACTCACGCCTAACACTTTGTATACCTCACCACCGACATTCACTACCCTATAATCCAGCCCCATATAACCAATCAGTTGATTGTCGTGGTACTGCAAAGCCCGCATGTGGAGAAGCTGCTTATGGTAAGAACGGGAAACTTGATGGTCAGGAAATACCTTGTTTCTAAGCGCTTCAATAGCCTCATGCTGCGCTTTCGACACTTCGATTTCTGGGTAGATTTTCATGTTTCACCATTATTAATAATGCATAATATCTGTCGTTGACGAGCAAAGTGCACGAGAGGCATTAACCCCGTAAAGCATCATTTTTTATACCTTCGCAGTAAGCGACTATTTCTTTTTTATCCTCTTCGGAAAAATAACCTAAGGGGATTTTCTTTGTCTTTTTCTTCTCGCTCTCTTTAACGGTCAAGATCACAACATTGGACTCTACTTGCACATCCGATATATCTTTGTTAAAAATTGTATCTCTAGAGCGAAGAGCTAATAGCTTTATTTCCATACGATCTTGATAAAACCTTAAATGATCGATGCTGTTATTGGCAACTGACATTAAGATAAATGACAAGCCGCCCAAAGCTGCGACAAAGACATTTAAGGCTATACCTGCAGCAATCATCAGTCCACCTATCACTACCTGCGCGATAAAATTCTTACGCGAGAACTGAACCACTTTAATCGGACTCTCAGTAATTTCATTAGTCATTATATTTCCTATAATAAAGCAAAGTATTTAGTCGAAAAGGTTATCAGAAGTAAAAACAGTCTAATCAAAGTGTTTGATCAGGTTGTATATTTTGGTATGGCTCGTGGAAGATAACCTTTCCTATCTACAAGTGTCTTTTCGATCACTATCTAGAAGAAGTGTTTTTTCTGTAAACCAGTTTTTGGTGAAACTATCGACAGGGAACAACTCTTTATTGTCATCAGATACTTTAAAAGTGAACACACCATTTGACTTCAGAACAACGAATCTTTCATCGTTCTTAGTCGTCATTTCATAGTTTCGAGGTGACATACCTGCATATGCTTTACCATCTTTGCAGAAGACCACCTCTTCCATAAGAGAGTCTTTTTCTTGATTGATATAAACACCCTCTAACCATTCTTGCGCATATGAAGCGTTAGCAAACAGGCTCACCACCAACAAAAAACACCCTTTTTCATACAGACTTTTTTTGTTCATTCTATTTAGATCCTAAAGACGTATTATAAAAATTAAACGACATTGGGCTGAAGCGTTCATTTATAAGCATAAATCACTGAATTTATGCGCATAGAAATATACCTCCAAGTAAAAATACTGTCAACGTGAGAACCTGAGCCAACACCAATAAAAGACAGCTTAAAATATAAAGAAATGAAAGGTGCGCTAGTTAGTGAAATACCCTGAAGGCCTTGATACTAGTGAGGCTTAGAATCAAAATTATCACGCACCTGCTTTCGCTAGAGAAATAAAAAGGCTAATACCACAGCCTATTCATTGCTAGAAAAATCATCAAAACGGAACACACTCCTCACAATAAATGTCAAAATTATCATTAGCTGCAAACGAGAGTGTTGCACTTCGCGGTTGAATCCCCGACTGACTGTTATGAATTGCATTTTTCGCTTTAGAGCGAAGAGTTGCCAAGAAAGGGGCACTTCAGCGCTGTAGGATAATGTAGGAAAGCAACATCGCTGAGGCAAATATTTGCTCTTTTATCGCTGATGAGTTTGTGTATAATCAAACGCGAATAGATATCATTTCATCAGTAACACTTGTTTGAGACCGCGAACGCGGTGAGCATATCTTGATGATAATTATAACAATATAGATTATTTACCCATTAGTCTGTAATGGCGCTTTGAAGCACAAGAGTGGTGTCATCTTATGATGACAAACAAGGAACAAATAATGGCTATTGACCCTTCAGTGATCCGCGCCCATTCGTGGCAGGCACTGCCTAAACCGGCTGCACTTGCAACCGACATCCCCTGCCCAGACACACTAAGCGAACACATTGATCACTCTCGACGTACAATAAGAGAGGTTTTACATGGTCGCGATGATCGTTTGTTGGTCGTTATCGGCCCTTGCTCAATTCATGATCCAGCGGCAGCGCTAGAGTACGCCAAGCTACTGGCTCGTTATGCCGAGCGCTACCAGGATCAATTGGTTGTAGTGATGCGAACCTACTTTGAAAAGCCACGGACCTCTGTTGGTTGGAAAGGATTACTGTTTGATCCCGATTTGGATGGCAGCGATCAAATCGGTAAGGGGCTTCAACAAGCTAGAGCGTTGCTGGTTGATATCAATGCGCTGGGGCTACCAACTGCGACGGAGTTTCTCGATACCACCAGCTTTACTTACCTCGCTGATTTAGTGAGCTGGGGCGCCATTGGCGCAAGAACGACGGAATCTCAACCCCATCGTCAGCAAAGCTCTGGACTCCCTTGTCCAATCGGGTTTAAAAATGGCACTGACGGAAATATTGGTGTGGCGATGGATGCCATTATTGCCAGCAACCACTCCCATCGTTACACCGCGACAGGTCAAGATGGACAGCTTTATGCGGTGAACAGCACCGGTAACCCCGACTGTCATTTAATTTTACGAGGTGGTAAAGCCCCCAATTACAGCGAAGCAGATATCAGCAATGCCTTGCTACAACTGCAAGACAAAGGAATAAATACAGGCTTAATGATCGACTGTAGTCACGGCAACAGTCTGAAGCAATTCCAACGCCAGCCGCTTGTCGCCGAAGAGCTATGTCGTCAGATTAGCAACGGGAATCATGGCATTAACGCTATTATGGCAGAAAGTTTCCTGGTTGAAGGTCGGCAAGAGATATCGAAAGAAATGACCTTTGGGCAATCAATCACAGATGCTTGTCTCGGCTGGGAAGATACTGAGACCATGCTAGACATGCTCGCCACTGCCGTTAATGTTCGCCGTCAAAGACACTCGGATCCTTTAGTCGCCAACGCATGCTAGAGGCGTAGCCGTACGACCGCAAACGCGCGTTTGATTGACCACTGCCAGCTTCAACAGCTGGCTTTCATTGTTCGCCAATCTACTCGTGAAAACATAAATTAATCAGTGCTATACGCGGCTTGACGCCGTGGGACGATGACCGGGGCATCATCGAAAGGCGCATTGAGAATATCCACCTGGGTATTGTAGAGCTTGTTGATCATCGGCTCAGTGATCACATCCGTCACTGGCCCTGTCGCCACAATACCTTGATCACCTATGGCGATCAGTTCATCACAGTAACGCGCCGCCGCCGCAAGGTCATGGATAACTAGCACCACGGTTTTACCCATCGCCACCATTTGGTGAATGCTCTCCATCACTTCGATTTGATGGCCAATATCTAATGCGCTGGTCGGCTCATCAAGCAGAATAACCTCTGTGTTTTGCGCCAAAATCATTGCTAGCCAAGCCCGTTGACGTTGCCCCCCCGATAAACTTGTCATGGGTTGCGTGAGCAAACCATTCAATTTCATTTTACCGATGGCGTTGCTGACTTGAGTCGCGTCTTCATCACTCCATTGATTGAACCAACCTTGGTGAGGATGTCGCCCGTACTGCACGAGCTGTTCAACCGTGATCCCAGCCGGACTGATCGGCTGCTGGGGTAGAAATGCCAGCGCTTTGGCCAGCGCTTTCATCGAATAATCCGACAAGGGTTGTCCGTTCAGAGTAATCACGCCTTGCTGCGGCACGAGGTGCTTAGCCATCATCTTGAGCAAGGTAGATTTGCCACCCCCATTCGGGCCAACAATTCCCACCAACTTGCCTTTACTCAAGTTGAATGAAACATCTTTGAGGATCGTTTTTTTCTCATAAGAAAACCCGACACCTGTCATCGATAATGCTGTCATTAATCTGCCTGCCCTTTATCTCGCAGTAAAAACACAAATAGCATGATGCCACCTAGAATACGGGTCATGATCCCTGTCGCGACTTCGTGGGGATCGGCTAAGACCCTGACCAATGTATCGCTCACCAAAAGTAGCAGCGCGCCAAGTATTGCTGCTGTCCAAAGTGGGACGACACGCCCCTTAAGTAGGTAAGTCGCAATAATAGGCGCTGCCATGGCGATAAACACCACGGGACCACCAATTGCGGTTCCCAACGCGGCAGTCACAATCGCTAACAGTAGAATGGCTATCTGCACACGGCTGATGTTTACCCCCAGGCTCTGGGCAGTAGGAAGACCCAGCCGCAGCACATCCAACTGTCGGGAAAAGTAAATCACGGCCGGGGTCAATAATAGTAATAGGCACGCCACCGGCACGCTAACACTGTACCCCTGACCCACAAAGTTTCCCATGGTCCAAAAATATACACTGCTGACATGCACAATGGACTCCGTCGACATCAGAAACTCACCCACAGCCCGCATGAGCTCAGATACACCAATACCAATCACCACAAACAGGTATCCTTGCTCTCCAGGGTGTCGGCACAATGTATACAACATGAATGCAGCAAACATTGCCCCCAAGGGAGCCGCCCACCATGGCCAAGCTCCCAATGTGATATAAAGGGTAAAAAACGTGATGGCTAATGTCGCCCCCTCATTGACACCGACCATATCAGGGGTTGCAAGCCGGTTGCGCACTAAGGTTTGGATCATACACCCCGACAAACCCATCGCCGCGCCAGCAACTAACACCGCAACCACACGCGGCAGGCGAATGTTAAACACCATGATTTCTGCCATGCGACTCGACTCGCCGAATAAGGATTTAAACGCCAGCCAGGGCGTCAGCTTGGCCGAGCCAATACTTACAGCCAGCAAACTCATCGCTACAAGGATCAGCATCATTAGTATGCTTATGCACAACGCTCGGCGTTCGATAAGCATTGTGTAATGACCAAACTGCCATAGCCATTTTCCGTTTGGTATGTGGCGCGGCGTTTGATTGCTTGATGAATCGTCCGCTATTTGCCGAGCCTGAGTAACCATTTTTTCCATACTACTTGCTCCTACTTAACGGCCAGCAATGCGCGAAACCCGCCACGTCGAACCACACCAATCAACACCGGCGCGCCTATCATTGCCAACAACACGCCACTTGGCATTTCATAAGGCTGAATGATCCAACGCGCCAAGATATCGGCAATCAAGATAAAACAAATACCGAATAGCGCCGAGAAGATAACCTGGAGAGACAAGCGAACGGGCTCGACCATGCGGGCACAATAAGCGGCTAGAAAACCAACAAAGCTGATCGGCCCAGCCACAGAAATAGCGCAAGCGGTAAACAGAGTAGACGCCAGTAACACCCCCACTCGCACCCAATAGGTATTAATGCCAAGCGATTGTGCCTGCTGCTCGCCAAGCTGCATCATGGTGAGCTGACGCGCCAGTAAGAATGTCAACGCGATGGCAGCGAGCATAAAGGGAGAGATCAGCATCATCGCCGTCATGTCCGCAGCCGCCAGCGAGCCGAGGTTCCAAAACCGAAACTGATCTAAGACCACTTGGTTTGACAGTAAAAGGTAATTGGATACCCCTCCAAAGGTGGCATTCATCGCGACCCCGACCAAAATCAGCTTGAGTGGACTGGACTTCCCCACCACTTGGCTAACAAGTAAGACCAACACATTGCCCGCCAACGCGCCTAATCCAGACCAGACGAGATATCCCAATGCAGATTCGACGCCAAAATAAGTCAAGCCGGTGACCAACCCTAGCACTGCGCCGGCATTCACACCCAGCAAGCCTGGCTCTGCCAGTGGGTTACGGGTCGCGCTTTGGAGTAATGACGCCGCCAATGATAAGCTAACACCGACCAACAATGCGCACAGTGTGCGTGGCAAGCGTAGGGTGTCCATCACCATTGTCATATGTTCTGACGGATGCATTGAAGAGGATGGGATGATTGCAGACAAATAGTACGCAAAAGCGTCTGCTGCACCATACTCCCCTGCTCCAACCGACATTGATATCATCGAAAAAAGACAAACACTGAGAACACCGCCCCCTAACCAGGCGAGGTGAGATTTCGACACGCTTGCAACTCCTTGTATCACAACGATGTCGGGCATGATATCAACACCCGTTTTCTGATAACAGAATTAAATAAAAATAGTTATCAGTCGCCTTATTAGGTAAGATTCACCAGAATTTATTCATTTCATTGGACATATAATAAGGAGCATTATTTTGCTGAGAAGCCTTTTTACGGCCCTCGCTCTGTTCTGCATGGTGAACCAAGCCAGTGCCGCCGAAACCCGTACAGTCGAGAATGCGTATGGAGAGCGCGTTGCGATCCCTGCACAGCCTAAACGCATCATTACGCTAAGCGAAATCGACTTAGATACCACCCTCGCGTTAGGCCTCACCCCAGTTGGTACGGTCAATGGCCGCGGCCAGTCGTCTTTACCTCGATATTTAAAACCTGTCATTGACGATGAAATCCAGGTCGTGGGTGGGCTATCTCGGCCAAACTTAGAAAGCATTCTAGAGCTCGCGCCAGATTTAATCTTAACCGCGCCCAATCGACCTGAAGTGATTGCGCTGCTAAGCGAAATTGCACCAACAGTGGTCACATTTGACTACGGTGAAAATTGGAAAAAGGTATTTAAGCGCACTGCGACTATTCTAAACCGTCAAACCGAAGCCGAAGCCTTTATGACGCGCTACCACGCCCATGTGAAAAAAACAAAACAGGCGATTGGCGACAAACTGGGGCAAACCATCAGTGTCGTGCGCTGGAATCCGAAAGGGCCGGCGTACATGTTCCGGGATTCTTTTGCCAGTCAGGTGATCGCCGATGTTGGCATGAAGCGCCCGAGCGACCAGCAGGATCCAGGCCATACCCATTCCATGTCACTGAGCTTGGAAGCGCTTGATGTATTAGATGGTGATTGGATGGTAATTGGCACACTCAGCGCGTCTGGTGACGCGGTTGACGCGATGAAACAAGCAGAAAGCACCCCAGCATTCCGCCAACTTAGCGCCATTGAAGCAGGTCGCTTTGCACCGGTTGATGGTTCGTTGTGGACTTCAGTCGGTGGTCCACTCGCTGCACTTAAAGTCATGGATGATATTGCTGAATTGGTCAATAAGTCCAACGCTGAGCCACTGAGCGAATAAACGTCGTGTTACCGTTTGAAAAACCGCCTTTCGGCGGTTTTTTCCGTCGTGAGCCGAGTTAGCTCGCCGTTAATTGTTTGCGGTCAACCTTTCCACTTGCTGTTTTCGGCAAGCTCGCCAGCCAGACAAAACGAGTGGGGATCATATAACCGGGTAAATGAGGGGACAGTGCTTTTCGCAATTGCAGACGCGTCATCTCCGGCGTGTAGGCGCTGCCGCATTCTCCTTGCTCTATATAACCAACGAGAATACGATTCTCACCTTCTCCCTCTAGTTTCACCGCTGCATCAAGCACCGTATCTAACTCGCGGAGGCGCGCTTCGATTTCTCCTAATTCAATCCGGTAGCCACGCAGTTTAATCTGACTATCCTGACGGCCAATATATTGATAACAGTCATCCGCCAGCCGCCGAACGATATCGCCGGTACGGTAATAACGCCGACCATCATTGCGCATAATAAACTGACGCGCCGTCAGGTCATCCCTTTGCCAGTAACCATCGCTGAGTGCATTACCTGAGATACATAGCTCCCCTTCATGCCCTAAATCGACAGGCTGCCCCTCGTCATCCAGCACGCAATGGGCATATCCCACTAGGCTAGACCCGATGGTGATCTGGTGCGCGGTTTTTACTTCTGACATCATTGACCACACGGTGGCTTCTGTCGGACCGTAGCAGTTCCAAAGTATCCTCGAACGCGCCATTAGCTGTTCCGCCAATCCAGCATCTAATGCTTCCCCTCCTATCAATGCTCTTAGGCCAGTCTTTCCGCTCCAACCAGTATTGATCATCATTCGCCAAAACGTCGGTGTTGCTTGAAGCGTATTTAACGATGGATGACGTGTTAACATCGCCGCGACAAGATGGGGATCTTTGTGCTCCTCACTATTCGCGAGGCATAGGCGACCACCAACCAACAAAGGCGCAAAAATCTCCAATATCGAGATATCAAACGCAATGGTCGTGATCAGTAGCCAGTGGCACTTGTCATCAAGGTTGAGTCGCGTCACAGCGGCAGACAAAAAAGTCGCCATTGCCTGGTGGCTGATCACCACTCCTTTCGGCTTACCGGTTGAACCAGAGGTAAACATAATATAGGCGGTGGTTTGCGGACTCAGTAAAGGTAAATACAATGGCGTCAGGCCACTTTCGTTTGCTACACACTCCTCAACAAGACTCAAGGTGATAACAGGACAGTCAAACGCAATTGGCGCTGCCCCATCGCTGTTTGCCTCTATCACCGCGCTTAACTTCGCCTCATCGGCGATCTCTCTTAATCGCCCAGCAGGAAACAGCGGGTCGAGCGGTACAAAGGCCACACCTGAAAACACACACGCAAATAAGGTCGCTATCAGGGTTGGCGAGCGCATTAAATGTATGCCAACGCGATCACCAGGCTGCAATCCAGCCTGGTTTAACCGCTGCTGCACCTGACTGACCGCCACCAATAGTTGATCATAGCGGATCGATTGGTCGCCAAAGTCAATGGCAATGAGGCCTGAGGTAGCCGCCTCCATGAGGGCGGCCTCTAACATCGGTGCTAAACAGGTTGCCTCTTCACTGAATTGATTATTCACCTGCATCGGTCGCCTCCATCACAGGTTGCTCACTCTTTGGCGGTTGTGCGCGACCCACACTGAGTGCTCGGCAAATTGCATCTGGTGTCGCATGCTGATACAAAAACGCTAACGTTATCGGCTGTGCGACACCCATCGCTGATACATCGTGCATGTTCAGCGCATAATTGAGCCGTTGCACCAACCCAATCGCCGCCAGTGAGCTTATCCCTAACACGCATAAAGGCTGATACCAATGCGGGCTCTCAGGGGTGACACAAAGGTGAGTACTTTGTTGCCACACCTCGCTGACCAAACGCGCCACTTCCGATGAATACTGACTGCCTTGTGCACAATCAGACTTCACACCTTCTTTGGGCTGCTGATCGCGCTTTGTCTGAGACGCTATATCGACCGATACCTCAGGCAAAGCTTCTGCGGGGTCAAGTTCCAAGGTGTATTGCGGATCGGCGGTAAACACTTCTAATAGTGACGCCCGCCATTGGTCCAACACATCACGAGCACGGGATGGCTCGACCTGCGCGCCATCAAACTCGAAACGCAGCGACAGCTGACCTCCTACTTCATTGACGACCAAACTGAGCGGTACCTCGACTTTTTCAAACGCAACGCCAAACTCAGGATACAGGTTAGCTCCGGGAACCATGTGCGCTTGGTGATCATCCACCTCTGCTCGTGGGTAATTCTCATAAACAAAGACACTGTCAAACAAACGACGACGTCCAGCGTGTAACTCGATCAGCGACTGTGTCGCATGCTGATTCAGTGCCATCGCTTCATCTTGCAGCGCACGCAATTGATCAGCCAATGTTAGGTGACTCTGCCAATCGACGATCAAGGGTAACGTGTTGATATATAATCCAACACTGTTAGCAATTCCCGTCACAGGCGCATCGCGACCCGGTACAACATTGCCAACAATCGTCGTTGTCTTGTCGCTTGGCAGCCCGCATTCACGTGCGACGAGACGGTGCCACGCAAATTGCGCCACGGTACTGTGGGTTACCCCGACCTCACGAGCAAAATGCTGCAATGCCGCCTGCTCTTGCTCATTGAGTGCTGTTCTAACCACTTCTGGTTGTCGCTGCATGGGTAAAGAGGCAAAGTCCGGACCGAATAGCGGGGTTAAATCGTCGGCTTTGGCCGTCGTCAATGCTTTATTCGCCCAGAACGCCGCCGCATCAGGACGAGCACTCGCAGCGTACTCTGCATGCGCTATATAGGCCTCATCTGCCGGCAACAATGCCGATGGCAGGCCATTATTGGGCTCACTCAGTGCCTCGTAGGCCTGATGCAACGCTGAAAACAAACGCGGACCGCTCCAACCATCAATGACAGCATGGTGGCAACTGAAGATAACTTGAATATCATCATCGGCAAGCCGGAAGCAACGCACACGCATTAAAGCATCGCCATCAAGCGCGATACCACGTTGACGGTCTTGCTGGCAATAGGACGCAATCTGAGTGGCAGGATCTTCCTCATCAGCCAGTTCGACCCATTCGAATGGCATAGCTATCTGACGCTGAACCACTTGTACCAACTGATTATCAGCGCCGTAAGGGCCACTCATCACGGTCCGTAGGGCTGGAAACGCCGAGACAACGGCCTGCCAAGCCTGCTGATACCGCACCCTATCCACCGGTTGACGATACCGAATCGGCGTCTGCAACAGGTATGCCTCATCGTCTGGGCAACGACGCTGGTGAACAAACATGCTTTGCTGTAGTGATGATGCGGGCAGCAACGCTTCAATATCAAAGCGCTCGCTCAGTCTATCTAGCTCGCCTTGAGCAAGGCTCACAAGCGGGTAATCCGAGGGGGTAAACCTACGCCCATATATTGTCGCGTGCTGCTCACAATCATGGACGATCTTGACCAGGTTGGCTTTAAATGCTGCCATGAATTGCTCGCTAAGCGTCTGATCTAAAACGCCAACCTGCCGTAGTGTTAACTGGCCATCATCGATCCCCCCATGCAAACTGAGCAGTTCTTCGCCAGGATTAAGCGGTGAGGCGGTCTGTCCAGGCACAATAGGTAAAGGACGCCATTGCTCAGCCGGTTGATCGTGCTTTTGTGTCTGACGGCCCAAGTAGTTCAAGACAATCGGTGAGAAAGTTAGCTGCTCACCTTGAGGGTGGAAGCAACGTAAGGCGTTGAACCCCACCCCATTATCAGGCACCTCACGCAGTGCTTCTTTAACGTGCTTGATGGTTTCTGCCAAGGTTGGTCTCACCGCAACTCGGCATGGATAGGTGCTAGTGAACCACCCCACGGTGCGACTGACATCCAATTGCGCGTCAATCTCTTCCCGGCCATGCCCCTCTAACATCACGGTGGCTTGCTCTCCCCAGCCCAGTTCATTAAGCGTGATACTCAAAGCCGATAACAGCAAGTCACGCACCTCGGTATTAAAGGCAGTATTTGCAGGACCAACCAAACGCGCTGTGTTGGCTTGATCGAGTTGTAACATCGCCTGGCTAGGAACGACACGACCATCTGGGTCTTGGTTAAGAACCGCTGGCAAGGTGCTGCCTTCACCGTTTCTGATGTTATCCAGCTGACGATACCAAAAATCAAACTGTGCCGAGTGACGGTTCGCATAGTCTCGAAGCGCCTCTCCCCATTGTCGATAGCTGGAGGTTTTATCCGCCAACGGCAACCCTTGTGATAAGCGCCTCAGATCATCAGCGATGATCCGCCAAGAGACGGCATCAATGACCCAATGATGGAATGCCAAAAACAGACCAGTTTGCGGCTCCTGCTCTCCTTGGGCAGGTAAGTGACGGATCCGAGCCCAAGCCATGATGGGGCCGTTAACCAGATCAAACTGCGACTGCAATGTGGTGAGCGCATCATAAAGTGACTCTTGAGTCATGGTGGACGCATCCAGCTCTTTCAGCTCGGGCACAGTGACAGAGGCTTGGTAGCGCTGGCGACGCGTCTTTCCCTCTTCAGTCACCCGTAGGCGCAGTGCGTCATGATGTGCCAATAGCATTGACATCATCTCGTTGAGACGACCCGTATCGATGTTGGGAATAGCCAAAACTACCGCTTGGTTCCAATGCGCTGGCCGAGTAAAAGGCTGAGCATCAAACCAGTGCTGAATAGGGTGCAAATCAAACTCGCCAGATAGTTGCCCCTGTTCGGCATCAACGGCCTGCTCGGTCACCGCGCGTGCGGTAAGAGTACGGCACAGTTTACGAACTGTTTTCGCTTCAAAAACATCTTTTACGGTGCAAGGAAAGCCTGCATCACGAAGACGAGTATTGAGCTGTATACTCAAAATTGAATCGCCTCCCAAACGGAAGAAATCATCTTCCACACCCAGATCCGTATTCAGCACATCTCGCCACACAGTAAGTACGTCGGCTTCCATCTCTGTTTCTGGCTGCGCATATGCTTGTGTTATCCGTTGGCGTGCTGGCAATCGACTGACGTCCAACTTACCGTTCACCGTCAGCGGCAGTTCATCCAGCATAATAAGCTCTGCTGGTACCATATATTCAGGCAAGATTCGGGTCGCCTCAGACAGAATTTGACCAACATCCACACCCGTTTGATCAACCGAATGCTCGGGGCATGACACATGTTGTGGTGTCGCGTAAGCAACCAATTGGCACTGCGCACCCTCTCCGGCAAGAATGACCCTGACCTGATTAAGTTGCGGTGCGACTTTGGCCAGTTGACTCTCAATTTCAGCCAACTCTATTCGATAACCACGCAGTTTGATCTGTTGATCTAACCGACCCAGATATTCGACGTCGCCGTTGTTAAGCCATCGCGCCTTATCACCCGTTCGGTAGCAACGTACACGCTGTCCCGCGACGGTTAGGGTTACAAAGGCACTTGCGGTTAAATCTGGTTGGTTCAGATAGCCCCGAGCCAACCCCAGACCAGCAAGACAAAGCTCTCCTGCCACCCCCACGGGGCAAAGCTGTCCTCGCTCGTCTATGATCAGCGCTTGTGTATTATCGATAGGTTGACCGATGGTCACTGGCTCACCAGGCTCAAGCTCTTTGACCAATGCCGTTACAGTGAACTCTGTCGGGCCATACATATTGAGCAGGCGGAGGTTGCCCTGCCAACTACTCACCAATGTGGCCGGACAAGCTTCACCGCCAAACGCGACGGTATGAAGTGTACGCAGTGGCCGAGGAACCATGGCGGCAAACAGTGCCGTTGCGCTGATCATATGTGTTGCACGACATGAGTCCGCCTGGTCAAGCAAGGTGTCATCTGGCGTACCAAACACCAGATGGGCCCCCGCAAACAGGGGGAGAATGGCAGTCATGTTTCCAGCATCAAACGCCAAAGACATTGGGTTGAGCATCACACTATCG
The DNA here is from genome assembly GCF_001995695.1 of Salinivibrio sp. ML290. NCBI lineage: Bacteria > Pseudomonadati > Pseudomonadota > Gammaproteobacteria > Vibrionales > Vibrionaceae > Salinivibrio > Salinivibrio sp. ML290. The sequence continues at coordinate 26,035 of NZ_MUEY01000007.1, read as the reverse complement.
TGATTCAGCGCTAATCGCGCGGTATGGTCGGTTAGCAGGTTCGTAAACGCGCCATGCTCGACTTCTACCCCTTTCGGCAGGCCTGTTGAACCCGAGGTGTAAATCACATAGGCCAAGTCCTTTTCCGTGACCGCGCGTGAGGGCGACGTCGGTACGGCCAGTGAGAGTTTCTCTGTAGTGGATGGTTCGGAGAGATCAATGACTTCACAACCAGTCAGTGCCGGATGAGATTGCGAAAAATCCGCATCTGGCGCAATCATCAACGACAGCTGCGCATCATCAACTAAGTGCTGTAGTCGCGCGGTTGGATACGCTGGGTCGAGCGGCACATAGCTCATACCCGCTTTCCAAACAGCGAGTACCGACACCGCATACTGGGTTGTTCGACTGGCGACAACACCTATTTTAGTCTCAGCATCCGACGCTTGGCGGTGGGCGGATTGTGCCAATAAGTAGTGGGCTAAACGATTTGCTGCCTCTTCCAACGCTTGATAACTTAAGTGACCGTCCACCCCAGTGACCGCGAGTCGAGTCGGGCACGTTGACGCATGGCGACTGATTTGCTCATGCGTCAACGTGGGCATCTCTATGTGGGCTGGTAAGCGAGCCAAGGCGCTTGCCATTTGGGCTTGGTGCGCCTGTTCCACAAGCGGGAAGGCCGTTACTGTTGTTTCGGGAGCAGCGAGAATACCGTCTAACAGCTGCAGAAACATATCTGCGAAGCGGGTAATCGTCTGATGTTCGAATATCCCTTTGCTGTATAGCCACTCGAGACGGACACCATCTACCAACTCGGTCACTTTTAGTGACAGGTCAGTTTTAGCCGGTAATACTGGCGACGGCTCTTCCACCGCATCGCACCCTGGGATCAAATCGTTAAAGTCGACCTTTGCCTGATAAACCAGCATAATCTGGAAAATAGGGTTGTGTGCCGTGGTTCGATCAGCCCCAATGGCCTCACTCAGTGATTCAAAGCGAAACAGCTGATGGTCAAACGCTGACAAATCCTGCTCACGGCAATATTGCAAGTAATCGATAAAGGTTGCATCTTCATCAAGCTGTGTCCTCAACACAATGGTATTGACAAAGAATCCCACGACATCTTCAATATCCGCGCGTTCTCGGTACGCCAAAGGTGTTCCAATGACGACATCCTTTTCTCCACCTAGGCGCGCCATTAATAGCGAGAAAACCGCATGTAGGCCGATAAAATACGAACAACTATTTTGTTGGCATAGCCGCTGAAATTGCTGCCACTTAGCTAAAGAAATGGTCGAAAATACCAGTGCGCCATCATTGTTGTGATTTGCAGGCCGCGGTTTATCCAGTGGCAAGGCATGAACCTCAGGAATACCTTTCAATCGCTCTACCCAAAACGGGCGAAATTCTTGGTGATAATCGCGAAAGGCTGGAGAGTTGAGCCAGTGCGCGTAATCGATGTAGTTGACAGCAGTCGGTTTCAACGGTGCTAACTGGTTATTCTGGTATGCCAAAAAAGCCTGCTTAAAATCGGCAAACATGTTTTTTACTGACCAGCCATCTGAAATGATGTGATGTTGGGTGAGCATCAACAAATGCTCTTCCTCATCCAGTCGAATCAATTCGACCCGAGTCAAAGCGCCTTTCTCTAGATCAAACGACTGGTATATGTCTTCCTCGATCCTTGTCAGTAAGGCTTCTTCACGCGACTTTTTGTCTAGGTGGGACAAATCATGATGCGTCACAGTAAGCGCGGTCTGGTTATCTATATGTTGTTCGCCTTTTCCATGGCGATTACGCACAAATCGAGTTCGCAAGCTGGCATGTTTATCCACCAAAGCAGCAAACGCGTATTCTAGTGCATTAACATCAAGTTTACCGGTGAGGCGAAAATGCACTGGCATATTATATAAGTGCGAGTTGTCCTCATATTGCTCGATAAACCACAAACCACTCTGCGAAAATGAAAGCGGTCCTGTTTTATCGTCTTGCACCGGAATAGGCTGCTCATACGCTTGACGGGCGCGTAAGCACCGAATAATCGCTTCTTTATGAGTACGGATCTGCTGGCCGATTTCTGGCGTCATCGCTTGTTTGCTGCACTGAGAAACCAGCTGACCTTTTTCATTCAGTGCTAACCGAATACCTTTGCGCTCAAGATCCGCCAAAAATGAAATCATATCTGTCATGGTTTTTCCTATATCACTACGGGTCGTCTTCACGCGTTGAGAATTGCGCCGCCATCCACCACTATGTCTTGCATTGTCACGTGGCTGGCTAAATCTGATGCTAGGAACACGACGACGTTCGCGACTTCCTCAGGTTGGGCTATCTTTCCTAGCGGGATACCCAGTTTGAATTGCGAAGGAAATCCCGCAATAGTACGCTGCTCGGCATCTTTGCTGTGCCACAACGAGCGCTGCATCTGCGTATCGGTTGATCCCGGCGATACCAGATTGCAGCGTATCCCATAGGGGGCAAGCTCTAGCGCAACACAATTGGCTAGACTGCTCAGTGCGGCTTTAGAGGCACAGTAGGCTGTCATATGCTGACGGGGAACATGGGCGGCATTCGAGCTGACCGTCACCACGGCACCATGACGTTGCTGCTTAAATACAGGGATCAGCTGTTGGAATAAGTAAAAAGCACCGGAGGCATTTACATTAAGGCAGGTATGCCAATCGTCTTCGGTCAGTTCCTCGGTTTTTCCCATGCGTAGGGTACCCGCCACATTGGCGAGCACATCGATCACCGGTACATCTGATAAGATGCGCTGAGCAACCGCTTTAACCTGGTCTGGATGAGCAATATCCACATGATAAGTTGCAAACGGGTACGTTGCGCCCGTGTCGCCCCCAGCCCCAAAGTCTTTATCCAAGCCAATCACCTGAGCACCCAGTTGATGGAAATGTATAGCTACCGCGTAGCCAATGCCACGAGCCGCCCCCGTAACCCAAACCACTTTGCTGTCAAATTGACCACTGGAGGTCACTGCTGTTTGCTGCTTCACGGCCTTCACCACACCATCTCCACTTCGTCTTCACTCTGCTGCTGCATCTCATCGAGATAGCGACAAAATTCATTCAAAACGGGGCGATCAAATACATCGGACACCTTGATACTGACACCAAATTCGGCGCCTAGACGGTTAACAATTTGAATGGTCTGCAGTGACTGCCCGCCTAATTCAAAAAAGTTATCCTGCGACTGAATCAGGCTGACCCCGAGGATCTGCTGCCAGATTGCACCGACTCGGCTTTCAGTCTCACTCGCTAACACCGATTCAACACTGTCCCCCTCATAACTGGCCAGCAAGGCATTGCGATCAATTTTGTTATTGAGGGTTTTCGGCAAGTTGGCAAAGAAACGAAAATCGGTCGGTATCATCGCCGGTGGAAGACTCGACTGCAGCGCGGTTTTAATCGCCAGTGCATCTTCATTCTGACAACCCTTCCCAGCGACAAATGCCACCAAACGACGGAGGCCATTATCAAATACCATCCCCTGTACACAGGCTTCTTCCACGCCATCAAGCGCAAGGAGGTGGGATTCAACTTCGCCCGGCTGAATGCGATAACCACTGATTTTGAACTCGTTATCAATGCGACCTAGGTAAATCAGCTGGCCATCAATGAGTGTCACTCGATCACCGGTACGGTATGCACGGCGCTCAACCCCGCCCACGAGTATGCGGATAAAAGCAGGGTGCGCTTGGCCGAGGTAGCCATCCGCAAGTGTATCGCCTAGGATCACCAGCTCGCCTGTGGTTGTCGGGCGCAACTGATCATCAAGCACCAATACGTCGATGCCGGACAAAGGCAGACCGATAGGTAATTGACCATGACGACCATCAACGTCTTGCAACTCACTACACGTTGCAACCACGGTCGTTTCTGTCGGGCCGTAGGTATTGAATAGACGGATGCGGTTGGTCAACCCTGCCTCTTCGACGGCTGTCTTCCACTGGACTAACGGCTCGGGATAAACCGCTTCACCACCGATGATCACGCCTTTCAGCGTATTCGGTAATGTCGCAGTGCTAGCTCGTAGACTCACCACCCACTCATTCCAGAACGCTGTCGGCAAATCCAGCACAGTGACCCGCTCAGCGGTGATCGCATCAGAAAAACTCGCCATTGACTCAAGCATGGCATCAGTGCGGAGCACAAGTGTGGCACCTTGTCCCAGCGTCACGAAGATTTCTTCGATGCTGGCATCAAAATGGAAAGGCGCAAACTGCAGGACGCGATCGATCGCCGCGATGTCATAACGCTTAGCTGCCGCTGCGACGAAATGATTCATCGCCGAATGACTAACCACCACGCCTTTCGGCTGTCCGGTCGAACCAGACGTGAACATGATATAAGCTGGGTCAGCAGCCTCGACAACCGGTAGTGCGACAGGTTCGCTATGCAGACGCCCCGCCAGTTGAACAGTAACAGGCAAGGCCGATAAGGAGTGTTGATACTGCGCTTCGGTAATCAGCATACGGATCGCCGCCTGATCGACAATCAGGTGCTGACGCTCAATCGGCTGCTCTGGATCGAGCGGCACGTATACAGCACCACTGAACATGACTCCTAACACTGTGGTGATACAAGACAGCGATCGGCTTAGTGCCACTCCAACTCGCTCTCCTGATTGCACACCTTGTGCCCGTAAAGCGCTAGCGATCGTGTCTGCCTTATTGACCAGACTCTCATAGGTCAACACTACTCCATCCTGTTCCACGGCGATGGCATCTGGTTGCTGCGCTGCATGACGGCGAATCTGATTCAGTACAGACTCCGCAGGGGTGTGAGTTCGTGCGTCATTTTCTCCTGATATAACAGCATCTTGCCGCGCCTGCGCATGTAAGCTTGCCAGTACGCAGCTCGTCGTTTGTGTCGGCGATGCAAGCCAGTGTGTCAGTAAGCTCATCAGTTCTTGTTGCAACTCAGCGAGGTCACCTTTGTCATACACTGCAGGGTTGGCATCAATGTCTACTTCTGGCACGCCTTCTGACTTACTGTGCAATTCAATAGTCAGATCTTCTACTGGCCCAGCACTTAGATTTAGCGTGCTAGCCGCTACGTTGCCATAATGCAAAGGATGATCGAACGGCATGATATTCACCAAGGCACCAAACAATCGCTGGCCGCCACCGACCCGGTTCAGGTCCCGACGAAGGTCTTCGTAGCGATAGTGCTGAAAGCGACGCATCTTCTTTTTGTGCGCCGCAACCTTTCTGGCAACGTCTAGCAAATCATCGTCAGCGACGACATCGACCACCAGCGGTACGATGTTCATTTGCATACAAGGAACCGTCAACGATTTTGAACCTAAACGGTTCATCACCATCATCCCCAGTACAACTTGTTCGTTGTCGCTGTAATGACGCAGGTGCGTACAAAGTGCAGCGAGAAATAAATCCACCCAAGTTAATTGATGATGCTCAGCGAGGCTCTGGCATTGTTGCCATAGCGTGTCATTGAACGTACAACTCTCTCGATGAAATTGAGCAGAAATCGGCGCGATATCATGGCGGTAAGAAGACGGCGCCACATTTTTAGCAAGGGTGTCGAGCCAAAACTGACGGGCTTTGTCATAAGCGCCGGAGTCTCGGCGTTGCTGGTCTTCATCCAGCACAGCCTGAAACGAACCGAAAGGCGATGGTGTGGGTGCTCTCTCCTCCATTAACTGAGAGTAAATCTCGGCGATACGTTGAAAGATAAGCGTCGTGCCGAAACCATCTAGCGCAATGTGATGAACACAGTGATACAGATAGTCTTGGTGTTCCCCATGAAGTAACGTAAAGCGGCACGGCAACTGGTGCGCCAAATCAAACGCCTGCTTCATATCTTGGGTTGCCCAACGGCGCACTGTTGCCATTTCAGTATCTTGTTCGCAGGAGGCTGCAAGGTGGACGCGTTCAAATACCACTGATTCAGATGTAGAAACCCGATAGGGTTGTTGATTCTCACTACGGTAGTAGCAAGAGAGGCATTCACTCTCCGCCACTGCTTGTCGTGCGGCACTCGCTAATAGGTCTGCATCGACTTTTCCGTCAAAAACGATACATTCGGCTGTGTTAAACAGCGCTTTATCTTCATTAAGAGTGTGCCCAAGCCATAACCCATGTTGAGCTGTATTTAGCGGTGTCATACTTGTCCCTCCATATTCACTTGATTTCGTGCTTGCTCCAGTAACATCCACCAGTGATTGAAGGTTGGCGTCTCCGCCAGTTGGACAAAATTGATCTCAACTCCGTGCTTGCGCCATTCGGTGATCAACGCCATGATTTGCACAGAGTCTAAGCCGTAATCGATCAGGTTCTCATCCGGGTCAAACGCGTCTTCCTCTTCGTCGACCAGTTTCGCGATGCGGGCGAGTAAACCACCGTGAGTGAGCACATCAGGCAACGCGTGCGGCTCGGCTTTCGCCACCTGACCTATCACCGAAGCCGTTGACATCACCATACCTGCTCGTCCTGCCACGTACTTGAGTGTCATTTGATGCTCTTCGAGTGAAAAGTCAGCAATGGCATCACCGATCATGAAGGGTTTAATATCGCGCATAAAAGCGTCCACTGCCGTCATCAGGCAACCAATATGGCCATAAATCCCCCCAATCAATAACTGGTCACGTCCTAGTTCGTTGAGCGTATGCTCCAAAGGTGAACGCTGAAACGCCGAGTAACGCCATTTGTCGAGAACAATATCTCCCTCTTCTGGTGCTAACGCCTCAACGACTTGTTGCAGTTCTGGCGATTTGTTAAGACCTGGCCCCCACATATCATTGAGTAGCGCTCTATCTGCCAGGTTCTGCTCTTTGGGTTGAGCCGTGTAGATCACTGGAATACCGTGAGATTTGCAGAAGTATTTTAAGGCCACCAAATTATCGAGCAGCGTTTGCATCAGCGCGCTATCGCGCTCATAAAAGCTCACAAAATAAGTTTGCATATCGTGGATCAAAAACGCCGCTTTCGCTGGCTCAAACGTCCAGGACACCTTGTTGGTTGGAAAGGCCTCGACGGCAGGCATGGTATAAGTCGGTAATGCAGGAATAGTCATGATAAAACGTCCTTTTCGGGCTGAGGCTGTGACTGTTTTTTTAGTAGGTTGGCAATCCGCTGACGCAGCGCTTTTTTGTCAATTTTTCCGACAGGGGTCATAGGTAAGGCATCGACTTTTTCGATCCGATCAGGGAGTTTATAGTCAGCGATACCACGCATGCGCAGGTGTTTTCGGATCGTAAGAGGTTTTAGCTTCGGGTTAGTCGTCACGATAAATGCACAACTTTTCTCTCCCATGACGCTATCAGGCATGGCAACCAACGCAGCCTGCGTGATCTCCGGCACCGCCAGCAGCTGGTTTTCGACCTCTTCGGCCGCCACCTTTTCGCCACCACGATTAATCTGGTCTTTGTCGCGGCCCACCACCATCAAGTAACCGTCTTCGGTCATCACGACGACATCACCAGAGCGGTAAAACCCATCCTTATCAAATGCAACGCGATTATGTTCTGGGCTGTTGTAATAGCCCCGGAAGGTATATGGCCCACGAGTGAGCAAGGCACCCGGAGTTCCTCTCGGCACATCGTCGCCGTTTTCATCAACGATCCGTATTTCATCATCGTCGCTGATGGGACGCCCTTGGGTATGAAGAACGTGCCACTCACTGTCTTCAAACCGCGTATAATTCACTAGGCCTTCGGCCATACCGAACACCTGCTGTAGATGACATCCCAACTCAGGATAAATGCGACGGGCAAGGCTCTCACCAAGATGCGCACCACCAACCTGCAGCCATTGCAGACTACTAAGCGCCGAGCGATCATCTGCCGCGGCTTGCAACCACAAGGTAACAGCAGAGGGCACCAACGCAGCCATGGTAATCTGATGAGATTGAATCAATGGAAAACTGGTCATTGGACTGGGCTCTGCCGCCAAAACCACGGTTCCCCCTGCATAAAACACACCCAGCGCGCCAGGAGAGCTTAAGGTGTAATTGTGTGGTGCAGGCAATGCACACAAATAAACCGTATCGCTGTCTAAGCGACAAATTTCTGCACTGGCGCGGACACTGTAGTAGTAGTCATTATGCGTTCGGGGGATCAGTTTTGGGGTACCGGTACTGCCGCCAGACAACTGGAAAAAGGCAACGTCAGAGGCATTCAGCTCTGGCCAAGAGACGGCTTTTTTCGCCTGACTACTGAACGCATGACAAGGCATCAAGGTACCCGCAATGGCTGCGGCGAGCGAATAGCCAAAGTCCGCATCACCATCAACCAAGCAGAACTTGAGTGATGTCACCTGCTCACTCAAGGTTTGAGCAAACGTACTTTGCCTGAATAAGTGGTGGCCTGAAGAAACGATCGCCAGCGTCGGTCTGATTTGCTCAGCATAGACAGTGAGTTCATGCTGGTTGTGACTGAATAGCGCATTCACTGGCACCACGCCCAATTTCATGAGGGCAAAAAAGGTAATATAAAACTCAGCGACATTAGGTAGGTGCACCAACGCCGTGTCGCCAGGTTGTACACCAAGCTGCAACAGGGAGGCAGCCAGCCTCTCAGCATCGTGCTCAAGCTGACGGTACGTCCAGCTTCGTTCGCCACAAATCAACGCTAGGTGGTCAGTAGGGTTCTGTTGGTGACGCGTTAAGATGTCTGTCATCGGCACATCTGTCCAATAGCCTTTCTGGCGATAATGCTCAGCAAGCTCAGGCGGCCATGAGGTGAAGGCGATACTCATGCAGCCCCCTTCTCACCTAATCCGAACGCATTGAGCATCGTACCTAACTTGGCTTCGGTTTCCGCCCATTCCGCCTGCGGACAAGAGGCATCTACAATCCCCGCTCCTGCAAATAAGCGAACAGAGTTCTCACGTACCTTTCCACAACGGATCGTGACCGCCCACTCGCCATTCCCTTGAGAATCACACCAACCCACCATGCCGGTGAACATGCCACGTTCGTAGCCTTCCAGCTCTTTGATCGCATCGCGTGATAACGTGAAGGGGAAACCACAAACAGCCGGAGTTGGGTGTAGTAGGCACGCTAACTGCAGGACGTTATAGTTCGACGGCTTACCCTGTTCATCACCCAAACCATTAAGTTGCCCTTCGATGCGTGTCGACAAATGCCACATAGTCGGGGTAGAAATCAGCGATGGACCAGTAGGTACGTCTAGCTCGCGACAATACGGTGTCAGCTGTTGAGCGATTTCTTCAATGACCAGACGGTGTTCATATCTGTCTTTTACCGATTTCAGCAGAGCATCACTCACCTGTCGATCGGCATCCGTATTACCCTGACGCTTCGCTGAACCAGCTAATGGGTTCGATAAAATAGACGTCCCTTGCTGCCGAATCAGAAGCTCAGGACTAGCGCCGAGTAAAACCGATTGGTCTTGCTGTGGAATGGCAAAATGGAAGCCAGTAGGATTTTGTTTTATCAAACGTGAAAGCACATCATCAGCGGAGATGGCATCACTTAACTCTAGGTTCAGTACCCGAGATAACACGGCTTTTTCTAATTCAGTGCGCTGAAACTTTTTTACGGCCTCTGCAACCGCATGTTTAAACAACGATTCATCGGGTTCACTACGTTTAGCCAATATCTGTAAAGGCTCACGTGCGAGTATTCCATTGGGTTCGGGCATTGCCGCGTTGTGCTCCGTCACCTCAACAGATTCAGGAATATAGAGACAAGACGGTTCAGATACATCAAACGGAATCGACCCCATTAAAATCGGATTTTCGACGCCTTTAGATTTTTCGTCCGCGAATGCTTGTTGTATTTTTTGCTGGAACGCGCTCTGGCGTTGCTCACCATAGATAGCGGGTGTAGTAATCGTTTGGCTAATTCCCTTTCCACTGACCGTTTTGTATTCCGATGAGAAAAAAAGATCTCTGTCGGGTGAGAATACGGGGGTCGATCCTAGCCTCTCACGTTGGGTATGTTGCATGTCACAACTCCATTTACACAATAGCCTGTTTTTGTTGCATTTAATTGCAAACTGACAGGTTTAGTATTAACTCGGTAGGTTTAGTTGTTATAAGGTGACATCACATTGCTTTTGTGTACGAAAAGGAGCCAACCTGTGTTGGCTCCTTTGGCATCAGGTGGTCCTGATGAATGTTGTTATCAGAAGTCGTATGAAACGCCAGCATAGACGCTGCGTGCTTTCATGATGTAATCCAGGTCTATCGCGGTCTCATCTCGCTCTTCGTTAGTAAGGTTGGTGACCCCCAGCTTCAAGTTCAGGTCATCTACAGGTTGATAGCGAGCCCCTAGATCCAGCGTGCCATAAGCATCTAGCTTCACCACATCCGACCCATTTTTTGCGTATTGAGAGCCTGTGTATTGGTATGACGTGTAAGCATAAAGGTTGTCTCTCGCCTGCCAGTCGAGTTGAACATTAGCCACATGGGCGGGCGTATTGAGCAGATCGGTCTGCGTGCTTTTATCTTCTGCATCGCTGTAGGTATAATTCACCGATACACTGACCGTGTCGGTAATGTCGGCCCATAGCGATGTTTCTACCCCTTTGATCTCGGCCTCGTCGACGTTGAAGTAGCTCAACTCAGTTTTGACGCGATCCCACGTTTCCGCCTCAATCATGTCATCAATGTCATTTTCGAACACGGTTAACCCGGCGCCCCAGTGAGCAGTTTCATAGCTGGTTCCCAGCTCATAGCTCCGTGAGGTCTCTGCCTCTAGATCCGGGTTACCAACCACATGGCATTTACCCCGACACGCTAGCACCGAGTAAGAATCACTGTACTGATTCAGGCCGGGCGCTTTAAAGGCTTCCCCGACACCACCTTTAATTACCCAGTTGTCAGTGATCGTATAAACCGCATAAGCACGCGGGCTAAACTCACCGCCGTACACCTCGTGATCGTCATAACGCGCACTCAGAGTCAGTGCCAAGTCGCCTAGCGAAATTTCATCTTGCAGGTAAATCGCCGCCTGACTGTAGTGCACTGAATCGGTCGTCAGCGTCAGGTTATTTTCCAGTTTAGTATCACGAAATTCGCCGCCGCCCGTGAGAAGGTGATCGCCTAAATAACCAGAAAGCTGGGCATCAATAGTGTTATTGGTTTGCTCGATATCACCGACTGCACTATTCAGCTCTGAGTCATCTCGCAATTCAGAATGGTCGAGGTTATAACGCACTCGAGAGTTCATCGCCTCCCAGTAACCGTAATGGGTCAATGCCAGGTTGTAACGCTCCATTTCCTGCACATTGTTTACGGCGTTACCCCAGTTGTTCCAATCCGCATCACGGTCATCTGTGTTGTAGTTAAGATCAAGCTCGATATCCTGCTGATCATTCACCAGCCATGTCAGGTTGGAGTACAAGCTCAACTCATCACGTTCCTCCAGCACATCCGTATCTGGGTTAACGGATTGGTTTGACCGCCACGCATCACGATCACTTTTTTCAATGATCAGGTTCCCCAATAAGGTGTCAGGAACTAGGGCGCCACTGACGTAGCCATTCATTTTATGAGTATTACCACCAGAGCCCTCAGTAATGCCATCAAACTGGTAACCCAAAGAGCCCTGCGTTTCTTCTGTGGGTTTGCGAAGAATCACATTCACTACGCCCCCTAACGCATCGGCACCATACAAAGATGACATAGGGCCACGGGTTACCTCGATACGCTCGACCGCTGACATCGGAATGCTGGACAGATCAAAATCGTTACCGTAAGAGCTAAGGAGTCCATCTCGAGAGTTAATCCGACGACCGTTGATTAGCAGCAGGGTATAATCTGAATCCAATCCACGGATTTTGATCTCATTCCGCCCGTATGTTGTGCCCGCGTTGATGTGAATACCCGGCAGTTTTTCAATCGCTTCAGCAACATCATTGACTACAAGGTTATCCAAGTCTTCGCGAGTAATATACGAGACAGAAGCCGGCGCTGTGAGCTCCGGATGCTCTGTCTGACTCGCCGTCACCACCATCACTTCATTAACGTCGTTATTGGCCGTGTCTGCCATTACCGTAAATGAAGAAACCATACCTACTACACATAAAGCCTGATTCAGGCGAGTCAACTTAAACACGCTATCTCCTTGTCCATCAAAAATTAACCACTCCATATAAATGGTGGTGCAAATGATAATGATTTCTATTTTACGCTCAATCCCAACCGCAGACAATTGATAATCTTTTTTATTATTATTTGCGTTTGATCATGAAAATTTGCGTAGATATTCACAATGCAAAACGACCAAGCCGGTAAGACGAGCGAAAAACGTACAGGTAAAGGGTGAAAACGGAGTGGGATGGCTCCGGGAATTAACCCGGAACTTGTTGTGAAGCTTGAGACTGTTTAAGTGATGGGATAAACCAGCAAACAAGCAGAGGAACCGCGAGCGCACTAATGATAGTCATTGTGGCAAGTTTATCGAGCCCTACTAATTGATTCGCAGACCCTGAAACAAGATAGATGGAACTGACAATCCCTGCACTACCAGCGGCCAAATTAGACACTGTTGATTGATACGTCATGAAGGCGGCACGGTATTGTGGTGGTGGTACCCTTGATGTAAACGCTGCCAGGACCGCACTACGCGCCGAACTCGATGCCATCAAAATCATAAAAATCAGATAGACCCACTTATCCGTGCTATCGCTGATAAACCCATAATAAACCACCATAGCGACAATCACGCTTAAGCCAAATAACACCGGTTGCCCTGAGCCTTTGTCCATCATTCTGCCGCTGTAACGCATCGCTAAAATGCTCATCACCCCACCCAAGAGGTAAAGGTAACTGATCTCGTTCCGCGGGAAATCAAGGTTAAACTGGAAATACGCCGACAAGTTTGGCACCAATAGAAAATGTCCAAAGAGTGTCAACCCCATCATCGCCATCGCGAGTACAAACGGCGTGGAGCCGATCATTTTAGATAGTCCTGCCGAACGCATTGTTGGACTTGTCATCGCGCTTGCCTGTGGGACCAGCGATGGCATATAGATCCTGACGGCGACCGCCAATATTACTCCCATGCCACCAAAGAAAAAGAACGTCATCTGCCAACCCATCCACTGCGCCAACATCAAAGAAGCTGGCACAATGATGATCGCCGCCAGAGAAAATCCACTGGCAACGAAGGCCATCGCCCTACCTCGCTCCGCCACGTTAGTTACATCAAGGACAGACGCCATGATTAAGCCGCTAAGAGGGCCGGAGAAACAGCCTGCGGCAATAAAAATAAGTAACAACTGTTTCGGCTCTGTCGCTAATCCACACAAGGCAATCAGGGCRGAACGAAGTAGGAGAAACAATGTCAAAGCGGCTCGTCGATCATAACGGTCTAATACCGGTGCGAGAAAAAAACCAATGATTGCGGAGCCAAACGTCGCACCGCCACTGATGTATCCGATGTGCTCACCTTTTAAGCCAATATCTCGGACTAAATCGGGACCCAACGGCATCACCATCATCAAGGTTCCAACAGAGAGCATGTTAATAAGCAGCGCAAGCCTTAAAACTGGCTTCGCATTCAGCGTGTTACTATCCATGGACACAACCTATCTAAAAAAATCGATTGTAACCGCCCGATAACACAAACTCAATAAATGATAATTATTATCATATGAAATATTCAGAACGCGTAAAGGTAAGCACTCGTTCATCCATCCTAGAGTAATACACCTTTCCCTGCAGACCGGGCAATAAGGTGTCAGAAAGCTTTGTATTCAGCTCAAAGTACAACCATTGGTCGTCCATCCGCAAAAAGGCGACATCTAAAAAGTCAAAATAGCGTTTAACTTGAGGGTACAAGGCTTTAAAAATGCTCTCTTTGGCCGAAAACAACAGAGTCATCAACCCACTTAAATTTTGTACATTGCTGGGTAGCGCCGCCAGCTCCTTTTCGGTAACGACCACACCCTTCATCTCCGATAGCCTATCCACATCAATCAATGACTCAATATCGATACCGACGCCTTGATGCTCATTGCTCTGAGGCGTCATCGCACATATGGCTAACGAATCATTGTGACTGATGCTTCCCGTCCATGCTGATGGCCAAACCGGTGCGCGGCTGTCACCGATAGCTATCTCAATCGGCATCACTCCCAGACTCATTTGTACTTTTTTTGCCAGATAACGACCCGCCAAAAACTCCGCTTGCCGCTTACACACAGCCCGACGAATCGCCTCGGGCATCTCAATACCAAGCTTGGCAAATAGCATTGGGGAATAATGCTGTACATCAAACTGAACCATTAATACTGACGTGTCAGGATCAGGCAAAGCTACAGGGCACAGTGACTGTATGAAAGCGAATTGCGTCATATCTAATAAACGAGAATTAATGAGAATGGCTATCATTGTCATTGATGAGGGTTCATCATACAAGTCTGCTGATTCCAGTCCATAGTGGTTATTGTAGGCTGATCGGAGCGTACCTAATTAACGCGACTATGCTTGCCACAACCGAAGGGAGAGACTATTCCTATCCGGCTCAGTGGCGCTAGAAAAAACTCAGTAAAAAGCTGATCACCATAGGGACAACAATCGATACTTGTGCCCACACGAGCTTTGTCGCTTTTCCGACATTCAAGATAGTAACTGTTAATAACCAAACACCCGCCGCAGCGTAACCAAGAAGGGCCTCCAAGCGATCATAGTGCTGCAAGCGAAACAGGTACTCATCAAGATGATTACCTGCCGCTGTCGATATATTTTGTAGCTCACCACTCGCCATGCCCCGGTAGTAGTAAGAAAAGCCAATCAGCACGAGTTGGGTGACCAGTAAAATGACTGAGAGCGCTTTCACCTTTCTGATACTGAGCGATGCTATAACCATTTGTACATCACATAACTGTCAACCAACCCCAATTGCGAATGCTTGTACGCTCGAGGGATGGTACCAACAATCGAAAAGCCGAGTTTCTGCCAAAGCGTTACCGCCACCTCGTTGGTCGAGACCACACTATTAAACTGCATGGCTTGAAACCCAAACGCGATCGCCCTCTCCTGTGAATGCTCACATAAAAGGCGTGCGATGCCTCTTCCTCTCGCCTCGTTGGCCACCATATAACCACAATTACAGATATGGCGACTTGGGCCCATTCCATTAGATTTGAGGTAGTAAATACCCAAAACTACATCATTTTCTACCAATGCATAGGCTTCCAGTGTTGATTCACACCAAAGCGAAAAAGCCTCTTGCTGCGTCATGTCAGGATCCAACGCATAGGTTTCTTCTGCCTTAATAATGGCTGAGAATGTTGGCCAAAACGACGCAAAGTCAGGTCGGGTAATTTCTCTGATCATGGCTCCCCCTTAAAGGCCTCTTCAGTTGGCTCAGCCGATAGCATCGACTCATGATGGTGCATTTATACCATCTTATCCAAGATATTAATAAAAAAGCTTTTTTTTATTAAACGAACAAGGATAGAGATAAAATTCATGCTTGTCGCCTCCAAGTCAGAACATTGCAGATGTGATCTAAACACACTTTTACTTCCCCCTATTCACTCCCTCTTGTAGACTACGCGCGCGTTGACTATCTACTGATAAGAAAATTGATATATGCCTGCAATTACACCGGCCTTTAAAGTGATAGACGGTTTCTCACTCTGTGCCAGCGACACAGAGCGCCTTGATATATTTTTTACCTATCTTCGTGAAGGTGAACCCGAGCTGGCAGAGCTGCGTCTTGAACAACTTGTCTTAGCCTTAGCCAACTCCCCTTCTCAAGCAGCATTATTCGCCAACAGCGTGTGCAATGAGGCAAAGAAAATAAAACTGTCACCCGCATTTGTGCAATTGGGGATCTTTTCTAAAAACGGGCTCGTCACCGAAATTTTTCGCCGCCTTTACAATAAAGTCAATCCGCCGCCAAAACGCTGCAACGATATCAATGACTTGCTCAGTTACTTTGTCGGTGGTGAAGACAAAGCGTGGGTTAAAACCATTTCCCATAAATGTTGGTTTAAGCTTTATTGTCTGTTGGTGAAAAACGCCCCTACAGAGGCTATTCGCACAACAGGCGCTTATATCAAAAGCGAGCTTTGTTATTCGCTAGAAATGCTATCTATCTGGATTGCGGCAGAAGAGCTAGACCCTGAGCTACTTCGTATAGACCGCCGTTTGAGTGAAATCGACTCACCGTTCATTGCGCTTCAACGTGAAACCAGCCACTTGGTCGCGGCTATCAAGGCCAACGACATATCTGGCCAAGACACAGCCCATTTTTGGGTAATGATTGAACAATGCCAACAACAGGTAAAACGGATCCGCGCACGCGGCATCAGCCAAATGGGTTTCTCCGCACACGCTTCGCATATGCTCGAGCGCCTTGATCAAACGTTGAACCGCATGGTACTGCTGATTCAAATCTTAGATTTTCGCCATCCTCACCAAAAAGCGCGTTGCGTGCTTAACCTTTGGCGACAACTACTTACCTCGGTGACCGAGCGCAACAGCGTGCGCGCGATTTACCGCAAAAGCACTCGCACCTTTGCGCAAAGTGTCACCCAAAACAAAAGTAACCACGGCGAGCACTACATTGCCAAGACCAAAAAGGATTATTTTAAAATCCTGCGCGGGGCCTGTGGTGCTGGGGTGATTATTTCGCTACTAGCGTGGGTAAAGATGTATATCGAAAGCCTGCAGCTTGCGCCACTTAATAATGCGCTATTGGTCAGCCTAAACTACGGCGTTGGCTTTATGCTCGTACACATTTTGCACTTTACCATTGCCACCAAGCAGCCCGCGATGACTGCAGCAAACTTTGCTGCGCACGTAGAGAAAAACAAACAAGGACGGACACGCAGTAAAAAACTCGCGCGCCTGTTAATAAATGTAAACCGCTCTCAATGGTTTGCAGTGTGGGGAAACATTACTGCAGCCATCACTGTGAGCATCTTAGTAAGCCTGCTTTTTAGCCACTTTTGTCACAGCCCATTACTGAGTAGCGAACAAGCGGCTTATCAAAAAGCAGCCATTCATCCACTTAGTGGTTTGGCTTGGCTCTATGCTGGCATCGCCGGTGTGTGGCTGTTTTTATCTGGCATCATCACCGGCATTTTAGATAACCGAGCGGATTATATTGAGCTAAAAGATCGATTAGTCGCCCATCGGTTGTTTCGGGTCATCCCCACTAAACACCGTGAGAAAGCGGCTTTTTACATTCACGAAAATTATGGCGCACTGGGTGGTAACTTTATTTTTGGTGTCTTATTGGGCATGACGAGTTATTTGGGCTACCTGATTGAGATCCCCCTAGATATACGCCACGTGGCGTTCTCATCTGCGCACGCGGCATACGCACATATTAGTGATTTCCAGTCATGGGGGACAGTATTATCCAGCCTATTCTTTGTGTTAATGATCGGCTTTATTAACCTTTGGGTCAGCTTTGGTTTGGCGTTATTCGTCGCTCTACGCTCTCGTAACTGTGAATTAGACATTAAGTCGGTGAGAACCGCGGTACTGACACAAATCAAACAACACCCCTCTAGTCTATTCTGGCCGAAAGATCCGGTTCCTGCAGTGAAATCGCAAAGTGCAAGTCAACGCCGTACACCATAAAACCCAACGCGTTTATCACCGGCCAGCGGATGGCCGGTATCACACTTTCTATCATTGTGTCTTCTTCATTACATTCAATCTTTTTAGGCAATCGCAGACTGACAATAATGACTAGAAAGCAAGGCATTTCGTGCCACGCTTACTTTTCATACCATGAAAGGAGAGCATAGCATGATTCGTTTATCCCACCTTGCTACAGCCTGCGCTATTGCATTTTCAATCTCATCGCAAGCACATACATTGATGGCAAATCACGTACAAACACGCCCAGTGACAAGCCTTGAAAATGTCGGCATTAATAGTCAGTTAGTCACGGAAGAAGACCTGACTTTTCGACCACGGCAGTATCCGCTCGATATCAATGCGTTTCTCGGATCACACCTCCCACACTGGCAACCGGTGAGTGAAGCTGTTATGCACTGGAGCGGCGCATCTGGTATCGACCCGCGTATTGTGATTACAACGCTGATTACAAATGAGCCTGCTTTAGCGCAAAACATCGCCCTCGATCGGATCAGCAAACTCAAGCTGCTCGAAGACATTAAACAAACGGCGGCAACTCTATCTTCTCTGTTATACCAGTCCCAAAAACCTACCACTCAAATGGCGCATCATGCGACACAAGTGCTAGTCAGCGCACTTAATACGCCCAGTGATTGGCAAGCATGGAAAGCGCACTATCAAGCTTGGTTTAGTGATCAAAAGCCACTGGGTCAACAACGACATTCATTACAAACACAGGTTGCACCACCCACTGGGTTCATGCAGTGGCCGTGGCGTCAAGGATATGCTTGGGTTCCAAATGGTCCACATGCCCACTCGGGTTCAGGCTATCCACTTTCATCCATCGACGTCTCATACGATTGGCCTCGCTGGGGCGGGACAACCTACAGTGTCACAGCCGCACATGACGGCTATGTCACTGTGCTATCTCGCTGCCAATTACGGGTCACGCACGATAATGGTTGGGCAACCAATTATTACCACATGGATGGGATTCAAGTGAACAACAATCAGTGGGTCAGTAAGAACACAAAAATCGGTACCTATGCTAGCCAACGCACAGTCGCCTTGTGCCAAGGCGGTTCATCAACAGGTCCGCACCTGCACTTCTCAATCCTTAAAGATGGTCGTTTCACGTCTCTGCAAGACACGGAGCTAGGTCGCTTTCAAGTACAGACAGGGCGCTATAGCTACGATGATAATTGCCAGTATACTTGGCTGACTGACACCCAGACAGGCGACAAAACCTGTATGTGGCGACGTATCAGTAATCCTTAACAAGCTGACCGCTTCACTCCCCACAAATAACAATAAGGTCACTTAATTTGTGGCCTTCACCTCTTTTTTGGGCGGCAAGCTCATTCATCAATATTGCGGTAAATATCTCATAAATGAACAGTCATTTATTCTGTAAAGAATTATGGTCATTAATTAATGATTAACCAGCACAACTGTCATATAAACTAGTCACCATGCGTTTTCTACCTCATTGACGTTTGAAACACGCCGATAGCGTAATTTATTGTTTACACTGTTAATTGTAACGAGCTTGTAAATGATTGTATTGATAGGCCACGTTAAAGATGCGAACCGACATGTTCGTCTTCCTATTGTGCAGTTGGGAAGAAAGGAATCTTTCAACAACAATTAGGGCAATAAAATGAAACTCTCTAAATTGACATGGCTTATCGCCTCTAGCGTTGTCGCTAGCACACCGGCACTGAGTGCAGAACTGATTAACGTCACTGATGATGCAATGCTAAGTCAGGTCTTAGACCAACCTGCAGGTGTTTATGCGCCATCAGGTTCACAAGCCAACCCACTAGGGTTTAAAGAAGTGAAGCGTGTCACCTTGCCAAACGGCAAAGTCAAAGTGCGTTACCAGCAAACCTATCAAGGTGTGCCCGTTATTGACACGGCTGTCGTCGCGACAGAAAAACAAGGTCAACGTAGCGACGTCTACGGTACCATGGCACAAGGTGTCGCGAACGATATCACCTCTATCTCACCCGCGCTCAATAGCCAAGCGGCCTTGGAAGCCGCGAAGGCTGCTTTCACGCAGAACCAACAAACCATTACCTCTGCCCCATTTGAAAACGAGAACACTCGCTTGGTGGTCAAGCTGGATGATGAGCAGAAGGCGCAGCTCGTCTACATCGTTGATTTCTTTATCGCTGGTGACGACCCAAGCCGTCCTTTTTATATGATTGATGCCGACACTGGTGAGATCTTGAAGCACTGGGATGGTATTAATCATGCGACTGCCGTTGGAACAGGCCCTGGTGGGAACGAAAAAACGGGCCAATATATTTATGGCACGGACTATGATGGCTTCCCTATCGACAAAACCGGCACCACGTGTACGTTAGAAAACGACAAAGTGAAAACGGTCGATCTAGAGAACGGTACCACAGGCAGCACTGCCTTCACCTACCCGTGTACAGATAGCAGTAACTACAACGACGAAAGATATGTTAACGGCGCTTACTCTGCACTGAACGATGCGCACTATTTCGGTAACGTTGTTTTTGACATGTACCAAGATTGGATGAACACCGCACCTCTGACTTTCCAGCTCACTATGCGCGTCCACTACGGCAACGACTATGAGAATGCATTCTGGAATGGTAGCTCAATGACATTCGGGGATGGCAAATCAACGTTCTACCCACTGGTCGATATCAACGTGAGTGCCCACGAGGTCAGCCACGGCTTTACTGAGCAAAACTCTGGTCTCATCTATGCAGACATGTCGGGCGGGATCAATGAGGCGTTTTCTGATATTGCCGGTGAAGCTGCAGAATACTACATGCATGATGAAGTCGATTGGGTGGTCGGTGCCGACATCTTTAAAGGCACTGGTGGTCTGCGCTATTTTGACCAACCTTCACGCGATGGCAAATCAATTGATGACGCCAGCCAGTACCGTGATGGCATGAATGTGCACTATTCAAGCGGCGTATATAACCGTGCTTTCTACCTCCTCGCTAACAAAGCAAACTGGGATGTTCGCAAAGGCTTCGAAGTATTCACCACCGCGAACCAACTGTACTGGACCGCCAGCAGCACATTTGACCAAGGTGCGTGCGGCGTAGTGAAAGCCACGCAAGACTTGGCTTACAATGCGCAAGACGTTATCGATGCATTTAATACCGTAGGCGTCGATGCAAGTTGTGGTGACAACGGTGGAAACGTGCTTCAGCCCAACCAGCCGGTTACCGGTTTAAGTGGTGGCAGCGGCAGTGAAACCTTTTTTACGTTCACAGTTGATAGCAGCCGTAACGTGAATGTGGCAATGAGCGGTGGCACGGGTGATGCCGACCTTTATGTAAAAGCGGGCAGCAAACCCACTACTAACAACTGGGACTGTCGTCCTTATGACTATGGCAACGATGAGACCTGTCGTATCAGTGCAAAAGAAGGTACCGAGTACCATGTAATGGTACGTGGCTACCGTAGCTACTCTAACGTCAGCCTTGAGCGTGATTAATCGCTCACTAACAAGCCGCTGTTTAAAGCAGCGGCTTTTTTGTCTAACTCAAAGACAAAAACGGCCAGGTTTATAGACAAAGCCAGAAATCCCCCCTGTATTTCCGGCTAGTCATCGTCTTCTCTTCTGTTGGCCCGACCAGAAAATTGTTTATTTTCATCACATTATGACAATAAAAAACGCATATCTTTCGACAAATAAACGATCACTGCACCCACCTATTTTTATCTCGTCTACGCTTAAGAGAATTATGGATAAATTGGAGGCATTATGCTCAAGCATCTGTTCGCCATCGTTTTCTCGGCCCTTCTTCTAGCAACACCAGCTCGAGCCGATGTTCTCACCATGCCATCGCTCGAATGGCCGCCTTATTCTGGCAAAAATTTGCCTGATCAGGGCGCATCCGTTGCGGTTGTGCGTGCAGCCGTACAAGCCATGGGGCACGAACTTAACGTCGAATTTTACCCGTGGTCGCGCACTGTGTATTTGGTAAAGAATGATGCGCAGTACGCTGGCTATTTCCCAGAATATCACTACGAAACAGACGAACTGATCTTCTCTGACCCCATAGGCACAGGCCCGCTCGGGTTCGTTGAAAACGTCAATAAGCCTATCGAGTGGTCAACCCTTGATGATCTTACTCAACATACCATTGGTGTGGTGCGTGGCTATGTCAACACACCAGAACTAGATGAGCGCATTGCGAATGGCACACTCAAGTCGTCTGCGGTCACCAGTGACACACAAAATTTACAAAAAGTAGGACGTGAACGTATCCCGCTAGCCGTCGTGGATGCCAATGTGCTGGACTATCTCAAAGAGAATGACCCTGCTCTCAGTGCCGTTAAAGCCAATCTACAAATGAACAAAAAACTCTTGGTTGATAAAAAACTCTACATTGCGTTTGCCGACAATGCCGAAGGGCAAAAATGGCGTGACATCGTCAACCAAGGACTAAAGAAAATCAATATTGAACAGATAATGAAAGAACACCTGGGTGAATAATGAACACTCGAGGGGAAAGTGGCCGCAGTCAGGTCGCATGACAATGTAAATGGAAGAGTAGCGCTATGTTTAAGAGTCTAAAAGCAATATTTGTCACTCAAGTGGTTATTGCTGTTTCTGTGGTATTAGGGATATCAAGTTATATTGATTATCAAAATACCAAACAGGAACTGAATAGCGCGCTTGAGACCACAGTGGAAAATGCCACCAATCGTATGAATCTCAGTTTGCCCAAAGCCATTTGGGACTTCGACCTGGAAGCGGCCAAACTCTCGATTTCTGCCGAATTAAAAGCACCCGATATCAAAGCGGTGCGAATACTGGATAATCAAGGGTCTGCCATCGTCTTTCTGCGCCTCGGGCCACCCAATGACGAAGGGCAACGCCAGCCGAAAGACATTGGCGACGGCGAAAAATCGATGTACGAGTCCATGCCCAACGAAGAAAGTGAGCTTTCATTTACCGAGTATGGTGAAACCAACAAAGTGGGGACACTTCAGGTATTCTACAATACCGACAGGCTAGAGGCGGAGTTATCCGAGACCCTCACTCGAAGCCTCATTGAGCTGCTAGTGCTCGATCTTGTGATCATCGTATTCTTAATTTTGGCCTTAACTGCCACCGTCGTTAAACCGCTCAACGATTTAACTGGGCGCGTCCGAGAACTCGCCAGTGGTGATGGCGATCTCTCTACCGTTATACCAGCACCGAAATACAAAGAATTCGCCCAGATCACCGAGCATATTAACCACTTCACCGCTTCGTTACGTGAAATCGTCAATGAAGTGACTCAAGCATCTATCAATCTCGCTGAAGTTTCGGCAGAGAGTGGGCAAATGGCKCGCACSAAYGCGGAACGCTTGGAGCARCAGAAACAAAGCCTCTCTACCGTTGCTGCCGCCGCYACGCAGATGAATCAATCCATTGCCACCGTTGCGGATACGGCGAACGATGCCGCCACACGTGCAGCGGGGGCCACTGATCTGGTTAACCAAGTGTACGGCACCATTGAGAGTTCAGCCTCTGAAATCATCAATATGCGTTCAGAGATGGAGAACGTGAATGCTGAAATGCATAAACTGCTTGAGGAAGGCGAGAAAATTTCAGATGTCGTGAACGTCATCAATGATATCTCTGAACAAACCAACCTCTTGGCGCTGAACGCTGCGATTGAGGCGGCGCGTGCGGGTGAACAAGGCCGAGGCTTTGCGGTGGTGGCTGACGAAGTACGTAGTCTTTCAGTCAAAACCAGTGAGTCCACCGAGCAAATTCAATCCAACATCAAGTCGTTGAGTGAAGCGACTGAGTCGGTAGAAAAAGAGATAAAACGCATTGGTAGTATCTTAGAAAACACCGCCGGTCGTGTCTCTGAGTCGCAAGAGTCTGTCAGTCAGGTACGCGAGACCATCACGGATATTTCCGAGCGTAGTGGACAAATCTCGCAAGCCACTGACGAGCAACGTCAAGCCATTGATGAAGTGAGTCAAGCAATCAATGAAGCCTCAGAAGCAACCAATTACGTGACTGAAGGTGCACAAGAAAACGCAGCACGCACCGACAAAGTGCTCACTCTAAGTGAAGACATCAAAGCACAAATGGGGAAATTTAAAACGTAATCAAAGGAATAATAACAAGGAGAGAACATGAAAAAGCTGTTTACCGTTAGCTTGGCAATACTATTACTGGTACCTAGTGCGATGGCAAGAACGCTGACAGCGGCTCAGGATCCGTGGCCACCCTTTGTGACTACAGATCCCGATCGGCCGGGGATTTCTGTCGAGCTTGTTAAAGCTGCGATGGCCACCCAAGGCTATGAAGTCGAGTTTAAAAACATGCCATGGGCTCGCGCCCTCGATGCTGTCAGCAAAGGGAATATCGACTTGCTTCCCGCCACTTGGCACACTGAAGCACGCACTGAGTTCCTGCGTTACAGCAACCCTTATATGAGCAATCAGCTAACGTTTATTAAACGTGCAGATGACGTTTTTCAGTTCTCGAGTTTGAATGACTTACAGGGAAAAGTGGTTGGTATTGTGCGCGATTACGGCTATGGTGATGCGTTTTTGGAGGCGACGCATTTTGATAAACCCGCTGCCAATAACTTAGCAACCAATTTGAAAAAGCTGCTCGCCGACCGTATTGACCTGACCTTGGAAGACAAGATCGTCGCCCAATCAGTGATGCAAGAAGAAGGGCTTGATAGTAACCAGTTTGCCTTTACTGACCAGGCGCTCTCAACCAACCCTTTACATGTCACGAGTGGCAAAGCCAACCCCGATAGCCAGATGTTTATCAATGCCTACAATAAAGGGCTTAATACGATAAAAGCAGATGGTACATTTGAAAAAATCCTGAAAAAATATGGCATAAACTGATCGCATACAGAAATATTGAGTATGCTTAAGGGGAAGAGAATGGCTCTTTTCCCCTTTTTTAGCTTGGAGCAATATGGTTTTACCTCGCCGCCTTAAAACTTGGTTTATCCTTTTCACGCTCGCGTACCTAGGTGCTGCAGTAGGCGTGACGGCTCTCATTGGCGACACTATCGTCAACCGAGTCATCCAAGAAGAGCAAGAGGACATTAATCGTAAAGCCTCCTTGATACGGTCCCGGATTGAGGCGGCGATATATCATGATACCTATGTCGCTGATAGCTTGGCGACCGTGGTCACCATTGATCCGGAATTCGCCATGGCCAATTGGGACAGTGTGGCGCAAAAACTCCTAGACAAGGCAGATTATGTCCGCAATGTGGGTTTAGCGCCCGATAATATTATCAGTCATGTGTATCCTCTCGAAGGGAACCAAGCTGCCATCGGATTAGACTTTCGCACCCGGCCAGACCAGTACCGTGCGGTATTAAAAGCACGAAATCTTGGTGACGTTTACATCGCCGGACCCGTTAACCTCGTTCAAGGTGGTCAAGCGATCATTGCACGGTTTCCTATCTTCTCCTCCCCGACAGATACATCGGACTATTGGGGAGGAGTCAGTGTTGTCATTGACCATATCAAGATGCTCGGTGAAGTCGGATTATACGATCTCAGTGGCGCCAATGTAGCCATCAAAAACAGTGACACACTGGCTTACTTTTATGGCTCCCAATCGACAGTTGTCAATGCCGACTTTACAGTCCCGATTTCTTTACCTAGCGGCGAATGGTCTCTCGCCGTCGAATACACACTTAAACGCTCGCCCGAAATCGTGCGCCTAGGTATCATGATTTACGTGATCAGCGCGGGCATATTTATCGTTATTTATGGCCTGATATTACTTTTCTATCGCAGTTTTCTTATCGCGAAAAAACAAGCACTCGTCGACGAGTTAACCCAACTTCCTAACCGGCGGTTCGCGATCGAAAAACTTGATTCACTCACACAAGAGAAAAAAGAGTCCTTTGCGCTGCTCAATATCGACTTAAATGATTTTAAGAAGGTTAACGACGCATACGGTCATGAAGCTGGCGATGCATTGCTTAGCCATGTCGCCTCAGCACTAAACCAAAGCACCCGCTCATCAGACTTGGTCGCAAGAATGGGCGGTGACGAGTTTATTGTTGTATTGCGAGATGTACACCCTAGCGATGTCAACAAAGTGCTAAAAAGCCTAAAAGAAACGGTCGAGGCCTCCGCATGTCGATGGCAGCGCTATCATATCTACCCATCGCTCAGTATTGGCTGTGCCCTCTTTAACCATCGGTCCCCTCGTGATTTAGATGAACTGATGGCCTCGGCAGATCAAGATATGTACAAAGCAAAATCAGAGAAAAACACATCCGGACTATCCATTAACGCCATCGGTTGATCGAAAGAGAGCGCAAACCATTTTTTCATGCTATAGACTGGGTTTACACCCAACTATTAAAACGACTGTCTGTTGGTCTTTCTACTACAATATTTATCAACAATAAAAAAGAGGTGACGCATCACCTCTTTTTTTTTTATTTTTAAATAACCATTTATTTAATATAAGTATCGAGAATAGACATATAAGTATCGAGAATAGAC